>NZ_JBLFJW010000001.1:0-346209 GCF_047713085.1 Pantoea sp. sgz302252
CTAGGCTGGGGGTTCAGTAAAGCTTTCAGCTTTGAGTCGGTTCTAAAAACCCCTTTTGATTTGTTAAAACAGGTTGCGGTCTGGCAACTGCAAACATTCAACAAGAAATCAAAAGGGGGTCCCAATGAGGGACGAAAAGAGCTTAGCGCACACCCGATGGAACTGTAAATATCACATAGTTTTTGCGCCGAAGTACCGAAGACAGGTGTTCTACGGTGAAAAACGCAAAGCGATAGGCAGTATCTTAAGAAAGCTGTGCGAATGGAAAAACGTGAATATTCTTGAAGCGGAATGTTGTGTGGATCACATCCACATGCTTCTGGAGATCCCGCCGAAAATGAGTGTATCGGCTTTTATGGGGTACCTGAAGGGCAAGAGTAGCCTGATGCTTTATGAGCAATTTGGGGATTTGAAGTTCAAATACCGTAACAGGGAGTTTTGGTGCCGAGGGTATTACGTTGATACGGTTGGAAAAAATACGACCAGGATACAGGAATACATAAAGCACCAACTGGAAGAGGATAAAATGGGTGAGCAGTTGTCGATCCCCTATCCGGGTAGCCCGTTTACGGGCCGTAAGTAATCCATAGATGCAAATGTCAGATCGTGATGCGCCTGTTAGGGCGCTGCTGGTGACAGAGCCTTATAGGCGCATATGAAAAACCTCCGGCTATGCCGGAGGATATTTATTTTAAGAGAGGTTAAGCGCCTTTTCGTTGGCAGCGCGATTTTTGATAATACGTTTACCCAGGGCAATGCCCCGCATTTCGATATAACGATGAAGCAACGTGGCGAGCAAATAAACGATGGGCAGGCAAATCCCCACGGTGAATAAATAACGGGCTCCGCTCGAATGCTGCGCAATAGGGGAATGGTTCAGCAGGAAGGCAATAACCGGCATCACAATCAGCAGATGCAGCAAATACACGGAATAGGAAACATCGCCCAGCCAGGTGAACAGACGATGACTCAGCAACCAACGCGGCACGCTGAAGACTTTTGCCATGATGCCCGGCTGCGGATAGCGCCACAGCACGCCCGTCATGCCGACAATCATTAATGCTTCGAAGAAAATCTGCACGGAATCCATGCGAATGTTCATGATGGCGCTCACGGCTGGGGCAAGCAGCGCCAGTACGATGAACAGCAAACGACGTTGTCTCACCGCTTCAGCCATTAGCATCCCGGCGATGAACATATGCAGTTTAATCAGGATCATCGAAGGCATCGGGAACGCCTCGTACATACCGGGCAGCAAATAGCGCCCTAATGCCACCAGCCCCATCAACACCACCAGCGTCGTCGCAAAACCCCAACGCATCGTCAGCAGCATGATGAACGGGAACAACAGGTAAAACTGCATTTCCAGCCCGATACTCCAGTCTGGCAGCGCGGTGTTATAGGCGTACTGCGGCAAATCGCCGAAGATAAACGTCACGTGGGTGAGCAAATTCATGAATGAGATGTCGCTGTAGCGCGACGTTTCGGTCACGGTGGAGGGAAAAGCCTCGCCGATAATCTGGCGCATCTCACCCATAAAATGCCCGCTGACGAGTGCGATAAACAGCATCACGTAATACAGCGGCGCGATGCGGAAATAACGTCGCATCCAGAAGGTTTTGATGGTGTGCCAGGCACCCCACGGCTCTTTGTCCTGACGTTCAATATAGTTTTTGGCCATCAGGTAGCCGGACAGCAAAATAAACAAATCGACGCCGAGTTTCGGCACCGCGATTATCGGGATTTTGCAGTTAACCAACAGGGCGATATGCCCAAGAAAGACCCACAGCGATGCGACCCCGCGCATGCCTTCTAATTCCGGAGACCAGTTTTTTGCTATTGCCATAATCACCTCGTTAAAAGGGGATCATAGCAATATGCTCGCTACGTTAAGTCCGAATGTCGCGGTGACTAAGGCTTTTCAGATTAACGCCAGCCCCTTATTTTACGGGGTGATAACGCAGTATCCCTGCCGTACCCCCACCGCCATCGGAGGGATGATTCACACCATCCGCGACCGTGACTTCGTGGAAATCAAACGGTGATACGCCTTCGAGACAAGCCACATTGACGCCAAACTGGTTGGGATTCGAACGGCGCTGATGGAAGGTGTAAATCCCGCAGACAGAACAGAAATAATGGGCCGCGGTATGAGTGTTGAAGCGATATTCCGTAAGCTTGTCTTTGCCTTCTGTCACGGTTATCCCCGACAGCGGCGCAGAAACCACAACCGCCCCACGCATCCGGCAAAAAGAACAGTTGCAGCGTCTGATGGTGTTGAATCCATCCGCCAGTTCAACGGTAAACTTCACGGTTCCACAGTGGCACTGGGCATTTACTTTTTCAGTCACGGGCAAACCTCGACATTTTCAGGTTAGCCCTAATTTGTAGCACAGCGTTTGTTTTTTTGCCGGGTGGCTGATTGCCGGGTGGCGCTGACGCTTACCCGGCCTACGCGAGATAGGTAGGCCCGGTAAGGTTTGGGCATCAGGATTGCAGGTAAACCACCTGAGTCTGGAGATACTCTTCCAGGCCATGGCGGCCATCTGCGCCACCAATACCGGATTTACGCCAGCCCGCATGGAAGCCCTGCATCGCTTCGAAGTTTTCGCGGTTGATGTACGTTTCGCCGAACTTCAGCCCTTTGATGGCTTTCATCGCCTTATTCAAATCCTGAGTGTAAACCGACGACGTCAGACCATAATCACTGTCGTTTGCCATCGCCAGCGCTTCGTCCAGCGTATCGAATGCCACGACAGGCAGAACCGGGCCGAAGGTTTCTTCGTGCATGATGGTCATGTCCTGACGCACATCAAGCAGCAGCGTCGGCGGATAGAAATAGCCTTTGCCTTCCACCGCTTTACCGCCAAGCACCACTTTCGCACCCTGCTCAACCGCTTTTGCGACCTTCTGTTCGACACGTTCAAGCGCCGCAGCGTTGATCAATGGCCCCATGGCGATGTCATTCCGCTGGGCCGGGTCACCAAACTGTACGGCTTTCATCGCTTCGCCCAGACGATTTACGAACTGATCGTAAATCCCTTTCTGCACATAGACGCGTTCTGCACAGTTACAAACCTGCCCGGTGTTGATCACACGGGAGTCGACAATGGCTTTCACCGCCAGATCGAGATTCGCGTCATCCAGCACAATGGCGGGTGCTTTGCCGCCAAGTTCCAGGCACACTTTGGTGATGTTTTTAGCGGCAGCGGTCATGATTTTCTCACCTGCGCCCACGCTGCCGGTCATGCTGACCATCGCCACTTTCGGGTTACCCGCCAGTTCCTGACCGACGGTTTCGCCGCGACCCAACACCAGGTTGAAGACACCTTTTGGCAGACCGATTTCATGCACAATTTGCGCAAATGCAATCGCGTTGTTTGGCGTGAATTCGCTTGGCTTAATCACGATGGTGTTGCCGGTGATAAGCGCAGGAGCCAGTTTGCGGGCAATCAGGAAGAACGGGAAGTTCCACGGCAGAATGCCGGTGGTCACGCCCAACGCGCGTTTGAAGACAAAGATGTTTTCGCCCGGGCGATCGCTTTGCAGAATTTCCCCTTCGTAGCGGCGTGCCCACTCAGACATGTAATCAAGGTAATCGGCGGTGAAGAACACTTCCACTTCAGCCAGTTGCTGAATTTTGCCGCCTTCCGCGACAATCAGCGAACTGATTTCGGCGGCGCGTTCACGAATACCGGCAGCAATTTTACGTAACCAACCAGCGCGCTCAATGGCTGGCAGCGCTTCCCAGGCGGGCTGAGCGCGTTCTGCCGCGTCAATCGCCTGTTGCGCTTCTTTGGCGGAACCGTCAGGGATGCGGGAGAGGATCGCCTCAGTGGAAGGGTTGACCACATCAATCCAGTTGTCGCCCTGCCAGGATACAAACTGACCATCGATATACATTGGGTGTTGTACGGGTGCCGTCATGAATCGCTCCTGTAAATGCATCGTTTTTAACAAGTAAACTTAATGTTAAATATCGAGATTTACGGGGGCAAACTCCTACCCTATGATGCTGTATTTGTGAGATATATCATAAAAGAAGGCGCATGGACGCGATTCAGCTTAAACAATTCCGTAACACGTTTTGCCCGTTTGCGTTGTTTCTGTCGCAAACGGGCATTTCATGTCGGGTTTTTACAGCAGTGAACGACTGGTGAGCGCCTCACGCAGCAGTGAATCTTCTCGCAGGGTTTGCCAGGCCGCCATCACGCTGTCGGGGATATAGACGTGGGCAATAAACCCTTTGCCACGCGGGCCGTAGCCGTTTTCATCATCAAGCAAACGCGGCAGTTCACCCAGCAGCAGTGACAAATAGCGTTCCACCGGCCAGACAGCATCGGCTTCATCGGTAAAAGTCAGCCCGTGAGTGGCGTTACGCAGCACCGGCAGATAGCCTGGATAGCTACGCCATTGCGGTGCCTGGGGGTCGTCCTGCCACACGTGTGCAAAAGTCGCCATGGTTCTGCGCTGCATGGTCGGGTCCTGCACCACAATGCCGTTCCGACATGTGATTCCGCACTGTTCCATCACTTCACGGGTGAAACGGGCATTTTCGCCGCAGTTGGTGGAGCGGTCTTCCACCACGATGCGATCAAGGGGAATATTCCAGTACTGATGAGCAATATCCGCCAGAATCGAGGCTTCTGCCCGAGCGGTAGTACGAAGTATGTTGTAACGTGGATGACGGGCAACGGCCGCATAGAGAAACGTGGTGGAGTGCCCAATGCCGCCGCTTATCAGCAACGTGCGGTTTTCCGCCGCCAGTCGGCAAGCTGCATCAATCGTCGGCATCACGGCATTCCCTGCCAGCACCACCAGATCGGCCTCAACATTGACAGGTGGCGTGGCAAAATCGTTCTGTGCCAGCCACTCACCTACGCAGTTCGCGGCACTCAGCGTGTCTTCATTCAAATGAGGAAAGGTCGTCAGCATAATGCTCCCTTCTTTTATCAAATTGCTGTTCAGGGTAACACCCGCGACGCACACCGACAAAGGAACTCGCTGAAAATGCCACCGCAAGGCGTTATGCCTCAAAAATGAGGGATCCGCATCTGGTAACGGCGAAAAAGAAGCTCATTACCGTTCTTTCCGTCCAGGGTCTATGGGAAGCACCAGCCAGGTGCGGGTGACAGATTGGCGTAGATGACTGCCAGTTTGGCTTAACATGGGTACAGGGAGAAAATGATGATCCGCAAAGAAGTGTTTACCTGGGAGGCCACTTCCTCCTTTCAACCATTTTTCTCGACTTTCCTCAGCAGCAAAAAACACCGCGGCTGGAATACCGAAAGTGCTGGAGAAAATAATTATGTTTTTTTTCTGTATTCTCTGCCAGGCTATCCCGGCTTCAATTAAATAGCGATAATTTTATTGTAGCTTAAAGAGTAGATGTTATTTTCACTATCACTTCATCATCTCTGTTTATTACAGTAAGGAAACTCGATGTCTCGTTTCACAACATTGCTTCTTACCTGCGGAATATTATCTTTGTCAACAGTGGCTCAGGCCGCCAACCCGACTATCATTGCGCACCGGGGAGGTACCGGCGACGGCCCGGAAAATACAGCCTGGGTCATTCAGAAATCTATCGATAATGGTGCCGAAGCTATATGGGTAACATTACAGCTCAGCAAAGATGGCAAGATTGTTCTCTATCGTCCGTCAGATCTCGCTTCACTGACATCACTCAAAGGTCCGGTGTCGTCGCATTCTGTTTCAGATTTACAGCAAGCCGATGCAGCCTGGCATTATGCTCCCCCTGATTTTCCTCTGCGAGGAAAAGGCGTGACCATCCCTACGCTTGATGAAGTATTAAAAAAATGGCCCACGACATTCTTTTATCTCGACATAAAATCACCGGATGCCTCCCCTCAACAATTTGCCGCTGCGCTTTCTGCCACGCTGGGAAAATACCGGGCGCTGAACCGGGTACGGGTATATTCCACTGATGCGAAATATCTTGATGCACTGCCTGACAGCATTCCTCGCTTCGCCAGCCGTGATATGACGAGGACAGCGCTGGCAAATATTACAATGCACCATATTTGTACTCTGAACGACAACAGCAAAGATAAGGCAATATGGTACGGTTTCGAGCTGCGCAGAGAGGTGCAAGTTATCGAAAAATTCACCCTTGGCGAAGGCATATCGAAATCAGTACTGGAGTGGAATAAAGAGGCGTTTGACTGCTTTAAAAAAGATCGCAATGCTCGGGTCATCTTATTTGGCGTCAATAATCAGGACGATTACCAGCAGGCTAAAAAACTGGGTGCAGACGGAGTGCTGGTTGACTCGCCGGCAAAATTCAAGGGAATGTCGTTAAGATAAATCGCCACCTTTCTGCGATAATGTCCCCCCCCCCCCAGCCAGTCTTTACCAGCCGCCGGAAGGCGGTTGGTCTTGTAAAGGGGACACTTCAAGTCTGGTCCAATTATGCAAAAACTACGATCGCTGTAGAAAAGCCGGGTAGCGGCAACCGCCACCCGGCATCGTCCACCAGGAAACACCATTACCCGCTAATCGGCTCCATCGCCTGCAAAATACGCTTGTCGGAAATCGGATACGGTGTCCCCAACTGTTGCGCAAAGTAGCTGACTCGCAGCTCTTCAATCATCCAGCGGATCTCCTGCACATCGGCATCGTCACGGCGCGCTGGCGGCAGCTTGTTCAGCCACTGTTGCCAGGCCTGCTGTACGCTTTCGACCTTCAGCATTTGCGCGCGATCACGGTGCGGATCGACAGCCAGTTTTTCCAGCCGTTTCTCAATCGCATTCAGATAACGCAGCGTATCGCCAAGCCGTTTAAAGCCGTTGCCGGTAACGAACCCGCGATACACCAGCCCGGCCATTTGCGCTTTCACGTCGGACAAGCCTAGCGCCATGGTCATATCAACACGCCCTTTCAGGCGCTTGTTGATGTTGAACACAGCCGTCAGAATTTGTTCGACCTGCTTCGCAATATCCACCACTGTGTCGTTGAGTTCTGCGCGCACTTTATCGTGCAGCTTCGCAAAGTTCTCTTCTGTCCACACCGGGCCGCCTGCTTCGTCAATCAGCTTATCGACGCCGCAAGAGATGCAGTCATCTATCAAATCCAGCACTTTACCGTACGGGTTGAAATAAAGCCCCAGCTTGGCCTTGTTGGGCAGCTTTTCATGCAGATATTTAATTGGCGACGGAATGTTCAGCAACAGCAAACGGCGCAAGCCACGCCACATCGCCTGCTGCTGCTCCAGCGGGTTATCAAACAGTTTGATCGCCACGCTGTCGCGTTCATCCACCAGCGCTGGCCACGCTTTCACTTTGTAGTTACCGCGTTTCTGTTCGTAGCTCTCTTGTAACGTGCCAAAGCTCCACAGATGCAAACCGCTCTGTTCAATACCGTCGTCAGCCACCGCGGAGAGGGTTTCCTGAACCTTCCCTTTCAGGCCGTCTCTCAATGCTGTCAGGTCGCGTCCTTCCTGCAGTTTCTTGTTTTTATCATCCACCACCCGGAAGGTGACTTTCAGGTGATCGGGCACCTGATCCCAGTGCCAGTCTTCACGGTCAATGGTAACGCCCGTCATACGACGCAATTCGCGTTCCATTGAATCGAGTAACGGTAATTCCAGCGGCGTTGCGCGGCCAAGGAATGCTTCAGCGTAATTCGGCGCCGGTACAAAGTTGCGGCGCACCGGTTTTGGCAATGACTTAATCAGCGCGATGATCAGTTCACGACGCAAACCAGGGATTTGCCATTCGAAACCGGCCTCTTCGACCTGATTCAGTAACGGCAACGGAATATGCACTGTGACGCCATCGGCGTCGGCGCCTGGCTCAAACTGATAGCTCAGACGCAGTTTGAGATTGCCCTGATGCCAGAAGTTCGGGTAGTCGAGCTTACTGACATTTTCCGCGCCTTCTTTAATCAGCATGCTCTTTTCAAAATTGAGCAGATCCGGCGTTTCACGGCTGGCGGTTTTCCACCAGTTGTCGAAGTGGCGAGCTGAAATAACCTCGTGGCTGATGCGCTGATCGTAAAACTCAAACAGCGACTCATCGTCCACCAGAATGTCGCGGCGGCGGGATTTGTGTTCCAGCTCTTCCACTTCAGCGCGCAACTTGAGGTTGTCGCGGAAAAAGGCGTGGCGAGTCTGCCAGTCGCCTTCCACCAGCGCATGGCGGATAAACAGTTCACGACAAAGTGCCGGATCAATCTGGCTGTAGTTCACCTTACGAGCCGCCACAATCGGCAGGCCGTAAACAGTGACTTTTTCCGTCGCCATTACTGCGCCCTGCGCACGTTCCCAGTGCGGTTCACTGTAAGAACGTTTGATCAGATGCTGGGCGACCGGCTCAACCCATTCCGGATCGATACGTGCCGCAATTCGGCCCCACAGGCGGCTGGTTTCCACCAGTTCGGCCACCATGGTCCATTTCGGGGGCCTCTTGAATAAACCGGAGCCCGGGAAGATGGAGAAACGAGCGTTACGCGCGCCGGTAAATTCCTGCTTATCGGCATCTTTCATACCGATGTGCGAGAGCAAGCCCGCCAGTAGCGCGACGTGAATTTCACGGTACTCAGCCGGTTCGCTGTTCACAGGAATGCCGAGCTCTTTCACCACCTGGCGCAATTGGGTGTAAATATCCTGCCATTCACGTACGCGTAAGTAGTTCAGATAATCTGTACGACACAGGCGGCGGAACTGGTTTGAAGAGAGCGCTTTTTGCTGCTCGCCGAGATATTTCCACAGGTTCACAAAGGCGAGGAAGTCAGACTCTTTGTCGTGGAAGCGACGATGTTTTTCGTCAGAAGCCTGCTGTTTGTCCATCGGACGCTCACGAGGATCCTGAATCGAAAGCGCTGAAGTGATGATCATCGCTTCACGCACACAGCCGTGTTTCTGCGCTTCCAGCACCATTCGCGCCAGACGTGGGTCAACCGGAAGCTGGCTTAACTGGCGGCCCATCGTCGTCAGTTTATAGACCGTTTGTTGCTCATCGGTCGTAATCGCGCCTAATTCTTCCAGAAGACGCACACCGTCCTGGATGTTGCGCTTATCGGGCGCTTCAACAAACGGGAACGCGCCGATATCCCCCAGACCCAGCGCTGTCATTTGCAGAATGACGGACGCCAGGTTGGTACGCAAAATTTCCGGATCGGTAAATTCCGGACGCGACAGGAAGTCATCTTCCGAATAAAGGCGAATACAGATACCTTCGGAAACACGCCCACAGCGGCCCTTACGCTGGTTCGCGGATGCCTGCGAAACAGGTTCAATCGGCAGGCGCTGTACCTTAGTGCGATAGCTGTAACGGCTGATACGCGCCGTACCGGGATCAATCACATACTTGATGCCCGGCACGGTCAGCGAGGTTTCTGCGACGTTGGTCGCCAGCACGATACGGCGCCCGCTGTGCGACTGGAACACGCGGTTCTGCTCACTGTTGGATAAGCGGGCATACAGCGGCAGGATTTCCGTGTGGCGAAGGTCGCGCTTACTTAATGCGTCCGCGGTGTCACGAATTTCACGTTCACCGCTCATGAAGATCAGGATATCGCCTGGGCTCTCGTTGCCCAGTTCATCGACTGCATCAAAAATGGCCTGCAACTGATCGCGCTCAGTATCATCAGCGTCTTCGACAATCGGACGATACCGAACGTCTACCGGGTATGTACGGCCCGACACTTCGATTATCGGCGCGTTATTGAAATGTTTTGAGAAACGCTGCGGATCGATAGTCGCCGAGGTGATAATAATTTTCAGATCAGGGCGACGCGGCAGCAGCTCTTTCAGATAACCCAACAGGAAATCGATGTTCAGGCTGCGTTCGTGGGCTTCATCAATGATGAGGGTGTCGTACTGCATCAGCAGGCGATCCTGCTGGATTTCCGCCAGCAGAATACCGTCGGTCATCAGCTTGACCATCGTGTTGTCGCTGACGTGATCGCTAAAGCGGACTTTATAGCCGATACAGCCGCCCGGCTCCGTTTGCAGCTCTTCGGCAATACGGTTGGCGACGGTTCTGGCCGCCAGACGACGTGGCTGGGTATGACCAATCAACCCTTTCACACCACGCCCGAGCTCCATACAAATTTTCGGCAGCTGAGTGGTTTTCCCGGACCCCGTTTCACCGGCAACGATCACCACCTGGTTGTCGCGAACAGCGTTAAGGATGTCCTGTTTTTTCTGGCTGACAGGCAGGTTTTCCGGGTAGGTTATCTCCGGCCGCGCCGCTTCACGCAGCACAACCTTCCCTGCCGCCTGAGAGATTTCCTGGGCCATCTCCTGCAAAATGGCCTGTTGTGATTCAGGATTTTTAACCTTCTTCACGCCCTGCAACCGACGGGAAAAACGCGTTTTATCGCGCAGCATCAGACCGTCCAGTTGATGATGAAGCTGAGAGAAGGTGATTTTCTGTTGTTCTGTCATAGCGTTATCGGGCAGCACACTGCCGGAAAAATGTCTCTGTTTTCATGAGTGTTAGAGTACCACATCGCTGCGTCGCTTTCCTTCATCAATAAATTTGAACAAAGGCTTCGATATATTGCGCTATCCCTGCGGCAGGATTGTGAATAGAGTGTCATCAAGCAACAGGGCACGGGCCCGTCAATCTCATATAAGGAAACACCCATGAGCAAGGTATTAGTTCTCAAATCCAGTATTCTGGCAGGGTACTCTCAGTCTGGTCAGCTGACTGATTATTTTGTTGATCAGTGGGCTGAAAAACACCCGGCAGATCAGATTACCGTTCGCGACCTGGCCGCACAGCCAATTCCAGTCCTGGATGGCGAACTGGTAGGCGCTCTGCGTCCAGGCGATGCGCCACTGTCCCCACGTCAGCAGGAAGCGCTGGCGCTGTCCGATGAGCTGGTTGCTGAACTTCAGGCACACGACGTGGTTGTGATTGCAGCCCCGATGTACAACTTCAACATCCCTACTCAGTTGAAAAACTACTTCGACCTGGTGGCACGCGCTGGTGTGACATTCAACTATACCGAAAACGGCCCGGAAGGTCTGGTGAAAGGCAAACGCGCTATCGTGGTGTCCAGCCGTGGCGGCATCCATAAAGATACCCCAACTGATCTGCTGGCACCGTATATGAAGCTGTTCCTGGGCTTCATCGGCATCACCGACGTGAACTTCGTGTTCGCGGAAGGCATGGGGTACGGTCCTGAAGTGGCAGCAAAAGCGCAGTCTGACGCTAAAGCCGCCATCAACAGCCTGGTTGCAGCCTAAGATTCTCCCCTCTCACCGCCCGGTGGGGGGGCTTTTTTCCCCGTCAAATTCCTAATCTCTACGAAGAATTACGAGCCTGCTCGTGAATTCGGCATGTCTGTCTGTAACTTACAACAAAGAAGCTTAGTATTGCGGCGGGTGTTTGAGGCTGTCTGGTCTCAGACATGGGATAAGCAGGACTTGCATGAGGCCGGAAAGTTAAAAACCCCAGGAGATATTTCTATCCACCTGGGGGACTAACATTCCAACCCTCGCAAGTTGGATGTTAGTCCTTCCAAAGCACGGAGGCAATAACATGCTGACAAAATACGCCCTTGTGGCAATCATTGTGCTGTGTTTCACAGTATTGATGTTCACGCTGATGGTTCGCGAAACGCTCTGTGAGCTAAGCGTCAAAGAGCGTGGTATGGAGTTCAAAGCCGTGTTAGCTTGCGATTTGAGGAAGTGACTGACAACGCGGGGAGCACTCCCCGCGTCTTAATGAGCAAGGTTTGGGCAGCATCACAGACACCCGTTCTGGCCCTCTTCGCAAGAGGAGGGCCAACTTCTTTTAGCTCGCTGATTTGGGTCTCAGATTTTCATCAAAAGTCAGACGCTGGCGCCCTTCTTCCACCTCACGCAGTGGCTCAACCTGATGCATCGTCATCTTGCAGCGCTCGACCAGCACCTGATATTCGCGCGTCCCGCGTTTCTTCCATTCAATTTCCTGACTGCTCAACGCACGAATGGCTTTAGCCGGGCTGCCGACGATGAGATAGTTCGCGGGCATCTCAGCCTTCGCTTTCACAAAGGCCGCCGCGCCGACAATGCTGTTCTCGCCGATGACCGCCCCATCCATCACCACCGCATTCATGCCGACCAGCGCATTACGGCGTATCACGCAGCCATGCAATATCGCGCTATGGCCGATGTGACCGTCCTCTTCCACTACCGTGTCCTGCTCCGGGAAACCGTGCATCACACAATTATCCTGAATATTCGCGCCGTCCTTCACCACGATGCGGCCAAAATCACCACGCAGGCTGGCATTCGGGCCAACGTACACGCCTTTGCCGAGGATCACATCGCCAATCAACACCGCAGTCGGATGCACGTAGCTTTCTTCTGGCACCACAGGCGTTAAGCCATCAATCTGATAAACAGGCATTTGCGCTCCTTATTTGAGGTTCAGACCACCGAAACGCTGATAAAACGGCGACGCGGGCTGAGGTAATGGCCCGACAGAGGTTTCCCCTTTTTCGCTTACCCACGCCAACGCTCCTGCGGCCACACTCTGGTAAATGTTGATGCAGAGCTGACGCGCCGCCTGCCCCACCCAATGCGCAGGCAGTAGCTCTTCCGGCAATAACGGATCTTTGAGGATCACCCGCCGATAGAGATGGATGGCTAACAGTTGAATAGCAAAACAGCGTTCAGGCGTTAGCTCCTGCGGGGTTGCATCACGCAACAGCGGTAACAGTGGTCGGAACGTATTAATGAAATTTTCATACAGATGGTTTTGTTCGGTCAGTTGCCAGCACTCTTCTACTCGCGCACGCAATGCACTGACCGATGTCGCCAGCGGCGACTGTGCTTCAAAGCAAATCACGTTATCGGCGACACCCGCTTCATGCAGCAATGCCTGAACATCCGCCAGTTTCTGCGAGGGTGACGCCATCAGACTTGGGGCTAACGTGCCAAATCCCTGCCAGATCAGCTGTTTTTTGACATCCGCAAGCGTGGTTTTATCGAGGCCTTCAGACAGTAAAAGAAGCCAGGTGCCGTCCCAGGCTGGGGGTTCAGCGCGGTAAATTTTGCCTTCTGCCCGCCGCGTGAGCCGCAAGCCTTTGTCGCTTAAGCGATAAAAACTGCGTCTTCCGATTCGGTCGACATCCAGCCAGCCTTCTTTATTGAGTCGAAACAGAGAGGTGCGGACGAAGCGATCGCCAAAGCCCAGTCCTTCGAGCAAGGCTGTCAGGCTACCAAGCCAGATTTCTCCGCCACGATGGGATAATGCGTCACCATAGAGAGAGGAGATTAAAGACGTTCCGCTGATGGGCACGGCCGCGACGGCCTGCTGGATAAAGGTATCGAGTTTACTCATCTGATTCATTCTGTTGTTATTTTCATCCTTGATGAATCATAGCACAGCCTTGCCCGGCGGCGCTTCGCTTGCAGGGCCTGCGGTATTTTGTAGGCCGGGCAAACACCGTGCCGCCCGGCAATCACTCGCATAATCAGCCGTTGGCCGCCACTTTACGCAGGTCAAACACGCGGCAGGCTTTGCCTTCAGAACGCGAAATACTGCCGCAGTTGACGATCATCACGTTGGTGGAAATACCGACCATCGACTTAATACGATGACGCAACTGGTGGCATACCTGGCAGCGCTGTTCATGAGTCAGCGACAGGCTGCTTTCTTTCAGTTCGACTTTGACTGACAGCGAATCGAGATGACCACGACGGTTCACTTCCAGCTGGTAGTGCGGCGACAGGTGCTCGAACTTGACGATCTCTTCTTCCAGTTGTGACGGGAAGACGTTCACGCCGCGGATGATCAGCATGTCGTCGCTGCGTCCGCTGATGCGATCCATGCGGCGCATCGTACGCGCGGTGCCTGGCAGCAGGCGCGTCAGGTCGCGGGTGCGATAGCGGATAACCGGCAATGCTTCTTTTGTCAGCGTGGTGAACAACAGTTCGCCCTGCTCACCATCGGCCAGCGGTGTGCCATCGTTTGGATTGACGATTTCCGGGTAGAAATGGTCTTCCCAGATGGTTGGGCCGTCTGCGGTGTCGATACATTCCATCGCCACGCCCGGCCCCATCACTTCGGACAGACCGTAGATATCCAGCGCGGTAATGCCCAGACGACGCTCAATTTCCTTGCGCATTGCCATGGTCCATGGCTCCGCGCCGAACACGCCTACGCGCAGCGAGCACTGGCTGGCGTCACCGCCCATTTGACGTTCCAGTTCTTCAATCAGGTTCAGGCAGTAGGACGGCGTCACCATGATCATGTCGGGTTTAAAATCACGAATCAGCTGCGCCTGTTTCTCGGTTTGGCCACCAGACATTGGGATAACCGTCGCGCCCAAACGCTCTGCGCCGTAGTGTGCGCCCAGGCCGCCGGTAAACAGGCCATAACCGTAAGCCACATGAATTTTGTCTTTTGCGCTGCCACCTGCGGCACGCAGAGAACGAGCGACAATATTGGCCCAGGTATCGATATCATTCTGGGTATAACCGACCACGGTTGGCTTCCCGGTTGTGCCCGATGAAGCATGAATGCGGACAATCTGCTCCATCGGCACCGCGAAGGTGTCGAACGGATAGTTATCGCGCAAATCCTGCTTGGTGGTGCACGGGAATTTCTGGATATCGCTCAGTTGTTTAAAATCATCAGGGTGTACGCCCGCCTCGTCAAACTTGCGGCGGTACATTGGCACATTGTCGTAAGCGTGTTTCAGCGTCCATTTCAGGCGTTGGGTTTGCAGGGCCTGAAGTTCATCAACGGACGCGGTTTCGATTGGGTCTAATTTTGTTGATGTCATTGTAGGGTACTCGCAGGTTAATCAGCTCACACGCGCTCCAGGATCATGGCAATGCCCTGACCCACACCGATACACATCGTGCAAAGGGCGTAACGCCCGCCGCGACGGTGCAGTTCATTGCTGGCGGCAAGCGCCAGTCGGGCACCACTCATGCCCAACGGATGGCCTAAAGCGATGGCCCCACCGTTGGGGTTTACATGCGGGGCATCATCCGGTAACCCCAGTTGTCTCAGGACACCGAGCGCCTGGGCGGCAAACGCCTCGTTCAGCTCGATGACGTCCATATCGTTAATGCTCAGGCCAGCACGTTCCAGCACTTTGCGGGTGGCAGGCACCGGGCCAAGCCCCATCAGGCGTGGTTCTACACCTGCGGTTGCCATCGCCACAATGCGTGCACGCGGCGTTAAGCCTTGCAGTTTCGCCATCTCAACGCTTGCGATAATTACCGCCGCCGCACCATCGTTCACACCAGATGCATTACCTGCAGTGATCACCCCGTTCGCACGGAATGGCGCTTTCAGGGCGGCAAGCTGCTCCAGCGTAGTGTCAGCGCGAGGATGTTCATCTTCTGAAACTTCCGTCACCGCGCCCTTTTTACCCTTCACGCTGACCGGCACAATTTCCTGCGCCAGAATGCCGCTCTGCTGAGCGATGGCCGTGCGCTGCTGGCTACGGAAGGCAAACGCATCCTGATCGGCACGGCTTATTTTTAACAATTCAGCTACATTCTCCGCCGTTTCCGGCATGCTGTCAGTACCAAATTGTTGCTGCATGAGCGGGTTCACAAAACGCCAGCCGATAGTGGTATCGAACATCTCTGCCTGACGCTGGAACGGCGTCGTAGCTTTGCCCATCACAAACGGTGCGCGAGACATAGATTCCACGCCCCCGGCAATCAGCAAATCAGCATCACCCGCTTTAATCGCACGAGCGGCAAAGCCGATTGCATCCAGCCCGGAACCACACAAACGGTTAATGGTGGTGCCAGAAACGGACTGAGGCAGCCCGGCCAACAACGCTGCCATACGTGCCACGTTGCGGTTATCTTCGCCCGCCTGGTTGGCACAGCCGAAAATCACATCATCGATACGTTCCGCATCCAGTTGCGGCAAGCGAGCCAGCAGCGCGCGCAAAGGCACAGCCGCCAGATCGTCCGCCCTAACGCTGGACAACGCGCCGCCATAGCGACCCACCGGGGTACGAACACCTTCACAGATAAATGCGTCACGCATCAGGCTTCTCCTGTTACGCTGCCACCGATGCGGTGTGATTTCCCGCGAAACAGGGCGACAGTTTTTTGTTGTTGGTTGACTATCTCAATGTCGTACACGCCGGTCAGTTTGCCCTGATGCTTCACCCGCGCAGTGGCGGTGAGCTTGTCCCCGGCAAAGCCCGGACGCAGAAAATCGATGTTGCAGGCCGAAGCTACCGCGGCCAGCCCCTGGCTGTTGCAGGCATAAGCAAAAGCGGTGTCTGCCAGCGAGAACAACTGCCCGCCGTGGCAGGTTTGATGGCCGTTGAGCATTTGCGGCGTCACGGTCATGGTCAGCACCGCAAACCCTTCGTCCATCTCGATGATGTCGATGCCGAGCGCCTGTGCGCAGGTATCTTTTTCGTACATCACGCGGGCGTTATGCCAGGCGTTATCAGGACTCATAGCTACTCTCCAGAAGCGCACGCTGGCGCAGCAGGGAACAAGGGCGATAACGCTCTTCGCCGTAATGACGTTGCAGATTCTCCAGCACTTCGAGCACGCGCTGCCAGCCCAGCAGTTCACCCCATTGCAGTGGCCCACGCGGGTAATTCACACCAAGGCGCATCGCGATATTGATGTCTGCTTCGCTGGCAACGCCTTTTTGCAGCGCATCCAGCGCTTCATTAACCAGCATCGCCACGGTGCGCCACACCAGCAGCCCCGGATAATCCGCGACCAGCAGTACTTTTTTCCCCTGCTGTTGCAGCCAGTAAATCGCTTTCTCGCTCTCTTCCAGGCGGTTACTCGCTGCGGCGGCAATCACCACCACGTCACTCTCACTGCGGTCCATCACCACAACAGGCCGTTGTAAACGCGTAGCGGCAGCTTGAGCCGTTTCACCCGTCGTTTCGAGTAACAGCACGTCGTCAAGTGTGACAACGTCACGTTCTTTGTTGGTCTGTGCGGCTTTGCAATGCGCAGGAACATCCGGATAGAAAGCCACTTCCGCAGCGCCTTCTGGCCAGCGATAAACACCCTGCCCGGTTTTCTTACCATAACGCCCAGCCAGCACCAGCTCTTGCTGCACCAGCGAAGGCAGAAAACGCCGTTCCTGCCAGAAAGCATTGAAGACGGAACAAGTCACTGCGAAGTTCACGTCCTGACCAATCAGATCAGTCAGAGCCAGCGGCCCCATCGGGAAACGACCTGCCTCGCGTAACGCGGTATCAATCACTTCGGGTGCAGCCACTTGCTCTTCCAGCGCTCGCCACGCTTCGGCGTAATAAGGACGCGCCACACGGTTGACGATAAACCCCGGCGTAGACTGACAATGAACCGGCTGTTTGCCCCACGCCAGCACACACTGGCTGAGCTGAGTCACCACTTCGTCGGATGTCGCAACACCACTGACCACTTCCACCAGTTTCATCACCGGAGCAGGGTTAAAGAAGTGCAGCCCCGCCACGCGTTCCGGGTGTTTCACTCCTGCCGCAATTGCAGTGATGGAAATCGACGAGGTGTTACTGGTCAGCAACGCTTGTGGCTGGCAAATTTCGCCGAGCTGGGTGAACAGCGCCTTTTTGATGTCGAGATTTTCGGCGGCGGCTTCAATCACTAAATCAGCGGCAGCAAGCGCCGCAATATCAGTAACGGGAACAATCCGCGCCAGCCCACGCTCACAGGCTTCAGCGCTGAGTTTGCCCTTCGCCACTCGCGCTTCCAGACGGCTACGCAAAGCGGCAATCGCACGGCTCATCGCTTCGGCAGAGATGTCGTGCAACAACACCTGCTGGCCCGCCATCGCCGCTACTTCGGCAATGCCGGCCCCCATGGTGCCACTGCCAATCACTGCCACGGTTCGAATCTGTTGGCTCATGGTCATTTCCCGCTGAACTGTGGTTGGCGTTTGTTCATGAAGGCGCTGACGCCTTCGCGATAATCGGCGCTGCGTCCTGCCATACGCTGGTAATCGCGCTCCAGATCCAACTGCGCATCCAGAGTGTTGGTTTCCGCTGCGTTGATAGCCTGCTTAATCAGCCCCAATCCGTAAGTGGGTTGTGTCGCCAGATGGCGCGCCAGCTGCCCGGCGGTATCACTGAGCTGCGCGTCGTCCACGACTTGCCAGATCATGCCCCACTGCTGCGCCTGTTCCGCGCTGAGCTTATCGCCCAGCAGCGCCAGCGCCATTCCACGGGCTTTCCCGGCGACACGCGGCAGCAACCAGGTGCCGCCACAATCAGGGATCAGGCCGAGCTTGCTGAAGGCCATCACGAAATTGGCTGATCGGGCAGCAATAACAATGTCGCACCCGAGTGCCAGCGTGGCTCCCGCTCCCGCCGCCACGCCGTTCACCGCACAGATTACCGGTTTTGGCAGTTTCGCCAGGCGGCGCACCAGCGGGTTGTAGAACGTTTCAACCGAATAGCCGAGATCAGGCGCTGGCCCGTTCGGGTCAACGTTGCGGTCATTCAGATCTTGTCCGGCGCAAAAACCACGCCCTGCACCGGTTAGCAGCAGGCAACGAATAGTTTCGTCACGTTCAGCCTGTTTCAGGCATTCCGAAAGCTGTTGATGCATCACGTCGTTAAAGCTGTTCAGACGCTCCGGGCGATTCAGCGTCAGCGTCATCACCCCGTGTTCAACGTGACTGAGAATGAAGGCTTCCATGATTAGCGTCCTTTGAAGTCGGGTTGACGTTTCGCCAGAAATGCGGCGATGCCTTCACGGCGATCGTCGGTGGCGCTGAGCAGGCTAAAGAGCTGACGTTCCTGAGCTAATCCGGCAGAAAGCGTCACTTCTTGCGACTGACGCAGCGCCTGTTTAGCTGCCTGTAAAGCCAATGGGGAATGCTTCGCCATCGTCGCAGCAAGTTTCAGGCTGTATTCAACAGTCAGACCAACCGGATGAATATCGCTCACCAGTCCGGCCTGCTGAGCGCGTGGCGCATCAATGGCTTTGCCTGTCAGGATCATTTGCGTGGCGAGAGACTTGCCGACACAGCGAATCAAACGCTGGGTACCGCCCGCGCCGGGCATAATGCCGAGTGTGATTTCAGGTAAACCGAAGGACGCGTTATCCCCCGCAACCACCACGTCACAGAGCAAGGCCAGTTCGCAGCCAGCGCCCAGCGCGTAGCCATTCACGGCTGCAATAAGCGGTTTAGTGAACGCGTCAATGCGCGCCCATAAACGCGGGCGAATGTCGTTGAGCGTGGCGGGCAAATCTTTCTCTGCCATCTCCTGCAAATCTGCGCCTGCGGCGAAGAAACGGTCGTTGCCGGTGATCACTACTGCGCCCACGTCGCTGTCCTGCTGGGCATTTTCAAGCGCTTCGGCAATCTGTGTGAGCAAAGCGTTATTCAGCGCATTTCGCACCTGTGGGCGGTTCAGTGTCAGCAGCAGCACGCGGTCGTGCTGGCTCGAAGTCAAGTCGCTCATGCCATCCCCTTCGCGTCAAAATCGACGACCACGTCTGGCGTGGTTGGCAGCGCCTGACAGCTCAACACGTAGCCCGCGGCCAGTTCATCTGGTTCCAGGCTGTAGTTAGTCGCCATCGACACTTCCCCGCGCAGCACTTTGCATTTACAGGTGGCGCACACGCCGCCTTTGCAGGCATACGGCAGATCCGCGCCCTGACGCAGCGCCGCGTCGAGAATGCTTTCATCTTCGCCAGAGAGCGTGATCGCACGGTCACGTCCGTCCTGACGGATGGTGACGGTTTGCCCTTCAGCCTGAACGCTTGAAGCGTGGCGAACGGTACTGCCCGGCGTGTTAAAGCGCTCCAGATGAATTGATTTCGCAGGCATGCCCAGTTCAACCAGCGCGGTTTCCGCTTCATCCATCATCGCCGCCGGGCCACAGATAAAGGCTTCGTCAAACTGGCTGAAGTTGAGCAGCGTCTTACCAAGCGCTTTCAGTTTTTCGCCGCCAATACGCCCGTGCAGCAGCGCACTGTCCAGCGTTTCCTGGCTGAAGATGCTCAGCAGCTGCAGGCGTGTCGGGTACTTGTCTTTCAGGTCAGCCAACAGCTGGCGGAACATCATGCTCTGGCTGCTGCGGTTGCCGTAAATCACGGTGAACTCGCTGGTCGGCTCTGCTTCAAGCGTGGTTTCGACAATTGCCAGCATCGGTGTAATGCCCGAACCGGCGGCAATGGCCAGGTAGTGACCGTTGCGCTCCGGCTGTGCCTGATAGCCAAAATTCCCCTGCGGGATCATCACTTCCAGGTTCATTCCGGCTTTGATTTCGTCGCGGGCATAGCGGGAAAAACGTCCGCCTTCGATGGCTTTCACCGCCACGCTGATTTCGCCGGGGACGGCACGGCGGCAAATCGAGTAACAGCGACGCAGCTCAACACCCGCCAGTCGTGCTTTCAGCGTCAAATGCTGGCCAGGACGGAAGGCGTAAGCCGTTTGTAATTCTGCAGGCACCGCGAAGGTAATGGTCACGGCATCCCGGGTTTCCGGTTCTACTTTTGCCACCGTTAGCGAATGAAACGTCGTCATGGCAACCTCAAATACATTTAAAGTAATCAAAGGGTTCCCGGCAACTGTCGCAGCGATAAAGCGCTTTGCAGGCCGTGGAGCCGAATTCACTGATCATTGTGGTGTGCGTGCTTCCACAACGCGGGCAGGCAACGTCTGTCGGCAATCCTGCGTGGCAGGCGTGTGCCTGTGGCGGGCTGATGCCGTACTGACGCAGGCGCTCACGGGCATCTGGCGTCATCCAGTCCGTCGTCCAGGCCGGATCGAGTTGCAGCACGATATGCACCGGGCTGAAGTCGTGCTCTGTCATCACTTTGCGGATTTCGCCGATCAGGTGTTCTGTCGCCGGGCAGCCTGAGTAAGTTGGCGTAAAGCCCACCACCCAGCCTTCGCCCTGTGGCGTAACACTGCGGACCATGCCGAGATCGGTAATCGTCAGCACCGGCACTTCCGGGTCTGGGATCTGACTTAACAGCGCCCAAATCTGGTGAACTTCTGCCGGAGCGATTTCAGCTAGACGTTGCATAGCGACCTCCGTTACCACTGCTGACCGGGGTAGGCACGTTGCAGATACTGCATTTCTGCCAGCATCGGCCCCAGATGTTCGGTATGCAGGCCGTCTTTCCCGCCAATGCGGTACGGCTGTTCCTGCGGCACGCTGAGTTCTGCGGCTGTCAGTGCGCTGGTAATTTCCGCCAGCCACGCTTCTTGCAGTTCACGCGGATCGACAGCAATGCCCTGCTCGCTGAGCTGAATGTCCAGCTCATCGGCATGGAACAGCTCTGCGGTAAAGCGCCACAGATTATTAATGGCGGATTGCATGCGTTCGGCAGAAAGCTCGGTGCCGCCACCCAGACGCTCAGTCCAGCCGCGGCTGAAACGCAGGTGATAGCGCGCTTCTTTGATGGATTTCGCGGCGATAGCAGCCAGCTGTGCGTCCTTGCTGTTTACCAGACGGCTGAACAATGCGACATGCCACGCGTCCATCAGTAACTGACGGGCGATCGTGTCGGCAAAGTTGCCGTTCGGCTGTTCGACTAAAAGCACGTTGCGGAATTCGCGCTCATCGCGATGAAACGCCAGCGTGTCTTCGTCGCCTTTGCCCTGACGCTCTGCGGCATAGCTAAGGAAATTGCGTGCCTGCCCGAGTAAATCGAGGCCGATATTGGCGAGCGCCAGGTCGATTTCCAGCTCCGGCGCGTGACCGCACCAGGCAGACAAGCGCTGTGCCAGCACCAGGCAGTTGTCGCCCAGACGCAGGGCATAAGTGGCGATTGGGTCCTGATTCATCATCTGCCTCACATGTGCTCGATGCCGTCAGGCAAGGTGTAGAACGTCGGATGGCGATAGACTTTGCTTTCTGCCGGGTCGAAAAACTCACCGCGCTCTTCCGGTTGCGAAGCCACGATTTCGCTCGCCTTCACCACCCAGATTGAGCAGCCTTCGCTGCGACGGGTGTAGGCATCACGGGCATTTTCCAGTGCCATGCGATCGTCCGCGGCATGCAGGCTGCCCACATGACGGTGGGATAACCCCTGTTTGCTGCGAACAAAAACTTCGTATAAAGGCCAGTAGACATTGCTCATCGTTATTCTCCTTACGCCACTTTGCGGGCCTGTTGTTTCTCAGCGTGCGCCAGTGCAGCTTCCCGCACCCAGGCGCCCTCTTCCCAGGCCTTGCGCTTAGCGGCCAGACGTTCGTGGTTACAGATGCCACGCCCGTTAATCACTTCATTGAATTCATGCCAGTCGATTTCACCGAAACGGTACTGCCCGGTGGTTTCGTCCAGATGCAGATCTTTATCCGGCACCGTCATGCCGAGCATTTCCACCTGCGGGACGGTGTTGTCGACAAAACGCTGACGCAGTTCGTCGTTGCCAAAACGTTTGATTTTCCACGCCAGGCTCTGGGCGCTGTTCGGCGAGCTGTCGTCGTTCGGGCCAAACATCATCAGCGCAGGCCACCAGAAGCGGTTGATCGCGTCCTGCAACATCGCGCGCTGCTCTTCGCTGCCTTGCGATAGCGCCATACAAGCTTCGAATCCCTGGCGCTGATGGAAGCTCTCTTCTTTACAGATTTTCACCATTGCGCGGGCATACGGGCCGTAGGAAGTGCGGCACAGCGCCACCTGGTTAACGATGGCGGCACCGTCGACCAGCCAGCCAATCACACCGATGTCGGCCCAGTTCAGGGTTGGGTAGTTGAAGATGGAGGAATACTTCATGCGGCCATCAAGCATCTTCTGGTAGATGTCTTCGCGAGCGCAGCCGAGGGTTTCCGCCGCGCTGTAAAGATAGAGGCCATGACCTGCTTCATCCTGCACTTTCGCCAGCAGAATCGCCTTGCGGCGCAGCGTTGGTGCTCGGGTGATCCAGTTACCTTCCGGCAGCATGCCGACAATCTCGGAATGGGCGTGTTGACCAATCTGGCGGATCAGGGTTTTGCGATACGCCTCGGGCATCCAGTCTTGCGGCTCGATGGCCGTCTCTTCGGCGATGCGCGCTTCAAAGCGTTGTTCTTCAGTCACATTGTCACCTTTATGATTCCCATTTGATTCACTTTTTACTTTATTGTGAATCATATTGTTTATGAGAAGTTACATAATGGTTAACTAAAACCCCAAGAACGGTTTGTGTATTCTGTGAGCGTCGTCGCAGAGTAAATCAACAAAACCTTATTTAACAACGTAATAACCCTTTCAACGAAGAAGACCACGATCGCATTGTTAACAAATTATTAAATTGAGGATTGCTTTTTATGATTCACAATCAAACTATATAGAACGAAAAGACGTAACATTTACGGAGAGACACGATGCAGCAGTTAACCAGTTTCTTATCCGGCAGCTGGCAGTCAGGCCGGGGCCGTGTACGCACCATCCAGCATGCCATTACCGGTGAAACCCTGTTTGAAGTGACCAGCGAAGGGCTAGATATGGCCGATGCTCGCCGTTATGCCATTGAGCACGGCGGTGCCGCACTCGGCAAAATGACCTTTGTCGAACGTGCCGCCATGCTGAAAGCTGTCGCCAGACATTTGCTGGAACAGAAAGAACACTTCTATGCCTTGTCCGCGCAGACGGGTGCGACCCGCGCCGACAGTTGGGTCGATATCGAAGGCGGGATCGGCACCCTCTTCACTTATGCGGGACTGGGTGCGCGTGAGCTTCCTGACGATGTGCTGTGGCCGGAAGATGAGCTGATCCCACTGTCTAAAAATGGCGGTTTTGCGGCACGCCACGTACTGACCGCCAAATCAGGCGTTGCTGTTCATATCAACGCATTTAACTTCCCTTGCTGGGGGATGCTGGAAAAACTGGCTCCAACCTGGCTCGCCGGCATGCCTGCCATTATCAAGCCCGCTACGGCCAGTGCGCAGGTGACGCAGGCCATGGTGAAAGCGATTGTCGACAGCGGCCTGGTGCCAGACGGTGCTATCAGCCTGATTTGCGGCGGTGCGGGCGACCTTCTGGATCAACTCGATTTCCAGGACGTGGTGACGTTTACCGGTTCCGCGCAGACCGGCCAGATGCTGCGCATTCACCCGAACATCGTTAAAAATTCCATTCCGTTCACCATGGAAGCGGACTCCCTTAACTGCTGCGTGCTGGGCGAAGACGTGACGCCTGAGCAGCCGGAGTTCGCGCTGTTTATCCGTGAAGTGGTGCGTGAGATGACCACCAAAGCGGGGCAAAAATGTACCGCGATCCGTCGCATTATCGTGCCACAGGCACAAATCGAAGCGGTGAGTGACGCGCTGATTGCACGTTTGCAAGGCGTTAAAGTGGGCGACCCGGCAGTTGAAGGCGTCAAGATGGGCGCGCTGGTCAACGCCGAACAGCGTGCCGACGTGCAGGAAAAAGTGGATTCGCTGGTTGCTGCTGGCTGTGAAGTGCGTCTGGGTGGCAAAGCAGACTTGCAAGCCGCTGGCGCGTTCTTCCCTCCTACTCTGCTGTTCTGCCCACAACCTGATGAAACGCCCGCTGTTCACGCAACGGAAGCCTTCGGCCCGGTTGCCACGCTAATGCCGTATCAGAACCGTGATCATGCGCTGACGCTGGCACGTGCCGGACAAGGCAGCCTCGCGGGGACGCTTGTCACCGCTGACGGCGACATCGCTCGCGAGTTTATTCTGGGTGCCGCACGCGCGCACGGACGCATTCAAATCCTTAACGAAGAGTCGTCAAAAGAGTCCACCGGGCACGGCTCTCCACTCCCGCAACTGCTACACGGCGGCCCGGGTCGTGCGGGCGGCGGTGAAGAATTGGGTGGCCTGCGTGCGGTAAAACACTACCTGCAACGCACCGCCGTTCAGGGCAGCCCGACGATGCTCGCCAGCATCAGCAAGCAATGGGTTCGCGGCGCGAAAGTGCAGGAAGACCGGGTTCATCCGTTCCGCAAATACTTCGAAGAACTGCAACCTGGCGACAGCCTGCTGACCGCTCGCCGCACCATGACCGAAGCCGATATCGTCAACTTCGCCTGTCTGAGTGGCGATCACTTCTACGCGCATATGGACAAAATCGGTGCAGCCGAATCGATGTTCGGCGAGCGTGTGGTTCACGGTTACTTTGTGATTTCTGCCGCTGCGGGTCTGTTTGTGGATGCAGGCGTTGGCCCGGTGATTGCCAACTACGGCATGGAAAACCTGCGCTTTATCGAGCCAGTGAAACCGGGCGATACGCTTCAGGTGCGTCTGACTGTGAAACGCAAAACCGTCAAACGCCAGAAGACCGCTGAAGACAAAGCTACCGGCGTGGTCGAATGGGCGGTGGAAGTGTTTAACCAACACCAGCAGGCCGTGGCGCTGTATTCCATTCTGACGCTGGTCGCGCGTCAGCACGGGGATTTTTAAGTCCGCATTGCCGGGCGGCGGTTCCACCTTGCCCGGCCTACAGGACGGATTTGTAGGCCGGGTAAGCATCAGCGCCACCCGGCATTCAAAGCGCACCCGACAATAAACCTCACATACATTCTGGCAAATCTGACAAAACACCTGGCAGGTGCAGACAAACACCGTGAGCCTGCACGCTGTTAGGGTGAGCATGACGCAACTCAACACAACACCAAAAAACACAATAAGACGAGGTTAAGATGAGCCTTACTTCTTTCTCCGCCCGTAAGACGGCGTTGGCTGTGGCAGTGGCCCTGATGTGTAGCTGGCAAGCACCCGTATTCGCCCACGGCGGCGAAGCCCACATGGTGCCGATGGACAAAACGTTGCAGGATTTTGGCGCTGACGTGCAATGGGATGATTATGCCCAGATGTTCACCATCGCCAAAGATGGCGCTTACGTGAAGGTCAAACCGGGCGCAAAAACCGCCGTGGTGAACGGCAAAACCCTGGCGCTTCAGGTACCGGTGGTGATGAAGCACAACAAAGCGTATATCTCCGATACCTTTATCAACGACGTTTTCCAGTCCGGGCTGGATCAGACTTTCCAGGTCGAGAAAAAACCGCATCCTCTTAATGCGCTGACAGCGGCTGAAATCAAAGAAGCCGTTGAGATAGTCAAAACCTCCCCGGATTTCAAACCGAATACCCGCTTCACCCAGATTGCGCTCGCCGAGCCTGAAAAAGCCAAAGTGTGGGATTTCGTCCTGAGCGGTAAAGCCGTGGACGAACCGCGTCTGGCGAACGTCACCATGCTCGACGGCAAACACGTCATCGAAAGTCAGGTCGATTTGCAGAGCAAGAAAGTGCTGCACTGGGAGCCGATTAAAGACGCGCACGGCATGGTGCTGCTGGACGATTTCTCCACCGTGCAGAACGTGATTAACGCAAGTTCTGAGTATGCCGACGCGCTGAAAAAGCACGGCATTACCGACCCGACGAAAGTGATCACCACCCCGCTGACCGTCGGCTATTTTGACGGCAAAGATGGCCTGAAACAGGAAGACCGCCTGCTGAAAGTGGTCAGCTATCTCGATACCGGCGACGGCAACTACTGGGCGCACCCGATTGAGAACCTGGTGGCCGTCGTCGATTTAGAGCAGAAGAAAATCATCAAGATTGAAGAAGGCCCGGTTATTCCTGTACCGCTGACACCGCGCCCGTATGACGGCCGTGACCGCGTCGCACCGAAAATCAAACCGCTGGATATCATCGAGCCGGAAGGCAAAAACTACACCATCACCGGTGACATGATCCACTGGCAGAACTGGGATTTCCACCTGCGCCTGGATTCACGCGTCGGGCCGATCCTGTCGACCGTGACCTGGAACGACAACGGCACCAAACGCAAAGTCATGTATGAAGGCTCGCTCGGCGGAATGATTGTGCCTTACGGCGATCCGGATGTGGGCTGGTACTTCAAAGCCTATCTGGATTCCGGCGATTACGGCATGGGCACCCTGACCTCCTCGATTGCCCGTGGCAAAGATGCGCCGTCTAACGCCGTGCTGCTGGATGAAACCATCGCTGACTACACCGGTGCGCCGATGAACATTCCACACGCCGTCGCCATTTTTGAGCGTTACGCGGGGCCGGAATACAAGCATCAGGAAATGGGCCAGCCAAACGTCAGCACCGAACGCCGTGAGCTGGTCGTGCGCTGGATCAGTACTGTGGGTAACTACGACTACATCTTTGACTGGATTTTCCACGATAACGGGGTGATCGGCATCGATGCAGGCGCAACGGGCATTGAAGCGGTGAAAGGCGTGCAGGCGAAAACCATGCATGACCCAAGCGCGAAAGACGACACCAAATACGGCACGCTTATCGACCACAACATTGTGGGCACCACCCACCAGCACATCTACAACTTCCGTCTCGATATGGATGTGGATGGCGAAAACAACCGCCTGGTGGCAATGGACCCTGATGTGAAACCGAACACCGCAGGCGGCCCACGCACCAGTACCATGCAGATTGATCAGCACACGATTGAAACTGAGCAGGAAGCCGCACAGAAATTCGACCCAGGCACCATCCGCTTGCTGAGCAATACCAGCAAAGAGAACCGCATGGGCAACCCGGTTTCGTACCAGATTATCCCGTACGCAGGCGGCACGCACCCGGTGGCGACCGGTGCGAAATTTGCACCAGACGAGTGGATTTACCACCGTCTGAACTTTATGGATAAGCAGTTGTGGGTGACGCGTTATAAGGCCGATGAACGCTATCCGGAAGGCAAATACCCGAACCGTTCAACGCACGACACCGGTTTAGGGCAATACTCCAAAGACAACGAATCCATCGATAATCAGGATGATGTGGTCTGGATCACCACCGGCACCACGCACGTCGCCCGCGCCGAAGAGTGGCCAATCATGCCAACCGAATGGGTTCACGCGCTGCTCAAGCCGTGGAACTTCTTCGATGAAACGCCGACGTTGGGCGAGAAAAAACAGTAATCGTTAAGGGGCTTCGGCCCCTTTTTCTTTTAGCAATTATTACCGGGTGGCGGATTGCCGGGTGGCGCTGCGCTTACCCGGCCTACAAGCCCCTTACTTGTAGGCCCATGCAAGCGCAGCGCCGCTGGGCAATTCCATCATTCCCCATTAAGCTAAACTCAAAGGATGGCCTGAGCGGGCATTGTGCATTACACTGCGCGCTGCAAAATTTGATGCTGTTTAAAGATGACTCAGAAGGTACTGGCGATGAACGGAACGATCACAACCTGGTTTGAAGATAAAGGTTTTGGCTTTATCAAAGATGAAAACGGTGAAAACCGCTATTTCCACGTGATTAAGGTCGCCAATCCTGAGCTTATCAAGAAAGACGCGGCGGTCACTTTCGAGGCGGGCACCAACAACAAAGGCCTGTCAGCCTTTGCGGTGAAAGTGCTGCCGGAAAGCAAATACATCTACATCGCTGGCGAAAAGATGAAGCTCACAGCCATCAAATCGTATGTCGTATTCAGCGAAGATGTGCCCGTCGACAGCAAAATCGACAAAGAAAACGCGGTGTTATCCGTTGGCCTGCTGATGAACAGCATTCGCCCGAAAGACAGCGTTAAACCGGGCGAAACACGCTCCGTGAAAAAACTGGCAATCACCACTTTCCAGGGCACTACATCAATATTCTCTGAAGATGAGATTGATATTGAAGCCACGATTAAGATGCTGAAGGTGAAATGAACGGCAGCACCCTTCCATCGTATTACCCTCCTTCCGGAAACAGACCTTCTTTAGTCAGTCCAATCGCAGTATTCTCTTCCGGCACCTGCAAAATCAGGTGCCGGGTTTAGCATCCTGGGATATCTTAGTGGCGACATTCCGGCGCGCCTTGCGCCTTTTTTTATGTCGTACGCACGGTCACACCTCAATGGCGGACCGGGCGGTGGCGTCGCAAGACGCGCCGGTGTCCACTAAGGCCGGTAATGCTAACGCCGTTCGGTTCCGCCACCCGTGAAATTAGCATTTCCGCTGGCGGTAAATTTACCTCTTAGTGGAGTCTGTCTTATGACAACCCTTCCCCATCCCGAGTACGAATCACTGGCCCTTTCCTTCAGCGCCGCCACCGATTTCAACATTCTGGCCGACTACTGTGACCTTTTTGCCCAGGACCTGATCGACTGTCACGAACCTGTGGCAAAACTGGCGCTGCTGGGCCGCCTGAACGCCGGACTCGCTCTTCTTCGCCCGGTCATCGGCCAGCCGATCCCTGCCCATCTTATCGCCCGCTTCACCGCCGAAAAGCTGCCCGATCCGCAGATGAATTTCGAACCCGAATCAGAAACACTGTGTGAATACTGCCAGTCCCTGACCCAGGTGCTGAGCCAGCAGTCGCTGCTGCCGGAAACAGAGACCACGCTGAAAGGTTTGCTGTGTGAACTGGTGTGGATGTTTGCCGCCAATATGCAGGCCCCGCAGTGGGTGACGACAAAACTGGTGTGATGGCACAATCTCCCCCTTCATGACTGAAGGGGGCCATTGCTTTCGCTACTTAGTCATTCTTTTCCCGCTTTCATCCACGACCCGCTCGCCATCTTCTTTCGTAAACGCCCCTTTCTGCGCTTCAGGCAAAATCTCAAGCAGCACTTCGGAAGGACGACACAAACGAGTGCCCATTGGCGTTACAACCACCGGACGATTGATCAAAATCGGGTGCTGAAGCATCAAGCCAATCAACTGCTCATCGGTAAATTTGTCTTCCGCAAGGCCGAGCTGTTCGTAAGGTTCTGTGTTCTTGCGCAGCAATTCGCGCGCGGTTATTCCCATATCGGCAATCAGTTTCACCAGTTCATCGTGTGACGGTGGCGTGTCGAGATAATAGATAATCGTCGGTTCGTTGCCGCTGTTGCGGATCATCTCCAGCGTGTTGCGTGATGTGCCACAGGCCGGGTTGTGATAAATCGTGATGTTGCTCATAGCGGTTCTCGTTAGAGGGTGAAAGAGAGTCGTAGCGCCAGCGCAGCCAGCGTAACAAACAGCACTGGCAGCGTCATGATGATGCCCGTGCGGAAATAATAACCCCAGGTCACAGTCATGTTTTTCTGTGCCAGGACATGCAGCCATAGCAGTGTGGCCAGACTGCCAATCGGCGTGATTTTAGGGCCCAGATCGCAACCAATCACGTTGGCATACACCATCGCTTCTTTGATAACACCCGATGCGGTACTGCCGTCTATCGACAGCGCCCCCACCAGTACGGTGGGCATGTTGTTCATGATTGACGACAGAAACGCCGTCAGGAAACCGGTGCCAAAGGTGGCTGTCCATAACCCCTTCTCTGCCAAAATGTTCAGCAGCCCGGAAAGGTATTCTGTGAGTCCGGCATTTTTCAGACCATAAACCACCAGATACATGCCAAGCGAGAAAATCACTATCTGCCACGGTGCGCCACGCAAGACTTTCCCTGTGTTGATGGCATGGCCTTTTTTGGCAACCGCAAACAGCACTATCGCCCCGACTGCCGCAATCGCGCTGACAGGAATGCCCAACGGCTCCAGCACAAAGAAGCCTGCCAGCAGTAACACCAGCACAACCCAACCTGCTTTAAACGTTGCCCGATCCTTAATCACGCTGGCGGGTTCTGGCAGCAGTGAAACGTCATATACCCTGGGAATGTCACGGCGGAAAAAGAGGTGCAACATGCCCAGAGTAGCCGCAATCGCGGCAATATCGACAGGCACCATCACCGAGGCATATTCCGTAAAACCAAGCTGGAAATAATCAGCTGAGACGATATTCACCAGATTAGAAACAATCAGCGGCAAGCTGGCGGTATCCGCAATAAACCCGGCGGCCATGACAAACGCCAGCGTCGTGCCCGGGCTGAAACCAAGAGCAAGCAGCATGGCGATGACGATGGGCGTGAGGATCAGCGCGGCACCGTCGTTGGCGAATAAGGCCGAAACCGCCGCCCCCAAAAGCACTATCCAGGTAAACAGCAAACGCCCTCTCCCTTTTCCCCAACGGGAAACATGCAACGCTGCCCATTCGAAAAAGCCGGACTCATCGAGTAACAGGCTGATGATAATCACGGCAATAAACGTCGCCGTCGCGTTCCAGACGATATTCCAGACCACCGGAATGTCATCCAGATGAATGACACCGAACAACAGCGCTAGCGCGGCACCTATACTGGCACTCCAGCCTATGCTCAGGCCTTTTGGCTGCCAGATGACCAGAACCAGTGTCAGTAAAAACAGACTTCCTGCCAGTAACATTTCAGTCTCCATACATATGATTATAAGAATATGTTGGCATCAATCAGCAGGATGTAGAGGTGGACTGAGCCGACCAGCCACGCACCTCTTCCCGCAGACAATGCCAGCTTGTGGTAATGGTCTCGGCAGCCCAGGCGGGCATATGCGGAGACAAACGGTAGTGAACCCATTTCCCTTCCCGGCGATCGAGCACTAACCCTGACTCGCGTAATATCGCCATATGTCGGGATATTTTGGGCTGTGACTCTGACGTTGCACCGCAAAGATCACAGACGCATAACTCGCCAGCCTCTTTAAGAAGCAGGATGATCGCCAGGCGGGTTTCATCCGACAGGATTTTAAAAAGCTGAACAGGCTGAAGCATGATGTTGTCCTGATGACACAGAATACACATATGATAAAACAGATATGTAAATCTGGATACCGCCAATGCATGTTCAGAGAATCGGGCGAACCATGGCATTTGCGGCCTTCTCTGTTAAACATTCACCCATGCTATAATTCGCTGCATTAGGGTAGTGAAAGGAATAGCCCACCATGTTTAACCCCAAGCGGACCGCCACGTTTGCGGCGATTGTCATTCTCAGCACTGCGGTGTTCTCTGGCCTGCTTTACCGCGAGTATCAGGCCCTGAAGAAGTACATGGCCTACATTGCGGAAAACGGAAAATCCGCGCTGTTTCATGAGGAATACATCAACCAGCGGGTGGCCTTTAGCCTCTCCACTGCGTTCTCGGCGACCATACCGGATAAAGCGGGCGTCAACGATCCTGATACCGTGTGTCAGCACGTCGAACATATTAACGGTGTTTATGGTTTGAACCTGGCGGGAAAAACGTTTTCAGCGCTGAATGGCACGCTGCAAACTCGCGATCCGCGTTGCCTCGACTGGGCTTACGATGTCCCTGAACTTTCGATATTGCTCGACAGCAACGCCAGTCCGTCGCCGAAGTACAGTTTTTCCAACTATACCGGCTACACGTTCAATAACCGCCGCTATTACATCGATCTGGTGCATAACTACGTCTATATTAATCGCCCTGTCGATACTCGTAATTACACCTTTCAGAACTGGCTGGTCGCAGGAACCAGCGATATCGATATTGATAACAGCGCCATTTCTATCAATATCGACAGAGAGGCACTGAAAGATTTGCAGCGCGGCAACTGTATTGTGTCGCACATATACCGCGATGGTTATACGAAGAAAAATATTATCAGTATGCTCAACCCGGTATTTTCCAATGGGAAAATACGCGGCGTGATAGTGACCGATTTTAGCATCAGCGATCTGGCAACCTCCTTTTATACGCCCGACCGCCCTGGTTTATGGACTTTTTTGACGATGTACGTTGAGGATAACAACAGCCACAAAGTTATCCATTTTCACAAACCGAAATTCGCCTCTTTTGATTTTATCGGCCACCAGGAAGAGATAACCCGCTATTACACGCTCCATGCCAGCCTCGATTTTATCTATTTTGTGCTGACTAACCTCTGGCTGTTCGTGCTGTATATCGTGATCACGTTGCTGCTGTGTCAGTACGTTCGTTACCACCTCAATCGCCATGCGTCACTGACAAAAGATAATGTGACCGACCCACTCACCGGGCTGTTTAACCGTAAGATCATGTCGAAACAGCTGGAGGATAGCGTCCATGACATGCTCGGTAAGCATATCGGTGTGACGGTGATTGCCATCGACTGTGACGGACTGAAACGCATTAACGATACTCTCGGTCACGCGATGGGTGATCGGGCGATTAAATTGCTCGGCAAGGCTATCGAAAAGTCGATTCGGAAAAGTGATTTTGGCATTCGCCTTGGTGGGGATGAATTCAATATTATTCTGGTCGATGCCAACCTGAATAAAGCCCGGGAAGTCATTGTTCGGGTTGAGAATAAATTGCAGGAAATCGATAACTCTCGACTGGTGTCATTTTCCTGGGGAAGTTATCAAATGACAGAGCAGGACACCTTCGAGACGGCATTGACTAAAGCGGATGAACTGCTGTACGAACACAAGCAGAGTAAATATACGTCGCGAAATCGCTAAAAATCGGTACAGAATAACGCTGGAGAGGCACTCCTCTCCAGCGCTGACGTTTATTTGGAGGTGTTTCCCCAAATCGTGTCTCTGGCGTCACGGCGCCCATCGCGCTTGGTATCACGCTTGTCGCGGCGGCAATCGCGGTTGCTCTTGTTATCTCTCATATAACAATTGCGCTTATCCACACGCGCTTCGGTCCGTGCATCCTGACGGATATCACGCGCCTTCTGGTGACGCTGATGCGCATCATGCAGGTTGGCCTGTACTGTCAATGTGGGAATAGTGGCAGCCAGAAATACCGCGGCAGCACATAAGTAATCTATGCTGTGTCGCGATCTGCAAATTGTGAATCAAAGGACTTACCCTATTGTGTGCCACTATTTGCGCGAACTGGATGCATTGTCAGAAGAAACTAAGGAACGAGTGAACATCCTCAGCTATGTGCAGGAACGCACCGGGTTATCACGAAGCAGTATTCTGAATATTATTTCCTCGCTGAAAACCGACCGGCATATCGATTTTGTGCGCGGCGGTTATAAATTGCGTATCAACAGCCTTCCCGAATAACGCGTTATCCCTGCTCATGATACCAACGACCTCCTCTGAGGCCGCTGGTATCTCTGCCGTTGCTGCTCTGAACAATGGCCTTACGAGGCAGTACGCAAAATCAACAGAACCTTCAGCAAGCCTCTCCTTTCGGACTTATATTCCCTGCGGATTATTTCAACACAACTGAAATGACGGTGTACATAGTACCCATTGCAGGTGTACTATGTACCCGCACAGGGAGAATGTGCCAGTGAGCCATGCCATAGAGTTTATCGAAACCCCGCTCTTCACCCGGCAAATCAAGAGCATTGCCACAGATGATGAGCTGAAAGATTTGCAAAAGGAGTTGATCCAGTTTCCGGCCAGAGGCGATTTGATAACGCAAACCGGTGGTCTGCGTAAAATCAGGATGGCGACAGGAAATCAGGGAAAAAGTGGCAGCGCGAGGGTTATCTATTTCATCGCATCCGAAGAGATTGTCTGGTTTGTGCTGGCGTACCCGAAAAGCGTGAAAGATTCGCTGACGGATGCCGAAAAATCAGCCCTGAAGACACTCACCCAACAACTGAAAAATGAGGTGTGATATGACCTTTTTTAACGAGCTGAAAGCTTCGCTGGAAGAAGCCGTTGAGATTAAAAATGGCAAAAAAGCGGCAGGAAAAGTCACCCGCTATGAAATAGCCGATGTGCGAGCCATTCGCGAGCAGCTTAACGTTTCTCAGAGTGAGATGGCGACAGCACTGGGCACCAGCGTTGACACCATCAAAAGCTGGGAAGCCAAAAGGCGAAACCCAACAGGACTTGCCGCTAAAGTGCTGGCCGTTATCCAGTCGGATCCCGCCTTCTTTCATGCGCTCGCGGCGCACTAATCCCTCGTTACTGACCGGGCAGTCACTCAATAACGCACGCAAACCGATTTGGTTTCGCACCAGCCGTCGAGCCAGTCCGGGCCAAAGTCACGTCCGGTTCCGGATTGTTTCATGCCACCAAACGGCAGGTTGGGGTCGATAAGCGTGTGGCTGTTGACCCAAACTGTGCCCGCCTGTAAGCGGTCGGTGTAGCTCAAGGCCTGCGAAATATTCTGCGTCCAGACGCTGGCGGTCAGGCCGTATTCGGTCTCATTGGCCAGCTTCAGCGCTTCTTCGCCGTCTGCCACGCGAACGAGGTTCACCACCGGGCCGAACACCTCTTCGCGAGTCAGGCGCAATCGTGCATCAGGATTGACCACCAGCGTAGGACGAACGTAGTAACCCTGTCCTTCTGGCCCGGCATTACCGCCAATCAGTTCGGCATGATTCTGTTCGGCTTCATGAAGGAACGCCGCCACTTTGTCACAATGCGCACGCGACGCCAGCGGGTTAATCTGCGCACTTTCAGACATCCCCGGCCCAACGCTCAGCGATTTCACCGCTTGCTCAAAACCTGTAACCAGGGCGTCAAAGAGTGGCGCTTCGATATAAATACGCGAACTGGCGGCGCAGACCTGCCCCTGATTAAGGAAACTGCCCATCATCAGGCCTTCAATCACCCACTGCGGATCGGCATCTTTCAGCACAATCGCCGGGTTTTTGCCGCCGAGTTCCAGCGTCACACGCGTCAGCCTGTCTGCCGCTGTGCGGGCAATCTGTTTGCCGGTTTGGGTTGAACCGGTAAAGCTCACTTTCGCGACCTGAGGATGTGAAGTCAGGGCAGAACCACATTCCGCACCGCTTCCAGTCACAACGTTAAACACCCCGTCCGGCACGCCCGCTTCGCTCGCCAGTTCTGCCACTCGCAGCAGTGTCAGCGGCGTGGTTTCTGACGGTTTGATAACAATCGAGCACCCTGCCGCCAGCGCTGGCATCACTTTCCACATGCCAATCATCAGCGGGAAGTTCCACGGCACAATCCCCGCGACGACACCCACCGGCTCTTTACGAGTCCACGCCTGATAGCGTGCGCCTGCTGGCAGTGGAATGGAAACGTCCAGCGTTTGTCCGGTGATTTTGGTGGCGAGCCCGGCGGTATAGCGCATCCAGTTCAGCGTACAGGCGACTTCAAACGCGCGGGAAATATTGATCGATTTTCCCTGCTCCAGCGTTTCCAGCTGGGCGAGCTCTTCGGCATGTTGTTCGACCAAATCGGCAAATCGAAGCAAAATGCGTTCGCGTTCCGCAGGCAACCGCCCTGCCCAACGGCGATCAACAAAAGCTCGCCAGGCAGACATCACTGCCGCATCCACATCTGCACGGTTAGCGTCTGCGGTGGTGGCGATCGATTTGCCTGTTGCCGGGTCCCAGACGGTCAGGCGTTTGTCGCTGAGCGAGGCCTGTTGTTTGCCGTCGACATAAAGCCCGTGCTGGCGCGCCAAAAAGTGTTGCACGCTCTCAAGCAGTGCGACCTGTGAATCAGACATATCAGCTCCTTATTACCCTTCACGGTTTTGTTCAGTGTAGAGCCGGAGCGCAGATTGTGTTTTTGTCTCTCTGTCATTCGCTTTGTCGCCTGTGACAGCCCTCGCAAACAGTGACAATAGTCGGCTTCGCTCCTGTTGCCGGTGATAGTTCTTTCGTATAGTCACCAGCACACCCTTGCTATCGCAACATAAATGCAACATTGTGATAGCACTTTCTGACTGAGGCTGACTATGGCGCAGATAACCGGTGAAGAGCCGTTCCAGCAGTGGCTCGCGCAGATTAACCAGGAATGCGGGAATTTCGCCGCACGGCAGCTTGAAGGGGCGTTTTCAGGGCATCTGGAAACCGGGTACACCCGCTCGCTAAAGCTCAGCACAGTCACCAGCGCCAACGTCAATCTGTACCGTACGAACCACGAAATCAAAAGTTACAACGACAACTGGTTCTATACCGTTTTTCAGCTGGAAGGCCAGGCTATCATTGAGCAAAACGACCGTCAGACGGTGATCCAGCCTGGGGATATCACCCTGGTTGATGCTTCGCGCCCTTGTTCGATAGTGTGGCAGCAGCCCTCACGACAAATCTCGTTATTGCTGCCAAGAAGTCTTGTCGAGCAGCAATTGCGGATCAGTGAAGGACACTGTGTGCAGCGTCTGGAGAAGTCGTTGCCGATGGTGCAGATGAGCCACCGGCTATTGCAGGAAAGCATGAGCAACCGCGAGCTGTCGGGCATTGAAAGCGAAGCGGCGCTGGAGGCGATTGTATGCCTGCTGCGCCCGGTCTTACAGCAGCAAGACCAGCAACCGAGCCGACGTGAGCGGCAGTTTGAAAAAATCGTGCAACTTATCGACGACCATATTCAGTCAGACTGTTTGCGCCCGGAATGGCTGGCGAACGAAACAGGGATGTCGGTGAGAAGCCTTTACCGCATGTTCGCCGATAAAGGCCTGGTGGTGGCGCAATACATTAAAAACCGGCGGCTGGATCTGTGTGCGAAAGCGCTACGCAGCGCCGCCGACGATGAAAAACTGGCGGGCATTGGCTTTAACTGGGGCTTTACCGACCACAGCCATTTCTCTACCGCGTTTCGCCAGCGCTTTGGCATCTCGCCTGGCGAGTACCGTAAACAGCATCGGTGAAAGCCTTGTTCGGTGGCGCTACGCTTACCGAACCTACAAAATCCTCCCGGCCGGAGGTAGGCCTGTGCAAGCGCAGCGCCGCCAGGCAAAATGTCACTTCCGCAGCCACTTGCCGTTGATGCCCTTCACATACTCACCCGGCTGAGCGCGAGCGACCAGCTTTTGCCCGGCCATTTTGGCCACTTCATCCACCGGAATATTGTTGCTGTCAGCCAGTTGCTGATAGCTCTCACCGCGTGCATCGTTAATCTGCTTCACCAGCGCCAGCGTTTGTTTATCTTGCTTAAGTGGCGCCAGATAGCCGCTCAGCGTTTCACCGACCAGCCCTTCGGAACGAGCCTGTTCCAGCGTCAGTGCGAAGACGCTTTGGCTTATCAGACAGAGACTCAGCACCACCATAACCCCTAATTTTTTCATGATGGCCTCAGAACAGATCGCTACGTGATTTCAGTAAATCCTCAACGTCTTTATCGACCTTGATATGAATTTCGTGTTCGATTTTGACATTCATATTGATAGTGATCGGCTCCTTCGGTGCGGCCACCTCAATCCTTGGTGTGCAGCCGCTCAGCGTCAATACGGCAATCCCGCCCAACAGGGCGATAGTGGTTTTCATTATTGCTCCTTACATTCCTTGCCTGCCTGGCAATTCGGTTGCGGAAGGGCCGCATTTTGCTCAAGCCACGCCTGAAGATTGTCGCCAAAGCGCAGGCTGCGCCACAGGTCGAACACGTTTTCTTCATGGGTATAGTTTACATTCACTTTGCCGGTTTTGCCGTCAGCCTGGCTGGTGCCGGACACCGTGGCTTGCAGCGTTAACACGCCAAGATTATCGAGATTGATTTTGGTCCATGAGCGGGTAATTTCCATATACCGTAACCAGTTAATGGCCGCTCCGGCAGCCATGTTATCTTTCACAACTGCATCCGCAGTGTCTTTATCTATGCGCAGCGTCATAGGGCCAGGGTTGCTCAGCCAGCCGTCTTTGATTATCCACTTTTCATTGTTGAGCCACAGGGGCAGCGCACCGCTGACCGGGCCTGACATGGTGAACTGTTTCGGGTTTACTGCGCTTATCAATTCGCTGGTGGAAATATTCTGCACCCGCAGCAAAGCCGGATCGTGCTGCGGCATACGCAGTTGCAGCATCGACAGCTTGCCGCCCATCACATCCACGTTGACATCACTCAGGATCAGCGGGTTTTCTTCACTCCAGGGATAGCTGCCCTGCAAATCGGCGGTGAAATTATTCGCTGTGACCTGGTTGACGATTTCGCCAATGCGCAGCGACACCGGGCCACGCGTGCCGAGATCCCAGGTCCCCTGGCGGAAACGGAAGGGCAACACGAAATCCACGCCGTTGATTTGGTTATCTGGCATCCACGCGCTGCCGTTTTTCAGCACGCCGTGTCCGCCCGCTTCAAAGCCCTGCTCCGCCGCGGCAGAGAACGCCACCTGCGCATACAGCTCGCCGTCACGGAGGTTCATTTTCCAGTCAGGTGGGATCAGCGGCTGGAAGACGCTCAGCGACTGCTTCGGCCACCACGCCTCACCGCGCAAACGTTCGCCGTCCCAACGGCCATTCACCCGTACGGGGCCAATTTTCGCCGCATGCAGATCGCCTTTAAACTGGAACCAGGTCGGATCGCGCCCGTCAACGCTGAACTTGAGCGTTGACGGCGGAAGCACGCTGCCGCCGCTGAAACGCGTTTCGCCCGCATCCATCGATAACGCGCCGGTCAAGGAAGGATGCTGTTCATCGCGGAGCCAGTGAATCGGCTGTTCAAGCACCAGGCGTGGCTGGCTTATTGTCATTGTGCCGTATTGCAGCTTGTCGAACCCTGTCGACAGGCTGTTCAGCACGATAGCGCTGTCTCGCCACTCGCCGTCACCTTTCACATCCCAGCGCGCCTGCATCGGGGTGAAATTGCCATCGCCCCAGTAGCGCCAGCGCCAGCTACCTTTGTCCGGCATAAAGTTGTCAGCCTGTCCGTCGAGGTGCAAAACAAAATCACCGGTTTCTTGTTCATGCGCCCGCAAGATAGCTTGTAAACGCCCGGCAACGCCCTGACTGCTGACGTGTACGCCCGCCAGTGGCCAACGCACTTCATCAATATTTAAGGTATCAATCAGGCGACCACGCGAGCGCAGCAGTGAGCCCGGTTCAAAGCTCAGGCGCGGATGGGTAAGTGGCCCGGTTAACGTGGCGGGCAACATGGCGTAGAGCACCAGATCGTCATACTTGGCTTCCCCGCTAAGATGTAAAGGCATGGCACTGTTGTCCATACTCAGCGTCCCCGGCCCGAGGGTCAACACCGCATTGCCTTTGCCTGCCAGGCCTTGCGTCAGCACGTTCAGGCGCCCGGCAATCTGCATTTTCTCAATGCCCTGCTGCCAGTTATCGATTTTCAGCCCCACGCGGCCGCTCAGTGGAATGCCTTCGAGCCACGGCCAGTTCCAGCGTCCGTCGCTGATGGTCAGTCTTTTACGCGTCAGTTCCCAGGGTAAATCCAGCAGCGGGTCGTCGTTACCACGCGCCATCACCACTAGCTGCCCCTGATTTTCACGCCATTCCAGTTCAGCATCCACCAGCGTGCCAGGCTCAGGAACCTGAAACGTGGAGACCAGATGACCATTAACCGGCAGCCCGTCCGGCACTAACGGCATCGTGAACTCACCGACTAGTTTGATCGGCGGGCGGTCTTCCTGAACCTGAGCTTCAAACTGGCTGACGGTCAGAGCCTGTCCGCGTAATTTTGCTTTAAGATGAACGGCGTCACCGTTATAGCTCAGTTCCTGTTGTGCTGGCGTCAATGACACGGCCAGCTTGCCCTGCCATTTCTCCCACGGCGAAAGGCGAAACTGATCGATAGTCAGCCAGCTGTAGGGCAACATGAACTGCCATTCGGCGAGCGTACGCGGTGCGCCTGGCGTCGGCGTACTTTCAGGCAGCTTGCTCAGGCAGGCAGAATTGATGTCCAGCTTGCCAACGTGCAGTTGCCAGCGGCTGGGATGAGAAAGCTCAGCGTCGGTAAGCACCGCTAGTTGGCAATCCCCAACCAGATAGCGCAGTTCCGGTAAGCGCATGGAATGACGTGTAAAACGCGGGCTATGATGGATAGCGATGCGTGTGCCCGCAGGCAGCCAGATCCCGGCCAGCGTCGGCACCCAGTGCGTCAGCGTGAGCAGCAGCGTCAATGGCAGAAGTATCAGCAACAGCAGTAGCGCAATTGCGGCTTTCCAGGTACCCTTCATGGGCGGTTAACATCCTGATTCTTTGTAATTAAAAGCCGAAGTGGCGAGTATTGTGGCATGTTCAACGCACCAGTTAAAGTCACCGTCAGGTTTAAGCATAGAGGATGGGGTCTGGCGCGCATGCCGTTTCGCAAAAACATCCCTTCATTATGCTCTACACTCACTGTTATAACCTGATGATTAAACTAAAGTTTAATATTTGTAAGATAATTTGAATTATGCTACCGTGACGGTAAAATCACTGGAGAAAAGTCTTATGAAAATCGCAGTTTATAGCACAAAGCAGTACGATAAAAAGTATCTGCAAGATGTTAATGATGCATTTGGCTTTGAACTTGAATTTTTTGACTTCCTTTTAAGCGAAAAAACAGCCAAAACCGCTCACGGCTGTGAAGCGGTCTGTATTTTCGTCAACGACGACGGCAGCCGCCCTGTTCTGGAAGAGTTGAAAAATCATGGCGTTAAATATATAGCATTGCGCTGTGCAGGCTTTAACAACGTTGACCTGGACGCCGCGAAGGAACTGGGGCTGAAAGTGGTGCGCGTGCCAGCCTATTCCCCTGAAGCGGTCGCCGAACACGCCATTGGCCTGATGATGTCGCTGAACCGTCGTATTCATCGTGCCTATCAGCGCACCCGCGACGCCAATTTCTCGCTGGAAGGCCTGTGCGGTTTCACCATGTACGGTAAAACGGCGGGTGTTGTCGGCACCGGTAAAATCGGGGTGGCTACGCTACGCATCCTGAAAGGCTTTGGCATGAAGCTGCTGGCATTCGACCCTTATCCAGGCGAAGCAGCGCTTGAACTGGGGGTGGAATATGTTGACCTGCCGACGCTGTTTTCGCAGTCAGATGTGATTTCCCTGCACTGCCCGCTGACCGAAGACAACTATCATCTGCTGAACCACGCGGCATTCGCGCAAATGAAAGATGGCGTGATGGTCATTAACACCAGCCGCGGCGGATTGATTGATTCCCAGGCCGCCATCGAGGCACTGAAAACCCAGAAAATCGGGGCGCTGGGGATGGACGTGTATGAGAACGAACGCGATTTGTTCTTTGAAGATAAGTCCAATGACGTTATCCAGGATGACGTGTTCCGCCGCCTTTCTGCCTGCCATAACGTGTTGTTTACCGGCCACCAGGCATTCTTGACTGCCGAAGCGCTGACCAGCATTTCAGAAACCACTCTGGAAAACCTGCGTCTTATCGCCAACGGCGAAACCTGCCCTAACGCTCTGGTTTAACCTTTTCAGCTCCCCGTTCGCGGGGAGCACTTTCAGATAATCCCCATTAACCCACCCGGTACCAGAATGTCATTCTGGTTTGGTAATATTTTTGGTGAATAGTTAATGAGTCCTGTAAAAATGAGCGCCGCCCTGCTGGCGGCCGGAATGCTGCTGGCAGGCTGCGTGTCTACCAGCGACGTCACGACCCAACCTGAACAGCTTCAGCACCATCGCTTTGTGCTGGAAAGTGTCAACGGCAAGAACGTCAGCAGTGATAAACCGCTGGAGCTGAGCTTCGGCGAGAAAATGCACGTGTCCGGCAACATGTGTAACCGTTTCACGGGTGAAGGGAAATTGTCTGACGGCGAGCTCAAGGTGAAAAACCTGGCAATGACGCGCATGCTTTGCACTGACCCGCAAATGAATCAACTGGATAGCCTGTTGAGCGCGATGCTGCATGACGGTGTTCAGGTTGATTTGACCGCCAATCAGCTAACCCTCGCGACATCGCACGATTCGCTGGTGTATAAACTCGCCGATCTGGTGAACTGAGTGGCTCAGTAGTTGCCGCAGCTTCCGGTGGCAAGAGACTGCTCGCTGCATCGCTTGCCATTGGGTAATGCGCACATCCCGATGGCCGAGCCATCAAGCTGGCGGGCAACGGATAACGCGCCGCCAATCATCGCGCAGTTGGCCTGCCCGGAATCTGACATCGCCGCACGCATTCCTGGCGTGACGTGTGCCGCTGTGGCCTGCTGTTCTGGTTCACTGCTGCATGCGGATAAAAACAGTGCCGCGCACCCTACCCAAAAAGCTGCTCGCATTCTCTTTACACTCCCCTGTCAAAAACGTTAGCAAAACCTGTTCATAATAGGCAGCAAGCGGCCTGCCGTCGAGAGACGAAACGCGCAAAACCTGGCCTGGAAACAATTTCTCGCAATTTTTATCGCCTAAACCCCTCTCTCACTTCTGCTCAAATGAGCACCAGGGACACAAAAGCAAAAATGGCTTTCCCGACCCTTTGCTAAAATAAAAGGATAATTACAGGACTCGTCGACGTATCACGGGTCCCTTTTCTTGCGCAATGTAAGGGTGTCACATGATTACAACTGATGGTAATGGCGCTGTCGCGTCGGTGGCGTTTCGCGCCAGTGAAGTAATCGCCATCTACCCCATTACGCCGAGTTCTACCATGGCAGAACTGGCTGATGCGTGGGCGGGTAACGGGCTGAAAAACATCTGGGGCGACGTGCCGCGGGTGGTGGAAATGCAGTCAGAAGCTGGCGCGATTGCCGCCGTGCACGGCGCATTGCAGACGGGTGCGCTCTCGACATCGTTTACGTCTTCTCAGGGATTGTTGCTGATGATCCCAACGCTTTACAAGCTCGCAGGGCAACTGACTCCCTTTGTATTGCATGTCGCTGCCCGTACCGTCGCGACCCACGCCCTTTCTATTTTTGGCGATCATTCAGACGTGATGGCCATCCGCCAGACAGGCTGCGCGATGTTAAGCGCCGGCAGCGTGCAGGAAGCTCAGGATTTCGCCCTTATTTCCCATATCGCCACGCTCAAAAGCCGCGTGCCTTTTATCCATTTCTTTGATGGTTTTCGCACCTCGCACGAGATCAACAAAATCGTGCCGCTGGCCGATGACACGATTCAGAATTTGCTGCCACAAGCGGAGATTGATGCGCATCGCGAACGGGCACTTAACCCTGAACACCCGGTTATTCGCGGGACGTCCGCCAACCCGGACACCTACTTCCAGTCTCGCGAAGCCACCAACCCGTGGTACGACGCCGTGTATCAACACGTTGAGCAGGCAATGAATGATTTTGCCGCCGCCACAGGCCGTCAGTACAAACCGTTTGAATACTACGGACACCCACAGGCTGAGCGCGTTGTGGTGTTAATGGGATCGGCCATCGGCACCTGCGAAGAAGTCGTCGATGAATTGCTGACCCGCGGGGAAAAAGTCGGCGTGCTCAAAGTGCGTCTGTACCGTCCTTTCTCTGCTGAACATTTGATTGCTGAACTCCCGCAGTCGGTAAAAACGGTCGCCGTCCTTGACCGCACGAAAGAACCTGGCGCACACGCAGAACCGCTGTATCTCGACGTAATGAGCGCCCTGGCCGAAGCCTTTAACGCAGGCACGCGTGAATTTTTACCGCGTGTCATTGGCGGACGCTATGGTCTGTCATCCAAAGAATTTGGCCCAGACTGTGTACTGGCCATTTTCAATGAACTCAGCGCCGAAAAACCGAAGCCACGTTTCACCGTGGGTATTTACGACGATGTGACCAACCTTTCGTTACCGCTGCCGGAAAATACCCTGCCTTCCACGGCTCGGCTGGAGGCGCTGTTTTACGGCCTCGGCAGCGATGGCAGCGTTTCTGCCACCAAGAACAATATCAAGATTATCGGTAATTCCACGCCGTGGTATGCGCAGGGCTATTTCGTCTATGACTCGAAAAAAGCGGGTGGCCTGACGGTTTCCCACTTGCGAGTCTCAGAGAAGCCGATTCGTTCGGCGTATCTGGTTTCTCAGGCGGATTTTGTCGGCTGTCACCAGTTGCAGTTTATCGACAAGTATCAGATGGCAGAACGCCTGAAGCCCGGCGGGATTTTCCTGCTCAACACGCCTTACAGTGCCGAAGAAGTCTGGTCGCGTCTGCCTCAGGAAGTGCAGGCTGTCCTGAACCAGAAAAAGGCGCGTTTCTATGTAGTGAACGCAGCCAAAATCGCTCGTGAATGTGGGCTTGCGGCTCGTATCAACACCGTCATGCAGATGGCGTTTTTCCAGTTGACCCAAATCCTGCCCGGCGACAGCGCATTGGTTGAGCTTCAGGGGGCCATCGCAAAAAGCTACAGCAGCAAAGGTCAGGAGCTGGTCGAGCGTAACTGGCAGGCGCTGGCAATGGCGCGTGAAAATCTGGCTGAAGTGCCGCTGCAACCTGTTGACGGCAGCAGCCCGAATCGCCCGCCGGTGGTGTCAGATGCCGCGCCAGATTTTGTCAAAACAGTTACCGCGGCGATGCTTGCCGGGCTTGGCGATGCGCTGCCGGTGTCCGCCCTGCCGCCTGACGGCACCTGGCCTGTAGGCACGACACGCTGGGAAAAACGCAATATTGCCGAAGAGATCCCTATCTGGAAGGAAGACCTTTGTACTCAGTGCAACCACTGCGTGGCGGCTTGTCCGCACTCGGCGATCCGCGCCAAGGTGGTTTCACCTGAGGATATGGAGAATGCGCCAGCCAGCCTGCACGCTTTGGATGTAAAATCTCGCGACATGCGCGGCCAGAAATACGTGCTGCAGGTTGCACCGGAAGACTGCACCGGCTGCAATCTGTGTGTGGAAGTCTGCCCGGCGAAAGATCGCCAGAATCCTGAAATCAAGGCCATCAACATGATGTCACGTCTTGAGCACGTGGAAGAAGAAAAAGTGAATTACGATTTCTTCCTCGACCTGCCAGAGATCGACCGCAGCAAACTGGAACGTATCGACATCCGCACCTCGCAGCTTATCACCCCGCTGTTTGAATATTCTGGCGCGTGCTCCGGCTGTGGTGAAACACCGTACATCAAACTGCTGACTCAGCTCTACGGCGATCGCATGCTGATTGCCAATGCTACCGGCTGTTCTTCTATTTATGGCGGCAACCTGCCCTCAACGCCGTACACTACGGATATCAACGGCCGTGGCCCGGCGTGGGCAAACTCACTGTTTGAAGATAATGCTGAGTTTGGTCTTGGTTTCCGCCTGTCGGTCGACCAGCATCGTCAGCGTGTCATGCGCCTGCTGGACACCTTCGCGGACAAACTGCCCGCTGAACTCAATGAAGCATTGCATGCAGAAGCGACGCCAGACGTTCGCCGTGAGCAGGTTGCTGCCCTGCGTAAACATTTACAGGGTGTTGAAGGTGCGGCAGAACTGTTAACCGACGCGGACGCTTTGGTCGAGAAATCCATCTGGCTGATTGGCGGCGACGGCTGGGCCTATGACATTGGCTTTGGCGGCCTCGATCATGTTCTGAGTTTGACCGAGAACGTCAACATTCTGGTGCTGGATACCCAGTGTTACTCGAATACGGGCGGACAGGCTTCGAAAGCGACCCCGCTGGGCGCAGTCACCAAGTTTGGCGAACACGGCAAGCGTAAGGCGCGTAAAGATCTGGGCGTTAGCATGATGATGTATGGGCATGTCTATGTGGCGCAAATTTCGTTAGGCGCACAGCTTAATCAGACCGTGAAGGCGATTCAGGAAGCCGAAGCTTATCCTGGCCCGTCGCTGATCATTGCCTACAGCCCTTGCGAAGAGCACGGCTACGACCTGGCGTTAAGTCATGATCAGATGCGCCAGCTCACCGCCACCGGCTTCTGGCCGCTCTATCGCTTCGATCCACGTCGCGCAGATGAAGGCAAACTGCCGCTGGCGCTGGACTCACGCCCACCTTCTGATGCACTCGCGGACACTTTGATGAAAGAACAACGTTTCCGTCGCCTGAATGTACAGCAGCCAGAAGTCGCGGAGCAATTATGGCAGGACGCCGCGGCGGATTTACAAAAACGTTATGACTTCCTCGCGCAAATGGCCGGTAAAGCGGAAAAATCCTCCAGCGACGAATAGATGTAAAATTTAAAATTAAATAAAAAAAAGCCCGAACACTAGTTCGGGCTTGTCATTTTAAATATTGACATAATAATTAAACAATAGCACACAGCAACACGCTTAATTTGTGTGACAATATAGGCATATAACGACGTGATTTTAGCTGGAAATTTCGGAACTGTATAATTTTTATCATGAATAATTAATCTAAACCTATACACCCGATCAATGATGATTTCATTTGAATTATTTCATTGAGATTTTACTCATACAGTTACAATTGAAACTTACCTTCTTTAGATATCTCTCCATTAGGATTGCTGTACTTCCCATAAGGAAGCAAAAGTATAAAAACAGCTAAAAGGATTATTTAAATGAAAAGAAAAGTACTGGCCCTGATGATCCCTGCGTTATTAACCGCAGGCGCTGTTCACGCAGCAGAAATTTATAACAAAGACGGCAACAAACTGGATCTGTACGGCAAAGTAGATGGTTTGCACTACTTCTCCGACGATAAAAGCGCTGATGGTGACCAGTCTTACATCCGTCTGGGCTTCAAAGGTGAAACTCAGATCAACGACCAGCTGACCGGTTATGGTCAGTGGGAATACAACGTCCAGGCGAATAACGCTGAAAGCACCGCCGACGACAAAAACCAGGCCTGGACCCGTCTGGCGTTCGCGGGTCTGAAATTTGGTGACTACGGTTCATTCGACTACGGCCGTAACTACGGCGTACTGTACGACGTGGAAGGCTGGACCGATATGCTGCCCGAGTTCGGTGGCGATACCTACACCAAAGCTGATAACTTCATGACCAGCCGTGCAAACGGTGTTGCAACTTACCGTAACAATGACTTCTTCGGTCTGGTTGATGGCCTGAACTTTGCTCTGCAGTATCAGGGCAAAAACGAGAACCCAGGTTCTGGTGAAGGTACCAACAACGGCGATCGCAGCTACCGTAACGCTAACGGCGACGGCTGGGGCATCTCCTCTACCTATGACATGGGTATGGGCTTCAGCGCGGGTGCGGCATACGCCTCTTCCGATCGTACTAACGACCAGCAGACCCTCAGTACCGCTCAGGGTGATAAAGCTGATGCCTGGACCGTTGGCCTCAAATATGATGCGAATAACATCTACCTGGCAACCATGTACTCTGAAACCCGTAACATGACCCCATACGGTGATGACAACGGTATTGCCAACAAAACCAAGAACTTCGAAGTCACTGCGCAGTATCAATTCGATTTCGGTCTGCGTCCGGCTGTTTCCTACCTGCAGTCTAAAGGCCAGGATCTGGGTGTGAACGGTGTTGACGGCGACAAAGATCTGGTGAAATACGTCGATGTCGGCGCGACTTACTACTTCAATAAAAATATGTCTACCTACGTTGATTACAAAATCAACCTGCTGGACGACAATGACAACTTCTACCAGAACAATGGTATCGGTACTGACGATATCGTTGCGACAGGCCTGGTTTACCAGTTCTAAGTCGACGAATTGTAGAAAAGTTGTAAATATAACCCGTCCTTGTGGCGGGTTTATTATTTTCTGCGCCGAACCAATCGGCTTCGCGCTCATTACCGAACTCACCGATAAGTCTGTTTTTTATTTACAACCAGAATTTCAGTCAGGAATACGCTTATTCCCCCCGATTTATCGCCTAAAAAGAAATATATCGAGAACTCTCTCACTACAAACCCGGAAGTCTACTTTTCAACCCATCCGTTTTTATTCATTACTGTGATATCCCCCTCACAGGAGATCACATCATGAGCAAAAACATAGAGAGTTACCTCAAGACAATGCGCGCTTTTTGGCAGAAAGTGCCGGACACAGCCAAAGTTCTGGCTAACCCCTGACGAACGTTACGCGCTGCTAAAAGAGCTGATGCAGCCCATCAGCCATGACCGGCAATCTGGCAGATAAACACCTTGCGACATCATTCAGGGCTGGCATTCGTCACCGTAATCCGTACCATACACGCCAGATTATCGTCCTGGCTGCCACAGATTATTGCTACAATCCGTCGTGAATCCCGATGTTTGTCAGTCTCCCTGACGCTGGTTGCCATTTACAAACGACCCGAGCCATCATTAAATGTCGCAAAATCAAGATATTAGTAAGAAAGACCAATACAACCTGAACAAATTGCAAAAGCGTCTGCGTCGTAACGTGGGCGAAGCCATTGCTGACTTCAACATGATTGAGGAAGGCGATCGCATTATGGTTTGCCTCTCTGGCGGCAAAGACAGCTACACGATGCTGGAGATTTTGCGCAATTTACAACAAAGCGCCCCGGTTAACTTCAGCCTGATTGCCGTCAACCTTGACCAGAAGCAGCCTGGTTTCCCGGAACACATTCTCCCGGCCTATCTTGAAGAACTGGGTGTCGAGTACAAGATTGTTGAAGAGAACACCTACGGCATCGTTAAAGAGAAAATTCCAGAAGGCAAAACCACCTGTTCTCTTTGCTCTCGCCTGCGTCGCGGCATTCTTTACCGCACGGCGACAGAACTGGGCGCGACCAAAATCGCTCTCGGTCACCATCGCGACGACATCCTGCAGACTCTGTTCCTGAATATGTTCTACGGCGGCAAAATGAAAGGCATGCCACCGAAATTGATGAGCGACGATGGCAAGCATATTGTTATCCGTCCGCTGGCTTACTGCCGTGAGAAAGACATTGAACGTTTCGCCGAAGCGAAGGCGTTCCCGATTATTCCGTGCAACCTCTGTGGTTCACAGCCAAACCTGCAACGTCAGGTCATCGGCGACATGCTGCGTGACTGGGATAAACGTTATCCTGGGCGCATCGAAACGATGTTCAGCGCGATGCAGAACGTGGTCCCTTCTCACCTGTGCGACACCGAGATGTTCGACTTCAAAGGACTGACACACGGCGCTGAGGTAGTGAACGGCGGCGACCTGGCGTTTGACCGGGAAGATATCCCGCTACAGCCAGCAGGCTGGAAGCCGGAAGACGAGGAAACCGACATTCTCGCCAACCGACTCGATATCGTCGAAATCAAATAACACGAAGCCCTCCGAATGGAGGGCTTGAGAGTGATGACAAACCTCTAACGAATGAAGATTTGTCATAGGGTGCCTGATAAGAAACAAGGAAAATCAATTTATTGATTTTCGGCTGATAACCACAAAGAAGGAAAAACCACGCTTTTTCCTTCTTTGTCAGCAGTCTGAAGCCCTCCGAATGGAGGGCTTTTTACTTCTACCGCAAGCCAAACATAATCGGATGCGGATCAGGGTCGAGCGGCGGCTCTGGAATCGGTTGGGGTCTTGGGATGGGATCGGGCACAGGAACGGGATCCGTTGGGATGGGGTCGCTCATTCGTGCAGTCATGTTTGCCTCCGAGCATTTCGGGTGAGTGTTAAGCTTGGTCGTTCAGGAAAAAAAGGCAAAAAAAAGCCGACTTATCTAAGTCGGCGTCGTACGAATCAATTGTGCTATGCAGTAATTCAAAAAAGGAAGTAAGACAATATGGAGCGCAACGCCCATCGCTTGACGTTGCATTCACCTGCGAGAGAGATATTGCCCTGAATGGGGGATGTGTTTATTGACTTCGCTCAAATTTAGCCGCTTTTTTAAGCTCGCTTGAGGTCGTAATTGTGTAATTTTACAACCATTTACTGCGATGCAACCACCATGTAACACCCCCGATCAGGACCACCAGTCCGATGCAAAACAGCGAGAAACCAAACTGCCAGCCACCGCCAGGGATGCCCCCCAGGTTGACACCAAACAGCCCTGTCAGGAAGGTGCTGGGCAAAAAAACCATCGCCATCAGTGACATGGTGTAAGTTCTTCTGGCGAGCGATTCCTGCATGACCTGCGCGATTTCATCGGCCATCACGCCCGTTCGCGCGATGCAGGCGTCAATTTCATCCAGCCCGCGGCCTAGTCTGTCGGAAATGTCCTGCATTCGGCGGCGATGATCGTCGGTCATCCACGCAAAGCGTTCACTGGCCAGACGCGAGTACACATCACGCTGCGGCGCCATATAACGACGCATCACAATCAATTGTTTTCGTAATAATGCGAGGAAACCCCGCGGTGGCACCTGCTGGTCAAGCAGGTTGTCTTCCAGATCGATGATGCGGTCATGTAACTCTTCGATAAACTCACTGGCATGATCGGTCAGCGCATCGCAGACATCCACCAGCCAGCCGCCGCAATCTGTCGGGCCGGTGCCCTCTTCCAGGTCTTTTACCACGTCATCCAGCGCCAGCACTTTGCGCTGGCGGGTTGAGACAATCAGCCGTTCATCCATATACAAACGCATCGCGACCAGCTGGTCTGGCCGCTCATCGGTGCTGCCGTTAATGCAACGCAGCGTAATCAGCGTCCCCTCACCGACTCGCGTCACCCTTGGACGCAAGCTGTCACCCGCAAGTGCATCACGGACACTGTTTGGCAGCAACGGCGTCGTCGCCAGCCATTCGGCGCTTTTGGGATGGGTATAGTTCAGATGCAGCCAGCACGGGTTCTCTTTATCGATCGCGCGCTCATCCTGCAGCGGAATGACTCCGCCTTTACCGTCCAGTAACCAGGCAAACACCGCATCAGGTACATTCACATCGGCTCCCTTAATGGCTTCCACAGCGCCTCCGTTAATCTTCACACATGCCATTGAGTCTAGCGTCGACACATCATTAAGCAATAGACGCTTCAGGCATGGCACTGAATTTGCTCACGAAAGCGGAATTATCTGGCAGCACATCGTCGGCAGCAACAAACAAATCGTTAACAAGAATGAACGCGGGGGATGTGGGCGATAAAAAAAGGCCTGGATAACCAGGCCTGAAGGAATAATGAGGATTAGATGATTAGAACGAATGCCAGTAATTTTGCTCATTGCTCACAGCAGGCACAACTTTAGGTCTCTCCTGCACCACAGGAGCCATTTCCTGAGAGACTTCATTACCGAGACGGAAATTACGCGTGCGGGTTTGAAGCTCGACCACTTGATGTTTAAGCACATCAGACGATCCAGCCAGTTCCTCAACGACCGCCACGTTACTTTGAGTCACTTTTTCCAGCTCAGATAACGCGAGCGTTATTTGTTCAATGCCTTTTTCCTGTTGCAATGTAGAGCAAGATATTTGCTCCATCAGGCTGCTTAATAAGCCTGAACCCGAGACAATTTCCTGCATGTTTTTTTCCGCTTCCGCCACGATATTCGCCCCCTGTGTCACGTTATCATTCGTCACACTGATCAGCGTTTTGATGTTCTTCGCGGCTTCTGCGCTGCGATGTGCCAGATTACGAACCTCACCCGCCACCACCGAGAAACCTTTCCCGTGGTCGCCTGCACGGGCTGCTTCTACCGCCGCGTTCAGAGCCAGAATGTTCGTCTGGAAGGCTATGCCGTCAATCAGCGTAATGATTTCCGCCATCTGTTTGGCACAGTCCGTTATCGATTGCATGTTGGTGGCCACATCGACCATCAAATCGCCACCTTTACGGGCACACAGCGTCGCGTCACCGGCACGCTCGCTGGCGAGGCGAGTATTCTCAGCATTGTTTTTGGTACTGGCGGCAATTTCTTCCATGCTGGAAGCCGTCTGCATCAGGGTTGCAGACTGCTGTTCCGTTTTCACCGACAATTCCGCACTGCGGTTGGCTAATTGCTCAGAAAGCGTCATCGCCGTCTGCGACGAAGCGCGAATTTCTGACACCAGAGTAGAGATATTACTCGACAGATTATTTATTCCAGGAATAAGGCGTCCGGCACAGTTATTACCAAATTCTGGAATGTTGACAGAAAGATTACCGGACGTGACTTCATCAATACTCTTTTTAACCGCATTAATAGGTGTAACGAGGTACTTCGTCATATAAAGCCATAATAACGAGATCGCAATCACCCAACTGATATTAAACATTAAAAGCACAGCAGCATTCGCCGCAAGGAGGACATCCAAAATATCAACGACAATGAAAACTGCCAGTAAAAACATCAATATGAAGGTTCTGACACTAATATTTCTAAGCATAATCAGACTCACAAAGACACTCGGAGGGGTGATATGGTTATAGCACCCGCCCCCGCTATTTCAATACGCTTTCCGGGAGAAACTACTATTCGCCGTTTAAAAGGGGGAGTTTCGCTTTAGCAAAATAGTTATCTGACGCTGGCGTGAGCCGCCAGAATATAACGCTGAAATTAACTCAGATTACACCAAAAACAAGCACAATATTTTATTAACTATCCCGCAAAACGTGATTGATGTTATTGGTGCTTTATCGTAATTAAGTAATACTTAACTATCTGAGCGGAAATGTAACGCTGTTTATGCGTTTTTACGACCTTCGGTTAATCGTTCATCAATCAACAGAAATACGGGGTTTCTTCACTTTTATTTCAATAGCACCCGCCCTGAATTTGCTGTTACATTACTTTAACAACCTTAAAAAGACGTGGATTGCATGATGCTGTACGTTTCGTGGGACCCGGTTCTGGTCGGCATTTCGTTTCTGGTAGCGTTTATTGCGTCATTTGTGGCGCTGGACAGTGCCGCCAAAATTGCGGCGTCCACTAAAAATGCCGCCCTTTTCTGGCGTATTGCCGGGGGTGCTACGCTCGGGATTGGAATTTGGTCGATGCACTTTATTGGCATGCTGGCGATGAAAATGCCGATGATGATGCATTACGATCTGGCGATCACCGCTTTTTCATTGTTGGTCGCCATTGTTGCCGCCACGTTGTCTATCAATATCGCCGTGAATGGCAATATCCTTTCCCTTAAGCGTCTATGTCTCGCCACGGCCATCCTCAGCAGCGGCGTGGTGGTGATGCATTATGTCGGCATGGCTGCGCTGATGATGGATGATGGCATCGACTGGAATTACGGTCTCGTCGTGTTATCGGTGATCATCGCCATTGTCGCGTCTGGCGTCGGCCTCTGGCTGGCCTTCAGCCTTAGGCTCAACAGTAAAGGGGCGTTGATCAATCGCATGACGGCTGCCGTCGTGATGGGCATCGCCATTGCGGCTATGCACTATACCGGTATGAGTGCCGCAGAGTTCATGGGCAATGGACATTACATGAACGGCGGCGTCAGCGAACTGGGCCTTTCTATCTGGGTTTCAGCCGTGACACTGACCATCCTTGGCGTGATGCTGATCATTTCTATGGTGGATTCGCAACTGCGGACTAATCGTCTGACGGAAAATCTGCAGCAACTGAACCAGCAGCTTGAACAGCAGGCGCGTTTTGATGGACTGACCGGTCTTGCCAACCGCAGTCAGATTGATTTACGGCTTGAAGCTTGTTTGCAGCAGTCGCAAATTACCCTCGCGCCTTTCGCGCTGATTTTTATGGATCTTGACCGCTTCAAACTGGTCAACGATGCCTGGGGCCATCACGTTGGCGATCACCTGCTGGTCTCCGTCGCCAATCGAATCAGCGCCTGCCTGACACCTAAAATGACGCTTGCCAGACTCGGTGGTGATGAATTTATTTTGCTGGTGCCGGGTGCCAGTCAGGGCGATGTTGAGGATTTGGCTTCACGTCTCGTGGAAAGCATTCGTCGCCCTTTCTATGAATCCGGGCAGATTTTGCAGGTTTCGCTCAGCGCGGGGATCAGCCTCTATCCTGAGCACGGCAAAACCCTGCAGGAACTGAAGCTGCGAGCCGACACCGCGATGTACAACATCAAGCAGCAAGGCCGTAACGGCTGGGCGATTTATCACCCCGAAATGGTCCAAAAAGCCTGGGAAGGCGCAGAGTTTCTGCAGGAGTTAACCCAGGCGCTGGAGCGAGACCAGTTTGAGTTGTGGTACCAGCCGAAATACCGTGCCGGGCAGAAAACCATTTATGGCTTTGAAGCCCTGCTTCGCTGGCATCATCCGGCAAAAGGCGTGCTGCTGCCGGAAGTGTTTTTGCCCACTCTGGAAAACACCGGGCTGATTATTCCTGTCGGCTATTGGGTTATCGATCAGGCTTGCCTGCAACTGCGCCAGTGGGCCGATCAGGGTCACCATGACTGGAGCCTTTCCATCAACTTGTCCGCTGCGCAGTTTGAGCAATACGACATTTACGACACCATTTGCAGCGCGCTGGCACGTCATGCAGTGCCGCCTTCACGCCTGACCATTGAACTGACCGAAAGCACGGCGCTGCGCAATCTTGAACGCAGCATTGAGATCCTCAACGACTTTAACCGTTTGGGGATTACGGTTTCTATTGACGACTTCGGCACGGGTTACTCGAACATGCTGACGCTGAAAAACCTGCCCGCTCGCGAACTCAAAATCGATAAGAGTTTTGTCCGGGATATTCGCGACAACAGCAAGAACGTCAAAATTGTGGCGACCATTATCGACATCGCCCACTCCATGAACATGAACGTGGTGGCGGAAGGGATTGAAACGCAGGACCAGCAGCAGCTCTTAACCAGCCTGGGGTGTGGCTATTTGCAGGGCTTTCTGTTTGCGCGGCCGTTACCCGCGAAGGCGATCCCTCAACTGCTGGCGCAAATGGAACAGATGCAAAATCATGGGGTTACACAACAGCTGGCCACGGGGCAAAAAAAGCAGGCCTGACAGGGTAAAAAATGCATTATGTTTACTACGTGCCAGCGGCAAACAAGTGCACGACCAGGAGATAATGCATGAAGCCCGAAGAGCTGTCCGCTTACCATTACCTGACTACGCCCGTTTGGATAATTGATCCCTTTGATGAACGGCTGGTGTTTGCTAATCATGCTGCTCAAGCGCTCTCCGGCGAGCGCTCAATCAGTACCCTGCGATTTGGGGCGCTATCAGCTTGTGCGCAAACCCGGCTGTCACTGTATCTGACAGATCTTAAGCATAAGCATGAAGTGGTTGAGATCTGGACCGTCACCAGCCCCACTGGCGAACTCCCCTTGCGCTGCCGGCTCTCGCTCGTCGCGTTTGCGGATAAGCCACCTTGTATTCTTTTCGAAGGGGCAAATAGCCAACATGGCGCCAGCGAAATCGCCACTCACGGTGCAGGCTATAAATCACGCCGCCATAATTTCTATCACCGTTTCTTCACCACCACCACCGCGCCGATGCTGCTGATTGACCCTGCGCGCGACGGCCTGATTGTTGACGCGAACATCGCTGCCCTGCGGTTCTATGGCTATCGTCGGGAAGAGATGTGCCAGAAGCATACCTGGGAAATCAACACCCTCGGCCGCCAGGTTTTGCCGGTGATGGCGGAAATTGCGCGGCTGCCGGGTGGACACAAACCGCTCTATTTCGTCCACCGCATGGCGGATGGCTCCACACGCCATGTGTTGACGTATGCCGGGCCGATCATGATCAGCGGTGACAAGCTAATGCTGTGCATCATTCACGATATCACCGAGCAAAAACGACTGGAGCAAGAGCTGGAATATGCTGCCCTGAGAGACTCCTTGACCGGGCTGTTAAACCGGCGGCAGTTCTACGCCCTGACCGAAAGCCAGCCCTCAAAGCATCTGCCCCTGAAAAGTGATTACTGTTTACTGCTCGTCGATACCGACAACTTTAAAGCGATTAACGACAAGTATGGCCACCTTCTGGGCGATGAAGTGCTGGTGCAACTTGCTCGTGTTCTTGAGGCCAGCTGCCGCAGCGGAGATTTCATTTTCCGTTGGGGAGGTGAAGAGTTTGTGCTGCTGTTGCCGCGAACGGGGCTGGATACCGCACTGGATATTGCAGAAACAATACGTGACAGCGTCACTAAAATGCAGGAACACGGCCTGCCCACTTTCACAGTCAGCATCGGTGTGGCGCGTCATCAGGCAGAAGAAACTATCGACGAGCTGTTTCGCCGTGTTGATAAAGCCCTTTACCAGGCCAAAAATGACGGACGAAATCGGGTTCTTGCAGCATAAATCACCGCACCCTACGAATTCTGTCAGGTTAAGTCTCTGCGAATACACGATAGAATAGCACAGTTAGTTTGATGACTGATGAGTCAGGCTAACGCATAATTTGCTTTAACTGTTTTGCCCGCCCTCCGGCGGGCTTTTTTCTGTGGTTCAGGCACAAAAAAACCGCCCGCAGGCGGTTTCTATACTCAGAGGCATTAATGGTGCTTAAACTCTCCAGCGCTGTGCTGAGGACCAATTCGCCCGGCTTCCATCAAAATTTCTTCGATTAACTCCTCCAGACACTCTTTGCCGTGTTTATCACAGACCAGATGGACCTGACGGGCAATTTCTTCGCCCTGCATACCATCACAGAGTGCTGATTTAAGCATGATTGCCGCCCATCGCTTGGCTTCAGAATGCGTCAACATAAGCCCTCCCACTCCAGACTATCTTTTAAAGCGTAGTTCGCAGCGGGAGCTTTATCCATGGCAATAGCGTGGTTTTCAGACAAATAACCCGGCTGACGTCGCCGGGTTCGTTAAGGACACAGTTATCAATGTTTGATGATGTACATCGTCCGGCTGTACGCCACGTCTTCCGGGTTCTCAATCGGATAACCTTTCAGCCATGGTTTGATCAAGCGCCCATTGGTGTACTGATATATCGGTGCAATCGGAGCCTGAGAAGCAATGATTTTTTCGGCTTCGTTATAGTCCGCATTACGCGCTTTTTCGGTCGTTTCCAGCGTGGTCTGGTTAATGACTTTGTCATACGCCGGATCGTTAAAGCGTGAAATGTTGCCGCTGTGGGTTGAAGTCAGCAACGACAGGAACGTGGACGGCTCGTTGTAATCCCCTACCCAGGAAGCGCGGATCACGTCGAAGTTGCCAGTGTTACGGCTGTCGATATAAGTCTTCCACTCCTGGTTTTGCAGCTTCACGTCTACGCCAAGATTCTTCTTCCACATTGAGGCCACCGCGATAGCAATCTTCTGGTGGTTTTCAGAGGTGTTGTACAGCAGCGTCAGCTTCAGTGGGCGGTTCGGGCCGTATCCCGCCGCCGTCAGCAGCGTTTTGGCCTGCGCGTTCAGCTCTTCCTGGCTCATTTTTTCCATTTCAGAAGACTGCGGGGTAAAGCCTGCGGTCACGTCCGGCGTGAAACGCCAGGCGGGTTTTTCGCCAGTGCCCAGCACTTTGTCCGCCATGATCCGGCGATCGATAGTCATGCTCAATGCCAGACGGACTCGCGCATCAGCGGTCGGGCCTTTTTGCGTGTTAAACGCGTAGTAATAGGTTCCCAACTGCGGCGGGGTATAAACCTGCCCCGGAATGTCTTTCAGCAGCTGCTTGTACTGATTTTTTGGGAACGATTCAGTGATATCAATATCGCCCGCCAGGTAGCGTTTTGTGGCGTTAGATTCCTGGTTAATCGGCACGAACGTCACCTGTTTGATGACGGTTTTGGCGTTATCCCAGTAACTGGTATTCGGCACGACAACCAGTTTTTCGTTCACTACGCGCTCTTTCAGCACGTAGGCTCCGTTGCCGATGAGCTTGCCAGGGCGCGTCCAGTTCGGATCGCTTTCTACGTTGGCTTTCTGCACCGGATAGAGCGAGAAGTTAGCGGTAAGATTCACGAACCACGGCAACGGTTTATCAAGCTGTACGCGCAGGGTTTTAACATCGACAGCCGTCACGCCAAGCTTATCTGGCGTCGCTTTACCATCGATAATATTCTGGGCATTGGTGATGCCTGCCAGTGCGGCAAACCACGCAAACGGTGAAGTGGTTTTCGGGTCAACCAGACGCTGCCAGCTGTACACGAAATCCTGTGCGGTGACCGGCGTGCCGTCGGACCATTTAGCATCATCACGCAAGGTGAAGGTCCAGATGCGGTTATCGTTGGTCTGCCATTTTGTGGCGACGCCCGGAATGATATTGCCTTTGCCGCCCTGATTGACCAGCCCTTCGAACAGATCACGGATCACCTGAATTTCCGGCAAGCCCACGGCTTTTGCCGGGTCCAGCGAAGCGGGTTCATCTTTAATATGGCGAACCAGAGTCTGCTGCTGTGCCAGAACGGTACCCTGCGGCACCTCCGCCGCAACAGCCAGTGAAGAGACGCCACCCAGCGCCAGCGCATAACACAGAAGCGATACAGGAAACTTCATGGGATCCCCTTTATTCAGATAAACCCTGCCAACTTAGTCGGGTAATTATTTGTTTCGGCAGGAAGAATTGCAAACGACTTGTGACAATTAATTGACGGTTGCGCAAAATATTCGTAAGAAAATACTCACGGTAAACCCGTTGATTATCTGCCGGTTTTACACAACACTGCCAGAAACAACACGATAATGCAGGAATGAGTATGTCTTTCACCCGACCACGTCAACAGCGCGGCGCGTTCCCGCCGGGTACGCAGCATTACGGCCGTTCATTGCTGGGCGCCCCGCTCATCTGGTTCCCCGCGCCGCTGGCCGATCACCACACCGGCCTGATTATTGCGGGTACCCACGGCGATGAAAATTCGTCGATTGTTACCCTCTCCTGCGCCCTGCGCACGCTCGCGCCTGATTTGCGTCGCCACCATGTGGTGCTGACCGTCAATCCGGACGGCTGCCAGTTAGGCTTGCGTGCCAATGCCAACGGCGTTGACCTCAACAGGAATTTCCCGGCGGCAAACTGGAAGGCGGGTGAAACGGTCTATCGCTGGAACAGCTCGGCAGAAAGCCGTGATGTGGTGTTACTGACAGGCGACAACCCCGGTTCCGAACCCGAAACCGAGGCTCTGTGCCAATTGATTCATAAAATTCACCCATCCTGGGTGGTTTCGTTTCACGATCCGCTGGCCTGCATTGAAGATCCGCAACAGACCGTGCTCGGGAAATGGCTGGCTGACGCCTTTGAATTGCCGTTAGTGACCAGCGTCGGCTATGCCACACCGGGTTCCTTCGGCAGTTGGTGTGCAGATATTGGCCTGCATTGTATTACCGCTGAATTCCCGCCGATTTCATCCGATGAAGCCAGCGAGAAATACCTTGCCGCGATGACGGGGCTTCTGCACTGGCATCCTGAACTTCACAAATAAAGCGCACCGGTTTCAAAGCGTAGCGCCGGTTCTGCATCGACGGCCAGCCAGGTTGGGCCGTCGAGATCGGCGAAGCGTACTTTTGGCGTCAGCGGCAGCGCAGCGCTGATAGCGCGTGAGGTGCACAGCATGCAGCCAAGCATCACTTCAAACCCCTGTGCTTTGGCTTCTGCCGCCAGAGCCAGCGCCTCCGTCAATCCGCCTGTTTTATCCAGCTTAACGTTGATCATCTCGTAGCGTCCGGCGAGTTTCGCCAGGCTTTCGCGAGTGTGGCAGCTTTCATCGGCACAAATTGGCAGCGGGTGGATAAAATTCGCCAGCGCGGCATCTTCACTGGCGGGTAATGGCTGTTCAAGCATCGCCACATTCAGATCGGCCAACAGCTGACAACGTGCTGCCAGCCCGTCGCTGTGCCAGGCTTCGTTAGCATCAACAATCAGTGTGGCATCAGGTACTGCGGCACGAATAGCGACCATTCGTTCGCTAATCAGGTGATCGTCGAGCTTGACCTTCAGCAGATGCGCGCCCTTCTCCCACAAGGCTTTGGCACTGTTCGCCATTTGGTCCGGCGTGCCAATCACCACTGTCTGCGCGGTGGTGATTCTCTCGGCCAGTTCTACCTTCGTCAGTTGAGCCAACGATTTACCGGCCTGACGCGCTTGCAGATCCCACAGCGCGCAATCCACTGCGTTTCGTGCTGCACCAGCAGGCAACAGGTGCTGGATATCTTCGCGACTCGCACCTGCTTCAAGCTGTTCGCCAATGCTGACAATCTGTGCCATCACCGAATCGATGCTCTCACCGTAGCGTGGATAAGGTGTGCATTCGCCGATGCCTTTGACCCCGTTTTCTTCAATTTCAACCACCACCACCTTCGCTTCGCTGCGGCTGCCGCGGGCGATGACGAAAGGTGTATGCAGCGGCCAGGCTTCCTCGTACACTCTCAAACTTCTCATTCCCTGCACCTCGATTTACCAGCACTAAAAGGATTTGCTGTCGTTATGATTGTTGGCATACACTAGCCGCGACGTTAACTATATGTAAACAGGAAGATAATCATGTCACAAACTGTGCATTTCCAGGGCAACCCCGTTTCCGTTCAGGGCTCCATTCCGCAGGCGGGCGCCAAAGCACCAGCATTCACACTGGTCGCTAAGGATCTCTCCGACGTCGCACTGAGCCAGTTCGCGGGCAAGCGTAAAGTGCTTAACATTTTCCCAAGCATTGATACCGGCGTTTGCGCGGCATCCGTGCGTAAATTCAACCAACTGGCCACCGAACTGGATAACACCGTCGTTCTGTGCATCTCTGCTGACCTGCCGTTTGCCCAGTCCCGCTTCTGCGGCGCGGAAGGCCTGAACAACGTCATCACTCTGTCCACCCTGCGTGCACCTGAGTTCCTGCAGCAGTACGGCGTTGGCATTGCCGATGGCGCACTGAAAGGTCTGTCGGCTCGTGCCGTGGTCGTTATCGATGAGAACGACGCGGTGGTCTTCAGCGAGCTGGTGAACGAAATCACCAATGAGCCGAACTACACCGCCGCTCTGGATGCGCTGAAAGCGTAATCCTGCTGTCCTGGCCTTCGGGTCAGGACGCTCTCTTCATACCGCTTCAGCTCTCACCGCATAACGCGAGATAAGCCGCGCAATCGCCGGCCCCGTCAGCAAAATACTGAACAACCGCAGTGTCTGCATCGCCATAATAAACGACATGTCCGCATGGCTTCCGGCTGCAATAATGGCAATCGTGTCCAGCCCGCCTGGGCTTGTGGCCAGATACGCCGTCATAAAATCCAACCCTAAGAGTTCGGTTAGCCCAAACGCCATCAGCGAGCACAGCAGCATCATGCAAAGAATAGAGGCGATGATTTGCGGCAGCGTTTTCAGCGCCAGCATAAAAATCGCCCGGCTGAACTTCAGGCCGACGCTCCAGCCAATCGCCATATAAGCCAGCGCCAGCAGCCACTCCGGCAGTTCAATCGTGACCCAGCCACCGGTTTGCAGCCCGGCGCCTGTCAACATCGGAAACAGCATCACACCTGAAGGGAAACGGCTCAGCCGCCCGAGCACACCAGCGACCACCGTGAGCGCTATCGTCCAGACGAAATTCACATCCAGCGGCGGGAACCAGACAATCTCCTGGCTCAACGCCTGCGCATCATTGCCCATCGTAAATCGCACCACCAGCGCCGCCGCACCAGCCACAAAAAGCACGCGTAAATACTGCATAAAGGCGACAAGCCGAACATCAGCGCCATAATCCTGCGCCATGGCAACCATGGCGGATGCGCCACCCGGTGAAGAACCCCACGCCCCTGTTGGGCCAGGCAGCGCGCTGTAGCGCACCAGCAGCCAGCCCGACAAGGCACTCGCGCCGAGTGTGGCGAATAAAATCACCAGCACTATGCCCCAGTTCGCCAGTAACACGCCCAGAATGGAGGAAGTGAGCGTCTGAGCAATCATGCAGCCGATGACGGCCTGAGCAGCAAGGAAGAAAGGACGAGGAATGCTGAGGGTTGAGCCGCGCAGGCTGAGGATAATCCCGGCGGCCATCGGCCCTAATAACAGGGCCGCAGGCAGGTGGAAATAAAGCAAAATGGCGGAGACTGCCGCTGAAATCAGCAGCAGTTGACTCCAGTGGGCCAGGCCCTTACTCATCACCCTTTTTCTGGCTCAGGCCATATTCACGCAGTTTGTTGGCAATCGCGGTATGAGACACGCCCAACCGTTTTGCCAGCTTACGGGTGCTTGGGAAGCTGCGATAAAGCTGGGTCAGCACCGAACGTTCGAAGCGGCTGGTGATGTCGTCCAGTGAGCCTTCCATCGCATCTTCGCCTACCGCCACCGTCGCGGTGTCGTAATCCGGCAGCAGGATGTCCTGCGGGCGAAGTTCATAGCCTTCCAGCTGAGTCAGCGCGCGATACACCGCATTTTTTAACTGACGGACGTTGCCCGGCCAGCCATAGCGCGTCAGCACGGCATTCAGGTCAGAAGCCAGTTTTGGCCGAGCGATGCCCTGCTCATCTGCGAACCGCGCCACGAACAGCTCGGTCAGCGGCATGATGTCTTGTGGACGATCGCGCAGCGGCGGCAGGTTCAGCGTCAGGACGTTAAGGCGATAATAGAGATCTTCGCGGAACAGGCCTTTTTGCACCAGCTCCACCAGGTTTTTCTGGGTAGCGCAGATAACCCGCACATCGACGTGGATCTCATGATCTTCCCCCACGCGACGGAAGGTGCCATCGTTGAGGAAACGCAGCAGTTTGACCTGCATACGCGGCGACATCTCGCCAATTTCATCCAGCAGCACAGAGCCGCCATTGGCCTGCTCGAAGAAGCCTTTTTTGCCTTCCGGCGCGTGACCAAACAGCTCACTTTCTACCGCGTCTTCCGGAATCGAAGCACAGTTCAGCGCCAGATACGGTTTTTGCGCACGCGGGCTAGCCAGATGGCAGGCATTCGCCAGTAAGTCTTTCCCGGTCCCCGTATCGCCGATAATCAGCAGCGGCGCACTGAGCAATGCCAGTTTGCGAGCCTGCTCGACAACGTGACGCATTTTCGGGCTGGCCGCGATTATCTGGCTGAACGCACTGACGTCCTGGCTGGTCATGTTCTGCAACTGACGGCCCATACGCAGGGTCGAACGCAGCATCACGACCGCGCCCATCAGCACGCGCGTGGCGTTTTCGCCTTCCAGAGTCACAGGGGTGATTTCCAGCAGGAAGTTCTGGCCGTTGATCACCACATGCTCGGCATGAGATTCCACTGGTGAACCTTCCAGCCAACGCAGGAAGTTAAAACCGTTAATCAATTGACCGGCGTTATGATTACGCAGTTTATCCTGCGATTGCCCAAACAGCTGGCAGCTGGCCGGGTTCGCCAACTCCACCTTGCTTTTGGTGTCCAGCGAAAGCACAGGTTCAGGCATCGCTTCAAGTAATGCACTGAGTGCCAGGTGTTCACGCTCGGAAGGCATCCACGGCACAGTACGCACGTCCGTCACGCCAGAGATACGGCGGATCTCCGCCATCAACGTGCTGAAACTAATAAAATCCAGCTCCGCAAAATTGAGGTAAATTCGGCCGATGGGGTCGATGTCGATACCGCGTAAGTCAATGCCCCGCAGCACCAGCAAATCAAGCAACTCACGTGTCAGACCAAGCCGGTCTTCACAAAACACTTCAAGACGCATGGGAAAAGTAACCCTCATAGCCAATAACAGCGGAATGATAAGACAGTTCGCAGCTTCGAGGAAGATGGCTGTCAACAATTATTGACAGTATGGCGGGAAATCAGGCACTTTGCCGTAAACTTGCGCTTATAGAGCACAAAGCGAAAAGAAGATGGGGCTGAAAACCTGCGGCGGTAACACCGCAGGCCAGAATATGCGATTAAATCAGCCCAGCGAGCAGGCCAATGCCGGTAAGCGAAGCACAACCACCGAGCACTTGTGCCCAACGTTGCTGCATTGAAGACTGGATAATCAGCCAGCCGATGCCCAACCCGGCCAAATGCAGCCCGGCTGTTGCGAGAACCATACCCGAAAGCGCAGCAGCAGAATGAGAAAGCTCCGCACCGTGCGCCAGGCCGTGGAAAATGGCGAATGCACCAATGACTAACGCCCCCGTCACCGCAGGCAGTTTCAACTGCAATGCCACCATTGCCCCAAGACCAAGCAGCGAGGCCGCGACAATAAATTCCGTGCCGCTTAACGTCACACCCACCATGCCTGCTAACGCACCTGCAAGCAGCAGCCCCGCAAAGGCCAATGGCGCAAGCCACCACTGGCGAGTGTTCATGGCGCTCCAGATACCCACCAGCAGCATGACGATCAAGTGATCCGCCCCTGTCAGCGGGTGAAGAAACCCCTCGGCAAAACTTAAGGTGTGATGCGTGCCGCCGTCATGCCCGACATGGGCCAGGGCTAGCGCCGGAAAGAGCGTGAAAACAGAAACAACAGCAGCCTTACTGATAAAACGCATAGTTAATTCCCCAATGTATAAAAATCCTTGCGACCCAAAAGCGATATCACACAACCAGCTCAGGGTGTCAGATCGCTTTCTTCTGACCGGCGACTCTGTGATATCCCTTGCATCTGTTTTAGCGCCGCCAGCGTATCCAGCGCCTCCTGTTCATCCAGCAGACTCATGGCAAAGCCGACATGCACCAGCACCCATCGTCCGATTAGAGACTGAACCTCCCCCTCACAAACCAGAGAGACATTTATTTTTACCGTCACACCTGACACATCAGCGCTCGCCAGATGGTGGCAGTCTGCACCGACGGCGGTAATTTTAGCGGGTACGCCAAGACACATGAAAGTTCCTCCCGGCTGTGGTCATGATTCAATTTCCAGTTGTTTGATACGCAGCGTATCACCCTTTTCGAGGCGAAGTTTGTACCCGCCACAGCGAGGACAAGGGCTGGCGTGCTGCATGACTGTCACGCTGATACAGCAGTCCCAACACCACGCCTGCGCGGGTAAAAAACTCAGTTGTAACTCACTGCCTTCGGCAACCGTACCCTTCGTCGCGCTGGCATAACTGAAACGCAACGCCTGCTCTTCAACGCAGGCCAGCGCTCCCACTTCCAGCCATACGCTTGTCACTTTCCTTGCCCCATGCGCCCTTGCCTGCTGCTCAATCTGATCAACCATGCTAAGGCAAAGGCTGAGTTCATGCATGGCCTGCTCCTCTGCCAAAGAGTGCCCTGCGTGAAGGATTCACAGGCTCCGTGGTGTTTCGAACAGGCAGCGCAAGCGCCATTTGTACGGTTTGTTCTGCCGCGGTGATCAGTTGCGACGCCGTTAAATGCCTTTCCAGCGGCGACATCAGCGAGCAAGCCAGATACTGACCGATGCCTTCCATTTCGCCCACCATAAAACGCACATTGCCACAAGGCAGGCTGAGCGCGAGCTTTTGGCCGATGGCGCGTTTTTCCCAGTGTTGATCTGGCCCCGGTAACACCAGCAGGCTCAGCATCCAGGGGGTTAGCATGCCGCCCAGCCATTGATGCTCATAGAGTTTAAACTTGCACGCTTTCACCGGGATCTGAGGCTGATAAAACGGCAATGCCCACATTGTGGTATCAGCGATGCTTTGGAATGCCGCTTCCAACAGGTTGGACGGATCGACAGTAAAGCCGTTAACGCCCTCCGGCATAGGCCACCTCAACAGGGATCGCCATCACCCCACTTTTCTGCAACGCAGCGATAATCTGCTGTAAAGCAGGTTCTAAGGCTGCGCTCACCACAGGCGTTAACGCAATCCCCGGCTCCAGCGACTGAGGCACTACGCCAACTAACGTGAGACGAACCGGGAACTCTCCTGTCAGACGCAGCGCCATTAAGACGTCTGCCAGTCCGAGCTGATGAGGCGAAACTTTTTGGCTGAACATCGCCGGGATCTCGTCATCGTGCAACACCGCGACGGTACCTGGCGGCGCACCGGTGATTATCGCGTCAGCCACAATCAGATGGTCGCGTTTGGACATCACATCCAGCAGATCCATCCCTGAGGTTCCGCCATCCAGTACCTCGACGTGCGGCGGCAGCAGATAACGCTGCTCCAGCGCCTCCACAATACGCACACCTACGGCTTCATCACCCAGCAGTAAATTGCCAATCCCTAAGACCAAAATCCGCATCAGAGCACCTTTACACGCGTGACTTCGCTGCCCGTCGCATCCACGATATGCACCGCGCAGGACATGCAGGGATCGAAGGAGTGAATGGTTCTGACCACCTCAAGCGGTTTTTCCGGATCGCTCACCGGTGTGCCAACCAGCGAACGCTCATACGGGCCAGGTTCATCGTTGAAGTTACGCGGCCCGGCATTCCAGGTTGAAGGCACCACCGCCTGATAATTGGCGATTTTTCCGTCCTTGATAACCACCCAATGGGAGAGCGATCCGCGCGGTGCTTCGATAAAACCCACGCCACGAATTTCACCCGTGAGCGGAATGACGGGCGGGTTAAAGGTCTGGAGATCGCCTTTGCCAATATTGTCGACCAGCGCCTGCCACTGCTGGCTCAGGGTCTGATGAAGCACACAGGCATGCACGGTGCGCCCGGCGACTCTTCCCAGCGTGGAGTGCAATTGTTCTGGTTTCAGGGCCGTGCCGGTCAGCGTTTTAAACAGGCCGGTAAAACGGGTAAAGATTTGTTGAGTGGGCTTATGTTCGGCATTCAGGCTGCACAACAGCCAGGCCAGCGGCCCCATCTCCACCGTTTTGCCGTAGAAGGTCGGCGCTTTCACCCAAGAGTACTTACCGTCTTCCTGCCAGCCGGTGTAGTTTGGCCGGGTGAGCCCTTCCCACGGCGCGAGCGGTTTATCGTCCTGGTACCAGGCGTGCTTGCCGCTCTCTTCAATGCCCCGATGCAAATAAGCATCCTGTTGGGTGAGAATACTGCGAAAGACGCCATTCTCCAGAAAACCACCCGGCAGCAGATACGTTTCGCTTTTGCTGTCGACAGGCAGCTCCGGCACACAAAGATAGCAATCAGCCCCTTTGCCCATTTCCAGCCATTGAGGATAATGCGCAGCAATAATGGCGGTATCGACCAGATAGACCTGTTCAACAAAATCACCGAGCCGGTCGATAAAGCTTTTCAGATACATCAGTCGCTCAAGGTTGAGCACGCCTGGCGCATCCAGATTAATGGGGTTAGCCACCCCGCCAACGGCCAGATTTTGAATGTGTGGCGTTTTGCCGCCCAACAGCGCCACGATGCGATTAGCATCGCGCTGGCATTCCAGCGCCTGTAAATAGTGGGCGACAGCAATCAGGTTAACTTCAGGTGGCAGAGTCATCGCAGGATGTCCCCAGTAGCCATTAGCAAAAATCCCTAATTGCCCGCTGTCGACCAGAGCCTTAATTTTGTTCTGCACCGCCTGAAATTCAGTGGCGCTGTTTAATGGCCACTCAGAAACGCCCTTCAGCAGGTCTGCCGCTTTCTGCGGGTCCGCTTTTAATGCCGAAGTGACATCCACCCAGTCCAGCGCGGAAAGCTGGTAGAAATGGACTATATGATCGTGGATGCTGTGCGCGGCGGCAATAATATTGCGGATGTACTGAGCGTTGACGGGCACTTCCATGCCCAATGCGTTTTCCACAGCACGCACCGAGGCCAGCGCGTGAATGGTGGTACAAACACCACAAATTCGCTGAACTATCATCCACGCATCACGCGGATCATTCCCTTTAACGATCTCTTCCATGCCGCGCCACATCGTGCCTGAAGACCAGGCCTTCACAACTTTGCCTTGCTCAATTTCACAGTCGATGCGCAGATGCCCTTCAATACGCGTAACAGGATCAATGGTGATGCGTTGACTCATGGACTCCCCCTGAGTGAATAGTTTGTTGCTCAGGCAGAACCGGTAACAGTCTGACGAGCAGGATGTACGCGCACACTTCGATAGCGACAAAGCCAATCGAGATAAGCAGTTCGCTGGCGGTCGGGAAATAGCCGTAACCATTGCCTGGGTTATACGCCAACAGCGCGTAATTCAACCGCCAGAAGGCGGCGCCGCAGACCATACTGAGCGCCCCAAGAAACAGTAAGCGAGGATCCTGACGGTGGCGTTTCCAACGGAAAATCACCAGTGGAAACAGCATCAGTACGATTTCACTCCAGAAAGAGAGCGCAAAACGGTCGACGTGCCAGAGATAGTCTGTTTTATGCCGAACGATAAGTTCGCCAAAACGCAGCACGATGAACAACAGCAGGAAGAATTCCGTCAGATACGTCAGGCGGGTGAACAACGGCGTTTCATTCGCCCCTCGCCCTCGTAATCCGGCTTGCACCAGCGATCCTTCGAAGATGACGATGGAGAAGCCCAAAATGGCCGCAGTCAGTAAGGAAAAGAGCGGCAGCATTTCATAGCTTTGCCACAGTGGGTGCACTTTGTAGCCAGCAGCAATCATCAGCGATCCCATTGAAGACTGATGCATTGATGGCAGTAACGCGCCAAAGGCGATAATCAGAAACATCGCTTTGTTCAGCCAGCGGAGCGGACGCTTCCAGCCCAGCCTTTCAAGCAGCGCTGGCGCAAACTCCAGCGTCACGACGCCGATGTAAATCGTCATGCAAACGGCGGTTTCGAACAGCACCGAGTTGGTATTGAAGTGACCGGGAATATAAAAATAAGGCAGATTCCAGTAACGCCCGACATCAATCGTTATTGAGAGGCCGCCGAGCGTATAGCCAAACAGACTCGCCAGCAACGCCGGACGGACTAACGGGTGATATTCACCGCGGTTAAACACATACACCGCCCAGGCCAGCGCCCAACCGCCACAGGCCAGCCCTGTACCGACGAGGAGATCGAAGGCAATCCAAATCCCCCACGGATAACCGCCGTTCAAATCTGAAACATTGCCAAGGCCGAAGACCAGGCGCTTGAGGATAAGCAGCAGGCACAGCACCACCAACGGTGCCAGCAGCATAACCGGCCAGCTCACCAGCCGTCCGCCAAGCGGTTTAACGTTATGCGTCATCCTGATCCCCTTTATCCTTCTGCTGCTCTTTGCGCTGATTGCGCTGTACCAGGAAGGTGATCCCGGCCAGAGCCGCAAACGGCAACACCATCCCTTTGTACAGTGAGTGCTGAACGTGCTCTGAACGCGCGCCCGTTGCTAGTTCCGCCAGCGGCGGCAGGCCGAGGTTAACGAAAGGCACGCCAGCAAGGACTAACACCTGTGTGCCACCGCCCTCTTTTTCGCCGTACAGATGCGGCTGATAGTGCGCAACAGGATGTTCATAGGTGTCGTTGGACTGTAACGTCTGGCGGGGATAGCGGTAATTCTCCCCGGCTTTCGCGTTAAGTCGCTGTCGGGCTTCAGCCAGCAGCGCTTCACGAGTGCCAAAAATCACCGCGCCGGTAGGACAAACCTCCACACAGCCCGGCAGCAGCTCGTTATCCAAACGCTCCACGCCCTTCTGGTTACAGAGTTCACATTTATGAATTTTGCCGAAGGGGTTGTCATAGTCGTACTTCGGCACGTTGAAGGGGCAGCCCACCATGCAGTAACGGCAGCCTGTGCAGACGTCGGGGTTGTAATGGACGATGCCCGTTTTGGTATCTTTTTGCATCGCCTGCACCGGGCAAACTGAGACACAGTTTGGGTCCACGCAGTGCATGCACTGTTTTTTGACGTAGGCGTAACCGTCCGTGAGCTGGTCTTTGTGCTCACCTTTGCCACTGCGCCACACCTGAATAATGTTGTTGGTGTAAGGACTCAGCTTGGCATTATTCGACCACGTGGGTTCCGTTCCGGCGTAAGAGTAGGTTTCGCCATGGGGAGCATCAGTATGATTGACGCGCTGACACTCGCTAACGCAGGCCTGGCAACCTACGCATAACGTTGAGTCGTAAAGCATCCCCAATGCGCCCGGGACAGGCGGTTTGTTTTCTGCTGCGGCGGAAACGGGTGGCGCGACAGTCGACAACAGCGCCCCGGTTGAGGCCAGCTTTAAAAAATGGCGTCTGTTCACGGTTTACTCTCCCGCCGGCGGATCCTGGCGATCCTTACGCTGGCGTCCAAGTTCTTTCACCGTCATAAGACTGACGCCCGCGACAAGTCCTACCACGCCGCCCAGCAGGCCGACAGCGCTCAGGCTGACCTGCCCGCCTTCCGGCTGAGTCACCTCCGGTTTCACGCTCGGCGGCGTAGGGTTTTCAACGTTCGCCAGTTGCGCAATCCCTTTGCTGAACCCCACCCCTTTTTCATTACAGCCGTAACAAGGATGACCAATGCCTACCGGCCAGATGCCACCGCCGATATCACAAAACTCAAGCGTAGAGCAGTTGCCGTAGGTTTCCGGCCCTTTACAGCCCAGGTGATAGAGGCACCAGCCCTGACGGTGGCCTTCGTCGCCAAACTGTTTAGCGAAACGTCCGGCGTCAAAATGCGGACGGCGTTCGCAGTTTTCGTGGATCAGGCGTTCATAGGCAAATTTGGGGCGATTTTTGCTGTCGAGCGCCGGAGGACGCTGATAGGTGATGAGGTGCGCGACGGTAGCCAGAAAGTTATGGGGATTGGGCGGACAGCCGGGAATGTTGATCACCGTTTTTCCGGGCAAAACGTCCTGCAGACTTACAGCGCCAGTGGGGTTTACCCCGCTGGCTGCCACCCCGCCCCACGCCGCGCAGGAACCAATGGCAATGATGGCTGCGGCATGTTCCGCCACTTCACGAATATGCTCGACGATCGGCTTTCCTGCCACCATGCAGTAAATACCGCCATCCTTCAGCGGAATCGAGCCATCCACCACCAACACATAGCGCCCTTTATAGCGCTCCGTTGCCCGAAGTTTGTTCTCCTCGGCCTGATGACCAAACGCCGCGGAGAGCACTTCATGGTATTCCAGTGAAATCACATTCAGCAGCAGGTTTTCGATTGTCGGGTGCGTGGCTCGTAGCAAGGATTCTGTACAGCCAGTGCACTCCTGAGCGCCAATCCAGATAACCGGTGGGCGCTCTGGCGAGGTCACGGCGGTGGCTATTTCCGCCATCGCCTGCTGGCTCAATCCCAGGGTTGCCGTTAATGCCGCGCAAAGCTTCATAAAGTCGCGACGATTTATTCCGTTCGAAAAAAACTGCTTATTCTCCATTGCCCATCTCATCCTTTTTATATTTTAGAAAACTTGCGCTGGACACATTAACGGCCTTCAATTAGCAATAATCTCCCCCGTGATTAATTGATGAGCATCAATTAATCACGCAATCAAGGGGAGTTATTGTCAATAACGGGATCAAAATCGCTTCAGCATTATAGTTAAATAACTTTTATCCATTCTGCTTATGACTGAATGACAGCTTTCCGGCTTCCACCAGAGAAAGTCCGCGAGTTTCTGGCGCGTAAAGAAAAGAAATGACAAGTCCAAATAATGAGATAGCGGCTCCAATAAGCATGACAGTGCTGATTCCATACCGGCTAATAAAGACCGGGAGCGCCAGCGTTGACACTACAGTCCCTATTCGACTGATAGACATAATCACCCCCACCGCTGAGGCCCGAATATCTGTTGGGAACAATTCATTCGGATAAAGCCATTGCAAAATACCCGGCCCACCAGAGAAAAAGGCGTAGGCTGCAAAGGCGCAAACAACGAGGACAATACCAGGATTATCTAACAAACCTAATACGGCCAGTGCCGCCGTCATCATCGCATAGCTAACAATCAGCAACGGACGCCGCCCCATTTTATTCAGCCAGTACATGGCAGGCAGGCAACCCAACATAAAGAACAGGCTTATCACCACATTCCCCAGTGCTGCACTTTTCCCTTGATCCAGGCCCAACAGGCCAACGATTTTTGGACCAAAGGTATAGATGGCAAACATCGGGATCACCTGACAGGTCCAGATCGCCGCCACAAACAGAACAAACGGCAGATGCCTGCGAGTAAACAGGTGCATAAAGCGGGATTGAGCCTGCGGCTCTTCGTCGAAGACGACCGGTTCACCAAACAGGCGAATCATCATTTGCTCACACTCTTTCACTCTGCCCTGACGCAGCAGCCAACGCGGTGATTCCGGTAAATCAAAACGCCCGACGAGGATAATCAGACAAGGAATGGCCGCGCTGCCGAGCATCCAGCGCCAGCCGTCCGCCACGTCGTATAACGCATAGCCCACCAGATTGGCGCAGGTTGCGCCGACATACCACATGGCCGCAATAAAGCCGACAGCAAAAGCTCTTTGGCGGGTATTGGAAAACTCCGTGATCATCGAGGTGGCAATGGGATAATCCGCCCCAATGACAACCCCAATGGCAACGCGCATCACCAGCAGCTCTGCTGGCGATGAGACAAACATGGTCGCTATCGAAATCAGGCCAATGGCGACGATGTCGATCAGAAACATTTTGCGCCGCCCAACCCGGTCGCAAATGTAACCAAACAACGTGGTGCCGATAAACAACCCCACCAGCGTTCCGGCCCCCAGCAAACCTATCCATTCGGCATCCAGTTTTAATAACGGCGTAAGCTGCTCCAGCGCAACGCCAATCATCACCAGCACATAGCCGTCCAGAAAGGGGCCTCCGCTGCCCCAAAGCATGATCCGCCGATGAACGGATGAGAACCGAAGATCATCGAAATTCCGCGCTTGCATAGTGGCACCCTCAGCCGTAGCGATAGTCCACGCCAAAAGTGCCCCGCGGATATTCCCATTTTTCCAGTGCGCTTGTGAGCCCCAGAATTCGGCAAGTTCCACATTCGAGGCAGCCCGCATAATCAAAACGGACCGAGCCATCGTCCTGCTTTTTATAAAGGCCTGCCGGGCAAGCTTTGGTTAAAACCTCCAGCACCTGTTGGTCAGGCTGCGTTTTAATAATGATGTGGGGTTGATGTTCATCGACATTGAATTTATTGATGCCCAGTTTGACATCCACGTTCACAGGCAGACTCATAAGGCAGTCACTCCTTTAATGCCATCTTTGATCAGGTTCATAAAGCCCACCTTTTTGGCGTGCCGGAGCATATTCTTGCGCAGCGGAACCGGGGTTTTCCCGGTGACAGTAAAAAGATCGCCCGCCATGCCAATAGCCATTTCCGGGTATTGGCTGAACATGCGCGGGTTATCCAGAAACGCGGGCATTCTTTGATAAAATTTCATATCCCGTAGCGGACCGGCTTCCAGCAACGCCTGATATTCATCAAGGCTCTTTTTACTGAAATCATTACGCCGCAGGGCACTCAACACCGTTTTTGCCGCCGCTTCACCGGACGAAATAGCCAGATCCATGCCGCGAATGGTGAAACCGATGTTCATGCACATTCCTGCTGCATCACCGGCGATCAGCACCCCATCGCGTACCAGCTCGCTCTGCATTCTGAGGCCAGCTTCCGGCACCACGTGAGCCCCGTACTCCTTCATCACACCACCTTCGATAAGTGGCGCAATCGTCGGGTGGTGTTTGAAATCCTCCAGCATTTGCGGAACGGACTTTTTTGCCTCTTTCAGATGATGTAAGCCGCACACCAGCCCCAAAGACACGCTGCTGTCGTTGGTGTAAAGAAAACCACCGCCCATCAGTCCATCCGTGGGTGAACCTGCCAGCAGCCACGCAACCCCTTCATTACCCCGCACATTGAAACGGTTTTGCAGGACCTCTTTCGGCAATTCGATAATTTCTTTTACCCCTACCGCCACATTCTCGGCGGCGACAGGTTTCGTCATGCCCAGTTGTTCAGCCAGTAAAGAATTAACGCCGTCTGCGAGGATCACCGTTTTGGCTTCCAGCACATCGCCATCCGCTTCCACGCCCACCACTTTGCCGTTTTTCAGTACCAGCCTGTCCACGCGGATCCCGGTGATGCACTGCGCGCCTGCGTTTTCCGCCTGCTCCATCAGCCACGCGTCAAAGCGGCTGCGTAACACGGACCAGGATACTTCACCCGGCGCGGCGTCATCGCCCGTTTGATACTCCACCGTCATCGCCCGCGTGTCGGTCAGAAAGGACATTCTTTCACGCGTGATGATACGTTCCACCGGAGCCTGTTTTGCAAAACCAGGAATTATGCGCTCCAGACTGTGCGCATACAGGCGGCCCCCGGTCATGTTCTTGGCACCTGCTGAATTTCCCCGCTCGATGAGCAAGACCTGCGCCCCTTCCCTGGCCAACACCAGCGCAGCAACCGTTCCCGCCACACCAGCCCCTACGATGATGGCATCGAAAACATCTTCGGACATAACCACTCCTGAACACTCGATTTGCCAGCAGAGCGCTATTCACGCTCTGCTGACCGACATTAATGGGCTAACAGTCGAGTCAGCGCCGGAAGCACAGTGAACAAATCACCGACGAGGCCGTAATCGGCATACTGGAAGATCGGCGCGTTTTTGTCCTTGTTGATAGCCACAATCGTCTGCGCCCCATTGGCCCCAACCATGTGTTGAATTTGCCCGGAAATCCCGACAGCCAGATAAAGCTCGGGCTTGAGCATCAGGTTTGAAATGCCGACATAACGTTCGTGCGCCATCCACTTTTCGTTCTCTGCCACCGGGCGAGAACACGCCAGCTCTGCGCCAATGGCTGCACACAACGCCTCGGCCAAAGGAATGTTCTCTTTGCTGCCGATACCCCGACCGACGCTGACCACCAGCCGCGCTTTATCCAGCGCAACAGAATGACTTTCCCGACGCTGAGAGCCGTTGCAAACGATGTTGTAAGCAGGTGCCTGCCACTGCAAAGAGTGAGCGACGCCTGTTAACGCGCTATTCGGCGTTACCGCCTCGAACGCGCCGCTGCTAAGGGTTAACACCGCAAAAGGTGAACTCAGCGTTTCATGGCTGAATGCCAGCCCGCCATACACCATATGTTTCGCAACCAGGTCGCCCGCGGCAAACTCAGCGGCGCTGGCATCATTCACCACAGCCGCCGCGAGACGCGCGCCCAGCCTTGCGGCCAGCAGCTTTCCGCGTCGATTGGCGGGTAACACCACCAGACCGCTGTCTGCCTGATTTTTAATGGCCTGCACCAGCGTGTCGGCGTAATCCTCGATAATCCTGTCAGCGGGCTTTCCTTCCAGTTGCCACACCTGGTTGGCCCCCAGTTGAAAAGCGGCCTCACTCTGTGCGGCATCAAGCGTAAACACCTGCACACTTTCGCCCAACGTGCTGGCTGCCGTCATCAATTCCGGTAAACGGGACGCGGTGTCGCTGAAAACCCAAACGGTAGAAAATTGACTCATGACCTGTCCCTCTTACTGAATAATTTTGCGTAAATGCCCGGCGAAAGCGGCGATCTGCTCCTCCCCGTCACCTTCAATCACCACTCGCAGGCGCTCTTTTTGTTTCGGTGCAGCGATCTGCTGCGCCGAGCGAGCGGCAAACTCGGTGACGCCAGCCTCTGCCGCCGTCCAGACCTGCACGGGCTTTTTCGCCGCGCTCAAAATGGCTTTCATGGAAGGAATTTGAGGGGCATTAATGTCGGTGGTGACGCACAGCACCGCAGGCAGCGACACGGTCAGCGTTTCGGTTTCGTCTTCAAGTTCGCGCTCTACCACAAGGGCATCCGCGCTTGAGGAAATGATGCGTTTAATCCCGTTGAGTGCAGGGACAGACAGCGCTTCACCCACCAGCAACCCCACCTGTTGAGCGTATAAATCCGCGGAACCGTCGCCGCAGAGAATCAGATCGAAGCCCTGCTTACGAGCCGCGCCAGCAAGGATTGCAGCGGTTTGGTGCGGAAGCGCGTGCTCCAGTTGCTCGTCGATAACCACCACAAGTTCATCCGGCCCGCGTGAAAGAACATCTTTGCGCCCTTTCACGTTGTTGAGTGCACTGCCCCCCACACTCATCGCCACGACGTGACATGCCGGGTCCTGTGCCTTGAGTTGTACCGCCGCTTCAATGGCGTTCAAATCGTACTGACTGATTTTGTTCTCCGCACGCGAGAAGTCCAAAGCGCCATCAGTATCAATAATAATATCCTGTTCATCGGGCACGCTTTTGTAGCATGTAATAATCTTCATTACCTCTCCTGATACTTAATGTGAATACGTCACCGGTAACGGCAATGCTTAAAATAAATAGCATGACAACCCGTGTAAAAATAAAACCCAGGTCACCAATATTGAAGGCGTTAATATTCCCAGGAAAGAAGATTCAATATTGCCACCTGACTCACCAATATTGAACGATAATGTAAACCAGTTGTGTCATTAAAACCCTAACCATCTGTATTTAAAAATAAAAATAACCACTTTATTAAAATGGTCATTCAACATACCTCTGTGACAACCCTCACAGAATGTTGTGGCTCCAGCTCCCATTATGAGTCGGAAACTTGTACCACTTAAGGATAAGTCTGGGTATGAATGAATAGCTTCACACTCTCATTAGAAACAAACCGGATACTGTGATGCGCTTATTTGCGCTCTCTAAAAGCGGAATTTAACCATGAGCAAAGAAAAGAGAAAGGTAGGAATAGAACCGAAAGTTTTCTTTCCGCCGTTAATTATTGTTGGGGTCCTCTGTTGGCTTACCGTTCGTGATTTGGATGCAGCCAATACCGTTATTAATGCCGTTTTTAGCTATGTCACTAACGTCTGGGGTTGGGCGTTTGAATGGTACATGGTGGTGATGTTCGGCGGCTGGTTTTGGCTGGTCTTTGGCCCGCATGCCAAAAAGCGGCTTGGGGATGAACCTCCGGAATTCAGCACGGCTAGCTGGGTTTTCATGATGTTTGCTTCCTGCACCTCTGCCGCAGTGCTGTTCTGGGGTTCGATAGAGATTTATTACTATATTTCCAGCCCACCGTTTGGCCTGGCGCCCTACTCTGTCCAGGCCAAAGAACTGGGCCTCGCTTACAGCCTGTTGCACTGGGGACCGCTGCCGTGGGCCACTTACAGCTTCCTGTCCGTCGCCTTCGCGTACTTCTTCTTTGTTCGCAAAATGGAAGTGATTCGCCCCAGCAGCACGCTTATTCCCCTGATGGGCGAAAAACGCGCCAACGGGCTGATTGGCACCATCATCGATAACTTTTACCTGGTGGCGCTGATCTTTGCCATGGGCACCAGCCTTGGCCTGGCAACGCCGTTGGTCACGGAGTGTATTCAGTATCTGTTCGGCGTGCCGCACACCCTCGCGCTGGACGGCATCATCATTACCTGCTGGATAATCCTTAATGCCATCTGTGTCGCCTGCGGCCTGCAAAAAGGCGTCAAGATAGCGAGCGATGTGCGTAGCTACCTCAGTTTCCTGATGCTTGGCTGGGTGTTTATCGTCAGCGGTGCCAGCTTCATCATGAACTATTTCACCGATTCGGTCGGTACGCTGCTGATGTATCTGCCGCGAATGCTGTTTTATACCGACCCGATTGGTAAAAGCGGCTTCCCGCAGGGCTGGACCGTGTTTTATTGGGCCTGGTGGGTCATTTACGCCATCCAGATGAGCATTTTCCTTGCCCGCATCTCCAAAGGCCGCACCGTGCGCGAGTTATGCCTCGGCATGGTTGCCGGGTTGACCGCCGCCACCTGGCTGCTGTGGACCATTCTGGGCAGCAACACCCTGCAGTTAATCGACCATAACCTCATCAACATTCCGCAGCTTATCGATCAGTACGGCGTGCCGCGCGCCATTATCGAAACCTGGGCCGCGCTGCCGCTCAAAACGGTCACTATCTGGGGCTTCTTCATCCTGTGCTTCATCGCCACCGTGACCCTGATCAATGCCTGTTCTTACACCCTGGCGATGTCGACTTGCCGCTCCGTCAAAGACGGTGACGAGCCACCGCTGCTGATACGTATTGGCTGGTCGGTGCTGGTTGGGGTTATCGGCATTGTCCTGCTGGCACTGGGCGGCCTGAAACCGATTCAGACAGCCATCATCGCCGGAGGCTGCCCGCTGTTTTTCGTCAACATATTGGTCACGCTCTCGTTTATCAAAGACGCCAAAAAGAACTGGAAAGCGTGAGTCCCACGCTCACATCAACACGAAAGAGGTTAAAGAGATGGATTTTAGACTTAACGATGAGCAGGAGCTGTTTGTCGCTGGCATTCGCGAATTAATGGCCAGCGAGAACTGGGAAACCTACTTTGCTCAGTGTGACAAAGACAGCGTGTACCCGGAGCGCTTCGTCAAAGCCCTCGCTGAGATGGGCATCGACAGCCTGCTCATTCCTGAAGAGCACGGTGGACTGGATGCCGGGTTTGTCACCGTGGCTGCCGTCTGGATGGAGCTTGGGCGACTGGGTGCGCCAACCTATGTGCTCTATCAATTGCCTGGCGGGTTTAACACCTTCCTGCGCGAAGGATCTCAGGAACAAATCGATAACATCATGGCGTTTCGCGGCACCGGGAAGCAAATGTGGAACTCTGCCATCACCGAACCCGGTGCGGGATCGGACGTTGGCAGCCTGCAAACCACTTATACCCGCAAAGATGGTAAGGTTTATTTGAACGGCAGCAAATGTTTTATCACCAGCAGCGCCTACACCCCTTACGTCGTGGTTATGGCGCGTGATGCGGCTTCGCCAGACAAAGCCGTCTTCACCGAGTGGTGTGTGGATATGAGCAAACCGGGGATCAAAATCAACAAGCTGGAAAAACTCGGTCTGCGCATGGACAGCTGCTGCGAACTGACGTTCGACAACGTTGAGCTTGAAGAAAAAGACCGCTTCGGTCGCGAAGGCAACGGCTTCAACCGGGTGAAAGAAGAGTTCGACCATGAACGCTTCCTGGTGGCACTCACCAACTACGGTACCGCCATGTGCGCTTTTGAAGACGCGGCGCGTTATGCCAACCAGCGCATTCAGTTTGGCGAAACCATCGGGCGCTTCCAGCTGATTCAGGAAAAGTTCGCCCACATGGCCATCAAACTGAATTCAATGAAAAACATGCTGCTGGAAACGGCCTGGAAGAGCGACAACGGGCTTATCACCTCCGGCGATGCGGCGATGTGCAAATACTTCTGCGCCAATGCGGCGTTTGAAGTGGTGGACTCCGCGATGCAGGTGCTGGGCGGCGTCGGGATCGCCGGGAATCATCGCATCACCCGTTTCTGGCGCGATTTGCGTGTCGACCGCGTCTCGGGCGGGTCCGATGAGATGCAAATCCTGACGCTGGGCCGGTCGGTGCTTAAGCAGTATCGCTAAACAGATTGCCCGGTGGCGCTAACGCTTACCGGGCCTACAAACCCGCTCCGGTATCAATGTAGGCCCGTGCAAGCATTAGCGCCGCCGGGCAGTGACACCGGACCCGAGTTATCAAAGGAGTGAAACATGAACACGCCGTTACCTATGCCGCAATTTGGTCCGCTTGCCGGGCTGAGAGTGGTTTTCTCAGGCATCGAAATCGCCGGGCCGTTTGCCGGGCAACTGTTTGCCGAATGGGGTGCCGAAGTTATCTGGATTGAGAACGTCGCCTGGGCCGACACCATTCGTGTGCAGCCTCATTATCCGCAGCTTTCGCGCCGCAACCTGCACGCCCTGTCGCTCAATATCTTCAAGGATGAAGGCCGTGATGCTTTCCTGAAACTGATGGAAACCACAGATATTTTCATTGAAGCCAGCAAAGGCCCCGCGTTTGCCCGTCGGGGTATCACCGATGACGTACTCTGGCAACACAATCCGAAACTGGTGATCGCTCATCTTTCTGGCTTTGGCCAGTATGGCGACCCGCAGTACACCAACCTGCCCGCCTATAACACCATCGCCCAGGCCTTCAGCGGTTATCTCATTCAGAACGGCGATGTCGACCAGCCGATGCCCGCGTTTCCCTACACCGCAGACTACTTCTCTGGCATGACGGCTACCACTTCAGCACTGGCGGCGCTATATAAGGCTCGGCAGACCGGCAAAGGTGAAAGTATCGATATCGCCATGTACGAAGTGATGCTGCGTATGGGGCAGTATTTCATGATGGATTACTTCAACGGCGGTGAAATCTGCCCACGCATGACCAAAGGCAAAGACCCCTACTACGCCGGTTGCGGGCTTTATCGCTGTAACGACGGTTTTATCGTGATGGAAATTGTCGGCATCAGCCAGATTGAAGAGATTTTTGTCGATATCGGGCTGGCTCATCTGCTGGGCACGCCAGACATTCCTAAGGGTACGCAACTTATTCACCGTGTGGAGTGCCCTTATGGGCCGTTGGTCGAAGAGAAACTCGACGCGTGGCTGGCAGCACGCAGTATTGAAGAGGTGCTGAGCAGGCTTGGCGAACTCAACATCGCCAGCGCCAAAGTGCTGACCATTCCAGAGCTTGAGGGAAATCCACAGTATCAGGCGCGTGAGTCGATCACCGAATGGCAAACCCTGAACGGGGATACCTGCAAAGGGCCCAATGTGATGCCGAAGTTCAAACATCATCCGGGGCAAATCTGGCGCGGTATGCCCTCTCACGGCATGGACACCGCCGCCATCTTACGCAACATCGGCTACAGCGAAGCCGATATCAGGGAGCTGGTCGAGAAAGGACTGGCTAAAACGGAGTAACCGCAGAAAGCGCTCAAACCGGCACGGTGCGCGATTTGAGCCTCTGTACTCAGGACGGGAAGGGTTTAATGGATCTTATAGGTGGGCAGCATTTACGCCAGATGTGGGACGATTTGGCAGACACGTACGGGCATAAAACAGCCCTGATTTATGAATCCTCAGCCAGCGAGATCAGACACTTCAGCTACCTACAGCTTAATCAGGAGATCAACCGCACCGCGAATCTGTTTCACGCCCTGGGGATCCGCAAAGGGGATAAGGTCGCCCTGCACCTTGATAACTGCCCGGAGTTCATCTTCTGCTGGTTTGGTCTCGCCAAAATCGGTGCCATCATGGTGCCTGTGAACGCGCGGTTTCTGGCCGAAGAGAGCAGTTGGGTGCTCAGCAACTGCCAGGCACGGATGGTGGTCACCTCCCGGCAGTTTTATCCCGTCTATCAACAGATTCTGCTAGCAGAGAGTACGGCGCTTGAACGCATTTTGTTGATTGCCGCTGAGCAGGAAGTGGAGGATGGGATCACCCTTAATTTCACTGACCTTCAACAGCGTCAACCGTCAGAACTTGTCCACCTTGAGCCGCTGAGTCTCGACGACACCGCCGAAATCTTGTTTACCTCCGGCACCACTTCCCGACCGAAAGGCGTGGTGATCACCCATTACAACTTACGCTTTGCGGGTTACTACACGGCCTGGCAGTGCGCGATGCGCGCTGACGATGTGTATCTGACGGTGATGCCCGCCTTTCATATTGATTGCCAGTGTACGGCGGCACTGCCTGCGTTTTCTGCGGGCGCAACCTTCGTCCTGATTGAAAAATACAGCGCTCGCGCATTCTGGAAGCAGATCCTCACCTACCGGGCGACCCTCACCGAAGCCATCCCCATGATGATTCGTACCCTGATGGCTCAACCTCCGACGGCGAATGAGCGGGAGCATTGTCTGCGCGATGTCTTGTTCTATCTCAACCTTTCGGTCGAGGAAAAAGACGCGTTCATCACCCGCTTTGGCGTTCGTCTGATGACCTCCTATGGCATGACGGAAACCATCGTCGGGCTGATTGGTGACCGTCCCGGTGACAAAAGGCGCTGGCCCTCTATCGGCCGACCGGGTTTTGGCTATCAGGCCGAAATCCGCGACAGCCAAAATTGCCCTGTTGGCCCTGGTGAAATTGGCGAACTGTGCGTCAAAGGCGAGCCCGGCAAAACGTTGTTCAAAGAGTATTACCGCCAGCCGGAAGCCACGGCCCAGGCCTGGGACAACGGCTGGCTTCACACCGGGGACTGTGCCTGGCAGGATGCGGAAGGCTTTTTCTATTTCGTCGACCGCAGCAGCAACATGATTAAACGCGGCGGCGAAAACGTCTCCTGCAGCGAAATCGAAAACATCCTCGCCTCTCATCCCAAAATTCGCGACGTGGCGATTATTGGCATCCCCGACGCTATCCGCGATCAGGCTATCAAAGCTTTTATTGTGCTTCACGAGGGGGAAACGCTGAGCGAAAGCGAGTTCCTCCAGTTTTGCGAGTCCAGAATGGCAAAATTTAAGGTCCCTGGCGCAATGGAAATTCGCGAGGAATTACCCCGCAACTGCTCCGGCAAAGTGATTAAAAAACAGCTGCTGCCCACTGGACGCCACTGTGACGTTGTTACTGCTGAAAAGGAAGAAACATGAACGATGCACTACAGGTTACCCGACAGGGTTCAGTACTGGAAATTGTCCTCAACAGGCCTAAAGCCAATGCTATCGATGCCAGCACCAGCTTCAAAATGGGCGAGATATTCCTGCAATTCCGCGATGATCCCACGCTTCGGGTGGCCATCATCACCGGCGCCGGTGAGCGCTTCTTTTCCGCCGGATGGGATCTGAAATCCGCCGCGGAAGGTGAAGCGCCGGATGCGGATTTTGGCCCCGGTGGCTTTGCCGGCCTCACGGAGATATTTAACCTTGATAAACCGGTGATTGCTGCAGTCAACGGCTATGCCTTCGGCGGGGGGTTCGAACTGGCGCTGGCCGCAGACATGATTGTTTGTAGCGAAAACGCCAGCTTTGCTCTGCCGGAAGTGAAATTAGGGATTGTTCCTGACAGCGGCGGCATTCTGCGTCTGCCCAAAATTCTTCCCCCAGCCATCGTCAATGAACTGGTCATGACCGGCAGACGAATGGACGCCGAAGAGGCGTTGCGCTGGGGGATCGTCAACCGGGTCGTGAGTGCGGACAAACTGATGGAAAGTGCCCGCGAGCTGGCGTCACAACTGGTCTCTGGTGCACCGTTGGCTATTGCTGCACTGAAGGAGATTGCCCGCGAGACCCGAGAGCTTTCTGTTGAAAAAGGCTACCAGTTGATGCGCAGCGGCGTGTTGAAGCACTACCCGGCCGTGCTGCATTCCGATGATGCGCTGGAAGGGCCACAGGCCTTTGCCGAGAAACGCGAACCGCACTGGACAGGCCGCTAATTAACATTTGTTTCTGGGGATAGCATTGCCGGGCGGCGGCTTCGCCTGGCCCGGCCTACAAACCCCGTTAAGCGCGACCAGCATTATTCACGAGGCACAACGATGAGCTTTTATTCATTCGAGGGGGTAACGCCGGTGGTTCATCCCTCAGCCTTTGTTCACCCTTCAGCGGTGATTATCGGCGCGCGGGTTTATATCGGCCCGCACGCCTCGTTGCGCGGTGACTACGGACGGAAGATCAACGACGCAGCGTTTTCGACAACATCCACTGCCATTTTTGTTCGCGGTTTAACTCGCCGGGCGGCACCGTTGCCAGGCGAGCCGAAGCAGGACGTAGCGGTTCTTTCTCCAGCGATGCAGATTTTAATCGGGCATAAAGCTGATGATTAATATGGGTGATTTTCAGCAGACGCTGGCATTGGCAACCTCTGCCCTCCAGTTGATTGGGAATCGTTTTGGTTTCGCAATCTATTTCCTCAACGTCGGCCAAAATATAAGACACCGTATTAATGGCTTTGCAGGGGGCAATATCAAATTCATCGGCAATTTCTTTGGCACTGACCCAGCGGTTTTGTGCCATCACCCAGTTGGCAATTAACAAATACAACGGCTTATCAACATATTTCTCACTCATGTATACTCCCTGATTACAAACTAAAAAATACGTTATAAGTGCCCCGTCACGCTCTCGTTAACCAGGCACGTCAAATAAATGAATCACATATAATAATAATTAAAATGAATAGATCATTGTGTGAACATAGCCCGTATTTAGGCCGCGCGCCCCCTCTTTCATTCATTTTAGTTGCTCTAAAAAATAATAAGCCCCATCACGTAATGCCCTGTCAGCACTATCCATTTTTCGGGAATAGTGCAAAAAGGCGTGGAGCGTACCGGCATACATCTGATAGTGACTGGGTTGACCGTGTTCGCGCAGCGTATGGTGTAAGGCGAGGCTATCATCGAGTAAAGGGTCAAATTCGGCCGTAGCAATAAAACAGGGAGGAATGTTCTCGCTGAGCACGTTATTGAACAGACAGTAATACGGCGCCGCACGACTCGAGCCTTCCCCCAGATAGGCATTTTCATAAGCCGCGAGATCTTCTTGCCTCAGCCCATCCCACTCGCCACCGTATAAGCGACGGCTGGCGGAATCCTGCAATCCGTAAAGCCCGTACCACAACAAAAGCCCTTTTATATTGCCTGCCTTGTGATCATCCCGTAGCCACAAGGCAGAAGCCAGCGCCAACATAGCGCCTGCGGAATCTCCGGCAAAACCAGTGGCGCTCATTGTCAGGCCGTACTGCTCCCCCTGACGGAGATAAAACTGATACACGGCAACAATTTCTTCAATGGCCTGTGGGAATCGAGCTTCAGGGGAAAGGGAATAATCAATGCCCACCACAGCACAGCCGCTGTAATGCGCCAGCAGCCGCATGATGCGATCATGGGTATCGAGATTGCCGAGGATAAAACCCCCGCCGTGAAGATAAAAAAGGGTGGCGGGCGTGTTAAGTTGCGGCTTGTGAATACGCGTTGCCACGTCGCCCCAACGGGTTGTCACCGGAACGTCCTGGCGGCAAAACATTTCAGGTCCGCCTTCGTTCCAGTAGCTTCGCTCTTCTGTGTATGCGCGGCGCTGAGAAGCAAGATCCTCGTTGGCGGTCGTGGGCTGAGGCTGCGAAGCGATAAACGCCAGCACTTCACGCATCGACGGCGAAATTCGCTCCAGCACTCTCGCTTTATTTTCAGGTTTCATGGTTCCCTCCGGATGAAATCCCTTTCATTCTAGGAACCCGACGCTGAAAAACTGAGAGCTCACCGACCGATATTGAACATCACCGTTGCCGGGACTTGCGCAACTCAGGTACTGCGTTTACTCACCGTCTCTTTCAACTGCCCAATCAGCTCGCGGCGGAAATCGCCGAGCTTCGGTTTGTCGTTGTCGATCCACGGTAACGGACGGCACACTTCCATCGCTTTAATGCCCAAACGCGCCGTCAGCAACCCTGCCCCGATGCCCTGAGCGGCGCGAGCGGAAAGGCGCGCGGCAAGATCCTGCGACATCCAGTCCATTCCCACTTCACGCACCAGTTCACTGGCTCCGGCAAAGGCGATATTCAGCAGCACCAGGCGGAACAGGCGCAGGCGGCTGTAATAGCCCAGCTCGATGCCATACAGCGTAGCGATGCGGTTAATCAGGCGTAAGTTGCGCCAGGCGATGAAAGCCATATCCACCAGCGCCAGCGGGCTGACGGCAATCATCAGCGTGGATTCGGCGGCGGAGCGGCTGATTTCGCGACGAGCCTGCGCATCTAAAACCGGCTGCACCAGATGCGAATACAGCGTCACCACTTCGCGGTCGTTTTGCGTTTCATGAATCGCCGCATACCAGCGCTGAAGTGCCGGATGTGATTTATCGATTCCCGCCTGCTCAGCCAGTTTTTCGCAGAATGCGCGCCCTTTGCCAGTTCCGTGGCTATGCAGCAGGTCCCGTGCTTCGTCACGTTCCTGCGCACGCTGACGCAAACGCCATAAGCGTCGCCATTCAGTCGCAACAGAGCCAACGCCAGCCCCGACAATCAATGCCCCTGCTGCGCAGCCGCCTAACGCGACCCAATCTTGAGTCTGCCAGGCATTCATCGTCCACTGCACGCCTTGCGCAACCACGCTTACGCCAAACAGCGTCAGACCCGCAGTGACCATTTTGCGCCACAGGCTGCGTTTTGGGCGCAGTGCCGCGTCAACCACGGCCTCCGCCTGCCCTTCGTCTTCCAGCGGCGAGTCAACCAGCGCAGGAGCAAAGGTGTCGGCCTGGCTTTGTTCGAACGTTTGTGCGCCCCGCAGTTGCTCACTTTTTTCCGCTTCCAGCGGCCCGGCGAAATCGATACGCGGTTTTAACGGTTCGCTCATCGCAATTTATCTCCAATCAAAAACTCCAGCGCCGCATCCAGACGGATGTGCGGCAGCGGTTTGTCCACGTCCATCACCTGCGGGCGAAAGGCTTCAAACTGGAAGCCCTGCTTTTCCCAGAATGCCTGACCCGGCAGCCTGGCTGGCACTTCACCCGGATAGACCGTCAGCGGTTGGCCGTCGTTCAGGCGATTCCCTCGCAATGCCGGGATTTTCTCGCCGTCGACATCAATCAGCCCGCTCTGCGTCGCCTGCACGGAAGCCAGCCCCATACAATCCATGCTGATGCCCTCAAACGCGGCGTTCTGCCACGCATCCTGAATCAGCTGCTGAAGCAGGGAAACCATGTTGGCATGCTGATCGACGGTCACGTGATCGGCTTTGGTGGCCGCAAACAGCTGCTTGTCGATAACCGGCGAGAACAAACGGCGGAACAGCGTGCGCTGCCCATAATGGAAACTTTGCATCAGCTGCGTCAGCGCCAGACGCATATCATTGAACGCCTGAGGGCCGCTGTTGAGCGGTTGCAGGCAGTCCACCAGCACAATTTGCCGGTCGAAGCGCAGAAAGTGATTTTTATAGAACCCTTTGACGACATGCTCGCAGTAGTAGTCGAAACGCGCACGCAGCATGCCTGCGTTAGTGTGCTTATCGGCTTGCGCCAGACGCGCTTCGCCAACGCCGTCGACATCCGGCCATGGGAAGAATTGCAGCGCAGGCGCACCCGCCATATCGCCCGGTAAAACAAAGCGCCCGGGCTGGATAAAATGCAGCCCTTCTTGCTTGCAGGTATGAAGGTAATCAGTCCACGCCTGGGCAATTTCAGCCAGACGGTTCTCATCAGCCGGAGCCAACGGGTCGAGTCCTTCACACAGCTTACGCCAGCGTTCAGACCACTCGCCGCGCTGGCCTTGTAACAGCCCGGTCATCTGACGTGACCAGCTCAGGTAATCCTGCGCCAGCATCGGCAAATCGAGCAGCCATTCGCCCGGGTAATCGACAATTTCCAGGTACAGTGTCGAGGTATCTTTAAAGTGACGTAACAAAGAGTCATTAGAACGAAAGCGCAGCGCGAGGCGAATTTCGCTCACACCGCGCGTCGGCGTCGGCCAGGTCGGCGGCGTGCCATACAGCTGGGCCAGCCCTTCGTCGTAGGTAAAACGCGGAATACCAAAATCGCGCTGCGGCACGCGTTTCACGCCGAGCAGGCGCTCTTCACGCACCGCGCTCAGCAGAGGCATGCGCGCCCCTGCATGCAGGTTCAGCAACTGATTCACCAGCGCGGTAATAAACGCGGTTTTGCCGCTGCGGCTAAGCCCGGTGACGGCGAGACGCAGATGTCTGTCCACGCCACGGTTCACCAGGGCATTGAATTCGCTTTTAAGTCGGTTCATCGCCATCCTGTGTTGTCCGCTTGCAACCCTTTCCTTCAGGATACATGACATCGGGTCGGTAAAGAGAATTATCAACCGCACTGCGCTGTATTTCAGGCTTTTTCTCCAGTAAGATGCGTCTGATTGACTCTACCATGGAGATCGGCAGGTGTATGTCACCCACTATTTATGATATTGCCCGGGTTGCTGGCGTTTCAAAATCTACCGTTTCGAGAGTGCTGAATAATCAAACCAATATCTCTCCGGAAGCGCTGGAGAAAGTTCAGCGGGCGATTAAAGAATTAAACTACCAGCCGAATAAACTTGCTCGCGCCCTCACCTCCTCGGGCTTTGATGCCATTATGGTGATATCGACTCGCTCCACCAAAACGACCGCCGGAAATCCTTTCTTCGCAGAGGCACTGCATGCTATTTCCGCCAGAGCGGAAGATGAAGGTTTTGATGTGATATTACAGACATCAAAAAGCAGCGAGGATGATTTACTGAAGTGCGAAAATAAAATTCGCCAGAAGTTGATTAAAGGGATCATTATGCTGAGTTCGCCTGCGGATGAGATCTTTTTCTCGCGCCTTGATCGTTACGGCATTCCAGTAGTGGTGATCGGTAAAGTTGAAGGTGATTATCAGAACGTCTATTCCGTGGATACTGATAATTATCAGGACAGTATTTCGTTGACCGACGCGTTGATTTCCCGCGGGCATAAAAAAATTGCCTGTCTGCATGCACCGCTGGATTATCACGTGTCGATTGATCGTCTATCGGGCTATAAAGAAAGCCTGAAGCGTCACCATATTGCGCTTAATGAAGCGTGGATGATTGACAGTGGATATACCCACGAAAGCGCACTGGCTGCCGCCAAACACCTGCTTTCGATGGAAAACCGACCTGACGCTGTCTTTGCCACCGACAGCATGAAGCTGGTCAGCCTGTACCGCGCGGCGGTTGAGTTGACTATTCGTATTCCACAGGACCTGGGCGTGGTCGGTTACAGCAACGAAACGCTCTCTTTTCTGCTGTCGCCGTCACCGGGCGGCGTCGATGTGCCTGCCTATGAACTGGGGGCACAAAGTAGCGATCAGCTCTTCAACTGTATTGGTGGAAAGCCCGGGCCGAAGCGCATTACGGTGGCAACCCGAATCTCACTGTCCGAGTCCCTGACCTGACACGCCAGAACGGGCCTGCATACCTGCAGGCCCCGTCCACACCTCATCAAAACGCGTAGTTAATCCCAACGCCCGCATAATGGAACCGGTCGTCATCGCCCTCGTCGTGGTGCTCCCACTCGTAGGCGTACTCTAGCGACACGGAGATACCGTTGTCGAAGTCATGGGCATACTGCAGGCCCAGACGATTAAAGTCATGCCCTTCGCGCGTTGGATCGTCCTGCCAGTCCCAGTTGGTCCAGCGATCCAGACCTAGCCGGGTATAGGGCGTGACGGTGGTAGAACCAATGGAAATCGGTAAATAGAGTCGCATTTCCTGGGTGGAGAACTCGCCATTATTACGGCTCTTGTCCATGTTGAATCCGCGCTCCAGATAATAATTAGTCTGGAGCGACACATTTTCATTTATTTTCCAGGTCAAGCCTGTTTCGGTTTCAACACGGCTATCGGCATAGCCGGTTTGATCTAAATCGTTGGCAAATTGATACAGCGCCAACCAGCCGTTAAAATGCCAGTCGTCACTTAAACGCAGATTCCAGTCCGGCTGCACTTTATAACGCTGCATGTTAGCAGTACCCGCGTCTTTATTATTTTCATCTTTAAAGTGATAGCCATAATTACGGAGTCCGCCGGTTAAACCTAGCGTAAAATCATCGCCATCGAGCACCTGATAACGTATTTCCAGTTCGGGACGATTAAAATAAGTCCCGCGGCGAGTCATGCTGCTGTAATCCACCGGACCTTCCTGATACATCGCCACGGCGATTTTCCATGGCCCTTTTGAAGCATTAAACCAGACCGACGGTTCATATAACCCATCCGCATCATCGGCCTGCCCTTCGATGTTTTCTATTTCATACATTGCGCCAATATTGAATTTCCAGCCATCATTATCGGCATGTGCGTAAAGAGCACAGACGCTAAATAGCAGCGCTGCGCACCGAGGTAGTGCGTTCATACTAAAGTCCTTTCATAGTGTAACGACAGGGTAAAAAGGGGGAATTAACGGCTCCCCCTAAAACTTCATATTTTTATTAGCGAATGGCGACTTCTGATTCAATATCGAAGAAATGACTTTTCTCCATATCAAAAGTCAGCCCAATGTTTTCTCCTGCGAAATAATCGCAAGCCGACGAAGCGCGGACAACCAATTCATGTCCGCCCACGGTGACGTACAGCATAAATTCCGCGCCCGTCAGCTCGGCCACGCTGATGCGAGCCGTCACCTCGCCGGGAGCCGTGAGAATATCTTCCGGGCGAATGCCCATTACAATGGCTTTGCGCTGATAGCCTGCGGCATCCAGCACCTTCATTTTGTCTGCCGGGATCGGCAAGCGCAGGGTTTCGGTGACAAAATCTGTGCCGTCGATAGCGCCGCGAATGAAGTTCATGGCTGGCGAGCCAATAAACCCGGCGACAAACATATTCGCAGGCTGATTATAAACCTGCTTCGGCGCGCCCACCTGCTGCACAATGCCGTCTTTCATGATCACAATCCTTGTTGCCATGGTCATGGCTTCGGTCTGATCGTGGGTGACGTAAATCATGGTGGTGTTCAGCTTTTGATGCAGTTTGCAGATCTCCGCGCGCATCTGCACACGCAGCTTGGCATCCAGGTTTGACAGCGGTTCGTCCATCAGGAACACGCCCGCTTCACGAACGATCGCGCGTCCAAGCGCCACACGCTGGCGCTGGCCGCCTGACAATGCACCAGGTTTACGCTTGAGATACTCGCGCAAGCCCAGAATCTGCGCCGCCCAACTTACGCGCTCCTCGATAACGTCCGGCGCGATTTTCTGCATCTTCAGCCCGAACGCCATGTTGTCGTACACGGTCATGTGCGGATAGAGCGCGTAGTTCTGAAACACCATCGCGATATTTCGCGATTTGGCGGGAACGTCGTTCATGCGCACGCCGTCAATCAGCAGATCACCGTGGCTGATGGCCTCCAGGCCGGCAATCATGCGCAGTGTTGTCGATTTCCCACAGCCGGACGGCCCCACCAGCACGATAAACTCTTTGTCTTCAATCTCAAGGTTGAAGTCTTTCACCACGTGAACGTGGTTGTCGTAAATTTTCTGGATATGTTGCAGTGAAAGTTGTGCCATCTCTTTATTCCTCTCAGGCTTCCGTAACCGGGTTTCGGGTGTTCCAGTAAGCCGCCAGCCGTGGCCAGTTCAGTTCATGTGTCGACGCGAGTAACAACCCCGCGCCCTGCAAATCCTTGCCAATCCCCACAGACGCCATGCCGCTGGCATTGATAGCCTCAATACCCGCCTGAGCATCTTCCACACCGACAGCGTGCTGCGGCAAGACGCCCAGGCCCTCACAGGCGGCCAGAAAAATATCCGGCGCAGGCTTTGAATGCTTCACGCGCGAAGCGTCAGCACAATAATCAAAGAGACTGGCAATGCCCAGCGCCGAGAGAATGGTCGGCGCATTCAGCGACACCGAAGCAAGACCAATACGACCCCCCTTCTGGCGTAGCGTGATGATAAGCTCCTTGATACCCGGCAAAATAGACTGCGGGGAAAGCGAGGCCAGCGACTCCACGTAGCGGGCGTTTTTACGCGCTGCGATGGCCTGACACTCTTTCACGTTGAAGTCAGTCGCCCTCCCGCCGTGTTCGAGAATACGCTGCAACGAGTCAAGACGGCTGATGCCCTTAAGCTGCTCGTTGAACGCTTCATCAATGACAATACCCATCTCCTGCGCCGCCTCGCGCCAGGCGAGAAAATGCAGATGCGCCGTGTCGGTAATCACCCCATCAAGGTCGAAAACAACCGCCTGAAGTGTCATTGAGCCCCCTCGCTGGTAGCGGTCCCAATTTTGCCACTAAAAAAATCGGACCTTGCAAAGCGAGCTTCACCGTCGATACACACTTCGCGCCCCCACAACCACAGCGAAAGCGCCTGTGTAGTGGTCAGAACAATGTCGTCTGCTGTGATGTCGAGAACGATCCTGACGCCGTGCCAGCAAAGCGGCACCCGCAGGCTGCGCCATGCTTCAGGCAGCGTCGGCGACAGATGCAGTTCACCGTCGCAAACGGACAGCCCGGCAAATCCTTGTACCGCGCCAAGCCAGATAGCCCCGGTCGCCGCCGCATGAATACCGTCGTCGCTGCTGTGTGGATCCTCGCTCAAATCAATCTCACAGCCCGCCTGCCAGAAGCGATAGGCTTCTTCGGGTTGCCCACAGCGCGCGGCCACGATGCCGTGGATAGCTTTGCTTAATGACGAATCGTGAATCGTTCTCGGCTCGTAGAAAGACAAATTGGCCAGGCATTCCGTTGATGAAAACGCTTCCGGCAGCATATACATCAGCATCACAACGTCCGCCTGTTTGAGAATTTGCATCTCATTGACTTCCGCCCGGGAGTAATCCAGCAAAATGGTCTGCTTTCCTGCTTTCGCTTTGTATTTACTGAGATCGAGCGTTGGCTTGCTGAAGAACGTGTCATCCTGTGCCAGCACGCCATGCTCGTCGGGTTTGGGTAGCCACAGACGTTGCAGGAAATCAGCCGCACTTTGCGCAAAAGCAGGCTTTAAGTCGCCAAACTGACGAGCGAAATGCAGTGCTTTCTCAACGTTATGCCAGGCCAGGTAGTTGGTGAAGGCGTTGTTATTGACGTGCTCTGTGTATTCATCCGGGCCGATGACATCGTGAATTTCCAGCCGTCCGTTCACTTCTGTCGCGCGGCTTATCCAGAATGTGGCCGTTTCAGTGAGGAGCGTAACGCCCTCTTCACGCATAAACGCTTCGTCCTGCGTTGCGTACCAGTAGTTCACCACCGCCCAGGCAATATCCGCCACCAGGTGATGTTCTGCCAGCGCGGAAGCCACTTTCTGCCGTAGCCCTGTACGGATATTAATGGCGGCAAACTCCGGCGTTTCCTCCTGCCCGCTCTGAGCGCTTTCCCATGGGAACAGCGCCCCGTGCCAGCCATTGCGTCGTGCTTTTTCGCGTGCGCCCGCCAGATTCAGATAGCGGTAGCGCAACAGGCTGCGAGCCGTTTCCGGGTTCGTCAGCAGGTGATACGGCAGTAAAAAAACTTCCGTATCCCAGAACACATGGCCTTTGTAGCCTTCCCCGGTCAGCGCCTTGGCCGCAATGCTGGTCCTTTCATCATGCGCAGGCGTCATGGCCGCAAGGTGGTAATGCGCAAAATCGAGAGCAAGCTGATCGCGAGCATCACGGGAATCAACGACCACTCGACATTGATCCCACTCCTGCTGCCACACCGCTTTTGACTCAGCACGCAGCGCTTCGTAACCTTGCGCGGCGCAGGCCTGTAGATCGTTCAGACAACGGCGACTGAAAGTGTCGAGCGAGAGCGTATCCGGCTGACGTTGCACCACCCAACTCACTTTTTCTAACGTGACACTGTCACCCGCAGCCAGATTGATCACGCTGTTTTGCATCAGCCTGCGGTTCTTCGCCGTAAAACAGCTGCCCGCTGGCTGGCTGAGCTGGCAGTGGCTGGTGATCACCACTTCGTGACTACCGGATTGCGTCGCCCATGCGCCCTGCAACACCTGTTGACCGAACACGCGTAACGAAAGCTCATCCAGATGCTGACGACCGCTGTTGGTTTGTGTGCCATCAATCCCACTGGACATCGAGAGCGTGAGATCCTGGTCCAGGGCCGTCACCGTAAACTGCATCGCCAGCAACGGAAGTTGCGCCATGGAACTAAAACGACGGCTGGCGATTCGCACTCTAGCACCGGAAGGCGCGCGCCAGATAACTTCGCGGCGCAGTTCGCCACAGCTAAAATCCAGCTCGCGCTGCCAGTGTTCAAGCTGGCCGCTCAGCAGCGTGAAAGGCTCGCCGTTTACCTCAAGCTGCACAGCAAGAATATCCGGTAAGTTCACCAGCTCATTGGTTTCACCACGCCCGGCACAGTGGTACAGCCCGGCCAGATACATGCCGCGCGTTTGCTGGGTGTAATCCTCTTCGTGCGTGCCACGCACGCCCATGTAGCCATTGCCCGTCGTCAGAAGCGACGCGTATTTGTTCAGGCTATGCGAGCTGAAACCCGGGTCGACCAGGGCGCTCACCGTCAGCATATTTCCACCCAATCACCCTTTTCTGCTGACGCATACAGTGCCGCGACCAGTTGTTGAATGATGAAACCCTGATCGCCATCCGCGATCGCCACAGGCTCGCCCTGCACATGATTAACGAAGGCTTCCATGCTGCGGAAATGACGATTGTCATCGGCCTGCTCTCGCTGCACCAGGGTATGCAGTTCCCCGTCCACGTCGTTGTAGATATGGGCCGGGAACAGCGTTGCCCCCGCGTTTTTACCGCAGAAACTCACGTTCATTTGCGACTGTTCGGCGATGTTCAACACAAACGAAGTATCGAGTCGCAGCAAGCCGCCGCTTTGGAATTCAATGATGCCAAACAGCGCATCTTCCACGGTGTATTGCGTCGGGTCCCACTCGCCAAACTGACCGCTCTGTTTCACCGTTCCCAGCTTCTGAAAACTGTGCGCCATTACACGACGCACGGCCGGGAAACCAAGCACAAACATCGCAGCATCCAGCATATGAATACCGATATCGATAAGCGGGCCGCCGCCCTGCATCGCTTTATTGGTGAAGACACCCCAGCCCGGCACGCCGCTGCGACGCAGCGCGGTGGCGGTTGTCAGGTACACTTCGCCAAGCGCGCCCGCCTGCATGTTTTCCCGCAGCAGTTGCGCATCCAGCGAAAAACGGTGGTGGAAATCATAAGCCAGCACCTTGCCTTGCTGATGCGCCATCTGTCTCATCTGATCCGCCTGCTGTGGCGTCATCGCGGGTGGCTTTTCACACATCACATGGCAACCTGCCTCCAGGGCCGCCATCACGTGCTCGAAGTGAAAGCGGTTCGGCGAACAGACGCTGACGAGATCCGGCTGCGCTTCCTGCAACATCAGGCGAACATCGTCATAACTGCCGCCGATGTCATTTTTTGCCGCGAACGCCTGCGCCTGCTCCAGGCGGCTGTCACAGACAGCCACCATCCGCAAATCGCTTCGCGTGGCGTAGTACGACGCATGGACTTTTTCCGCCACCTGCCCCGCGCCAATAATGGCAACGCGTAACGGGGCGACAGCTGTAGCACTTTTCACGCGATAACCTCTTAGCACTCACGCAGGTAGATAAGGGAACCCTGATAGGCTTTGGCCGGATCGTCAGCACGTACGCGGCATTCATACACCACGTAACCCGGATATTTATCCTCACGCAGTTGGTCGAACAACGCCGTGAAATTCAGGCTGCCGCTGCCTGGCTGATAGCGGTGATTGTCGGCGATATGGACGTGGCCCAGCAGATCGCGGTTGGCATGCAGCGCCTCAGCAATGTCATCTTCTTCGATATTCATGTGGTAGAAATCACCGATGATCTGCGTATGCTTCAGAGCATTTTCCGTGATGTAACGACGCGCATCCGCCAGGGTATTGATCATGTGATCCTGATAGCGGTTCAACGGCTCCAGCAGCACGGTCGTGCCGGTGCGCCCTGCGACTTCATCCAGAAAACGCAGAGAATCACTGACGGCTTTTCGATCGCCATCGAGACTGCGCGGTGACGTCATTGGCGGCAGACGAAAGGTAAACATGCCCCAGGCAGCGGGCACCACGATGCCCTTGCCGCCCACTTCAGCCAGCGCTTCTAGAATGCGCGCAATCTGCTGTAAACCATTGAGACGACGCTCTTCGATAAAATCACCGATCCAGCCGTCATAGCCACCGCACGCCGTGGTGACAGGCAGCCCTGTCTCTTTGATTGCCGCTTTGACTTCAGCCAGATTGTTGACCAGCAAGCGACCGTCGATTTCATAACCGTCAAAACCCATCGCTTTGATATAGCGAAACTTCTCCAGGATGTTTTCCGGGAAAAAAGCCTGATTCTGTGTTGCGATTTTCATGTTCTGCTTCCTTGCTTAAAAAATGACGCCCATTTTGATACTCAGCTCTGGCTGCTTATCGACGAATTTCATGTAGCTTTCCGGGCTTTCGCTGAACGGCACAACCGGATCGATCAGGTCTTCACAGTTCAGGTAGCCGTTCATCAGAAGTTCCCAGCAGGTCTCTTCAATGCGCTTGCGGTTCCAGCGTGGATAGTCCGGATTTGGCTCGCTGCACGCGCGGGAAAACACGATTTTGGCGTTGTTGAAGTGCGCTTCACGGCCGAAGTTCAGGCCATTGAACGGCTTCGCAAAAGCAACATACGAAATGGTGCCGCCGTAGGCCAGACCACGTAGTGCCGATTGCAACGCATCGCCGTGACCACTGGTTTCGATGATCACGTCCGCGCCCTGCTTGCCGGTCAGCTTTTTGATTTCAAGCCCAACGTCGGTGCCCATCGGGCTCATACAGACATCCGCGCCATGGCGGCGGGCAATCTCACAGCGATGTGAAATCGGGTCAATGCCAATGACCACCGATGCCCCGGCTTTCTTCGCCAGCTGCACGGCTATTTGGCCAATCGCGCCGAGGCCAATCACCACCACGAAATCCCCCACGCGGACGTTGGCATCGCGTACGCCACTCATCGCGAACTGCGCCGGGTCATAACAGACAGCATTCTTCCAGGATGCCCCTTCCGGCATCTTGCGCAGCTTGTAGTTATCGACCGCGTTAACAATGACGGTTTCCGCCAGCGGGCCGTAACAGCACACGCTGTCGCCTTCGCGATAGTCTGTCACCGCCTCACCACACTGAATCACGTCGCCGACCACCATGTTACCGAGCTGGAATTTGCCAAACTCGATACCACGCGGCGCGTTGGCGTCACGAGCCGTAAACAGTTGCCATTCAGCGTTGAACTCTTCGTCGATAAACGGGCTGGCGGCGCGGAAATCCACCACTTCCGTTCCGTGCTTCGGCGCCCCGTAGCGCACGCGAATTTTCACTTCATTTGCCGCAACCTGAGCATCCTGATAGTCCACTAAAGCCGCGACTCGCGGGGCCGTTGCTACTAATTTTTTCATCACTTATTCCTTGTCAAAAACTGGCCGCCTCAGCCCTTAACGCCACCGGCGGTCAAACCACTTTTGATAAAGCGCTCTGAGAGCGCGTACATGATCACGACCGGCAGCGCTGTCACCAGCGAAGCTGCCATCATTCTTCCCCAGATATAGTCAGGGGTGCTGAACAGCGTGTTGAGCCCTACTGGCAGCGTGAAGTTTTCCGCGCTGGAGAGGAAAATCGAGGCAAACAGATAGTCATTCCACGCCACCATAAAGCAGTAGACAAACACCGAAATCAGCCCGGACATTGCCAGCGGCACGGTGATGCGGAAGATGATCTGAAAACGGTTCAGGCCATCCATCATCGCCGCTTCTTCGATCTCATTCGGGATGGTGTCGAAGTAACTTTTCAGCATGAAAATGGCCGTCGGTAGCGTCTGCGTCACCATTGTCAGGATCAGCGCCAGCTCGGTGTCGTAGATACCAAGCGCGGTGATGATTTTGAACAACGGCACCACCAGCAAAATGCCGGAGAACATATAGACGGTGTAGAAGCTGGCGTTAATGGTTTCGCGACCGCGAAAACGCAATTTCGACAGTGCCCACGCTCCGAGCGTCCCGAGGAACAGCGCGATGGCAGACGAAACAAGAGACACCACCAGGCTGTTGCGGAAGTAGCTGACGAACGGAAAGATCAGCGGATTAAAAATGTCGATGTAATGCTCGAACGTCCACTCGCGCGGCAGCAGCGTCGGGTGCAGCGAGATGGCTTCTTTCGCACTTTTGAACGAGGTCATCAGCATCACAAAGAACGGAAACAGCGTGAAGCCCAGGAACAGCGCAAGGCCGAGGTAAAACAGCACGCGGTTCCAGCGACGTTTATTTGTTGCCATTTAAGTTCACCCGTTTTCTGGTCAGAAGAATGACTGCAAAAATAATCACAAACAGCACCACGGAAATCGCCGCCGCTTTGCCCAAATCGTTAAAGGCGAACGCGGTCTTGTAGAGATAGACGCCGAGAATATCGACCTTCGTCGTCAGCAGATAAACGTCGGCGAACATGTAGAACATCCAGATGGTGCGCAGCGTAACAACCGTTGCCAGTACCGGCATGATTGCTGGCAGCGTGACGATGCGAAAACGCTGCCAGGCATTCGCGCCGTCCATCTCCGCCGCTTCATACAGCGACTTGTCCACGGTCTGCAAAATCGCCAGGAACGAGATGAACGCATACGGGAAATAGCGCCAGATGGCGAACAGCACCACCAGCACAAAACTGCTGCCCGGGTTGTCGAACCACAACGGCGCTTGCTTATAGAGTCCAAGCAGATCCACGCCCAGATAGTTCACAATGCCGTAGCCGTTGTTGAACATGTATTTCCAGGCGAACACCAGCGAGATCGAGGGCGTGACATAGGAGAGCAATACCAGCGAACGCGCGGTTTTACGCAGACGAAACTCGCGGTTGAAAAAAATCGCCACGCCCAGCCCCAGCGCCGTGCTACCCAGCACCACCAGCGCGGTGTACCAGAAGGTCATCCACAGCGAGTGCCAAAAACCCGGGTCACTCAGAATACGGATGTAGTTATCCAGCCCGACAAACGTCGACTCGATACGCGGGTTGAGCGGCAAACGCAGGAAGCTTATCTCAATATTGGAGAGCATCGGCCAGGCCACCAGCCCTGCCAGTAGCAGCAGACTGGGGCCAAGCAACATCAGTGCAAACGGCAAGTCGGAGCGGCCCGACATGAACTTCTTCATCATTCGGTGTTCCGCCTTTTAGGGCTGCTTAACAAGGGCATCAAGCCGTTTCTGGCCATCCGCCAGCAGGGGCTCGACGGGTTTTTTACCAACGGTGACGGCATTCACCATCGCGCTTATCACGCCGGAACCTGTCACATCCCCCATGCGAGTGAAGTTTTTATCCCCCACCGCGCCAAACACCTTCACGTTCGGGAATTGGGCAATCAGCTCGTACGGCAACTGACCAAAAGCCTTGATCACCTCGTTCTCTTTCCAGGTTGCGGTCTCAACCACGCTTTTGGTCATTGGCAAGGCAGCGCCTGGCGACATCATTACCCAGTCGGCGGAGTTCTGCGGTTTCTCCATCCAGGTGACAAATTTTTCTGCCGCTTCGGTCTGCTGTTTTTCCAGCCCGGAGGTAATGGTCAATGAGGTTACGGTGCCGTACACCGCGGGGGACGCTTCCGTCGGCACCATAAAGCCGATTTCAGACGGTTTGCCCTCTTTGTAAACAGCCGGGAGAATGTAGGTGGAATAGATGGCCATTGGCGCTGAGCCGTTCATAAAGGCATCTTTGATCTCCATGACATCGTTGGAGCCTGGCATCGTGGTGGTGGCTAAATCGCGGTAAAACGTCAGCGCACTGCGCATTTCTGGCGTATCCAGGGAGATGTTGCCATTGCGGTCAAACACGTTGGCGTTATTCGACAACGCAAACTGCGAGAACGCCTGCTCAGTCATCACGCTTTCCGCCGTCGGCATCGCAATACCATATTTTTTCTTCGTCGGATCGCTGAATGCCTTGCTGGCCGTCAGCAGTTCCTGCCAGTTGCGAGGTTCAGCGATACCCGCCGCCGCAAACACATCTTTGTGATACCAGACGCCCTGGATCCAGGCGCTGATTGGCGCTCCTGTCCACGCTTTGCCATCTTCGGTGCGCACAATTCGCAGCACGCCGTCATAAAATTGCGCTTCGCCAGTATCCGTAATCGCCTTCGCAACCGCATCACGGTCCAGCAGTTGTTCTTTATCCAGTACTTTGGCGTAATCGTGACTGACTTCCATCACCGCCGGTAGCGCTCCGGTTCGCGCCAGGGTAATCACTTTGGTATTAAAAGCATCTTCTTCGACGGGAACAGGTTTCACCACAATGCCTGGATTTTCCTTTTCAAAACGTTCGATCAGCTGATTAATAACAGCCTGACGTTCCTGTTCCACCGAAGAGTGCATAAATTCGATCGTGACGGTTTTATTATCATCCCGACAGCCTGAAATCAGGGTGCAGGAAACCAGTGCTGTTATCAGCACCGTTTTCGCTATTTTCATTTTATCGTCCTTTTAGGTATTCCGAATCCACATGACTTGCCACGGATCAAGGGTTAAATTTGAAGTATTAATATCAACCCCGTTAATTAACTCCCTGGCGTTTTTACATTCATGAATTATTGTCTGCGGCCGCTCGCTGAAATTAAATAGTGCGGTCAGCTTTCCGTTATCTCGTTTAATTTGTAAGACGTGTTCATTCAGTGTTGAAAATTCGGCTTCCGCATCGGGGTGGAAAGCAGGCAGTTCCCGACGCAGCGCCAGCAGATGACACAATTGGTGATACACCCGTACACGCAAACCGCCGCCAATCGCCATCTCGCTTTCTATCTCAGCCAGATCATATTTCTGACGGTTGATGGCACGGTTATAGCCTGCCGTTTCCACGCCAGCATAATCATTACGCGAGCCCAGAATACTTTGAATGTAGAGAGCCGGGACGCCCGGGAAGCTCAGTAACAGTGCATGGGCCAGCACAAACCGCGCCAGACGATCGTCGTCGCTGCTCTCCTTTGGACTCAGTGCGTCCATATAGGTGACGTTGATTTCGTAAGGGCTGCGGGTCCCGTCCGGGTTGTTTTTCCAGTTTACCAGCGCCCCCTGTTGCTGCAGTTTGTCCACCAACGTCAGGATCTCATCTTCCGGCAAAATACCACGCAGCGGATTAAGGCCAATGCCGTCATGAGAGGCGAGGAAGTTGAACCAGGTGGTCTGCGACGAGGGCAAGGTCAGCCCCTGTGCCCAGCGGCAAAGGGTTTCTACTTTCGTCGTGTGCATCGCATGCAGCACCAGTGGCGGCAATGAGAACTGATAGACCATCTGCGCTTCATCCGTGCCGTCGCCGAAGTAAGCGATGTTGTCTTTGTGCGGGACGTTGGTCTCAGTGATGATGACGGTGCCTGGCGCCACCTCTTCGGTGATGGCACGGAACAGTTTGATCAAAGCATGCGTTTGCGGAAGATGAATACAGGATGTGCCGGGAACTTTCCACATAAACCCGACGGCATCCAGGCGCACATAGTCTGCGCCTTCCTGCAGATAATGCAAAAGCACCTCCACCATCGCGAGCAGGACTTCCGGGTCGCCAAAGTTAAGGTCTATTTGATCGTCGCTGAAGGTGGTCCACAGATGGCGAGTGGTGCCGTCTTTCAGCGTGAAGGGGGTCAGTAAAGGGAGCGCACGCGGGCGCGTCACCGCGCTGAGATCCATTGCCGGGTCAACGGCAAGGAAGAAGTTTTCATAGCCTGCCTCCTGACGCAGATAACGGGCAAACCAGTCACTTTTTGCCGACATGTGATTGCAGACAAAGTCAAACATCAGCCTTGAAGACTGTTTCAGGTCGGCAACATCCTGCCAGTCGCCGGTGTCGGGCGCGACCTGATGGTAATCCATTACGGAGAATCCGTCATCGGACGACCACGGATAAAAAGGAAGAAGGTGCACGTGAGAAAAAGAATTTTTCAACCACTGATTATAAAACTGGGTAAATACTGGCAGGCTTTTCCTGCCCTGCTGGCGAAATTGATCGGCATAAGTAATAAGGACCACATCCTGCTGATCCCAGTTTCTTTTACGCGGCGCATTAATAGATTCCTTCGCCTTTTCGATATTCGCAAAAAGTCGGTCCTGATGTGCCGGTGAAAATGTTTCACCGTAAAGGTTAGCGAGCAGAGATTTAATCATTTTTGTCACGTTTCATTTTCCATGGTAGCGGTCCCACGAAGGGGAATCTACTCCCACGAAAATGGGTTGTCAACGCAACAACAAGCGGAAAAAACGTAAAATCGGGGTTCAGCGAGGCCGCAGTTCATTTATTGTGAACTGACGCAAATAATAAAGAAATTTGTTGCAGAGATAAGCTTGCGAGGGGGAGTGCCCTCCCCCGTTTTCAGGAGAAATACTTGCGGGACATCCGGTTTGCCAGACGAGCCAGCACAGGCTCAAGCGCCACAGCAAGTAACATCTTCAGCGGCCGACGCACCACTGATTTGATAGCCCAACCGGCAACGCCCGCCGGGCCGTAACGCAGTGCAGTCAGCAACACCAGCTTGCCCGCAATTTTCAGGCCGGGTTTCACTTTCTGCCCGGCTCGCTGCCAGTTTTGTTTCATCAATTCACTCTCCGTTAAAGCTGACGGAAACGGCTACGTAAAGAAAAAGTATCTGAGGTGACATAGCGTTCCATCTCGCGCAGGCGCTTTTCGCCCGCGGCCAGTTCGGCGTCTACGGCACTCAGCAATTCGCCGCTGCCCGGCATTTTTTCACCGTACATTTCAGTGTCCGGGATAGGATCGAGTGCAAACGTCAAAATGAGGTAAGCCACGACCACAAAGAAAAACAGACCAAAAATCATCGCCAGCACGGTAATCAGACGCACCAGTTTCACCGGAACGTCGAGCCAGTGCGCAATCCCGGCACACACGCCCTTCACCATGCCCTGCTGCGGAATACGCCACAGCTTTTTACTGAAATCTAATCCCGCCATTATTTTTCTCTCCAGTTCGGATGTTCCGCATCGAGAATGTCTTCCAGCGCCTGGATACGTTCACGCATCCGTTTGGCTTCGTCCGTCAGTTGGCCCAGACGCTGCTGTTCGCTCTGTGAGAGTTCATCGCCGGAACGGTTGCTGTAGTGCAGCCACAGCCAGACCGGCAGGACAAAAAGCACAAATAACGTCAGCGGTATGGCAAGAAAAAGCGCGCTCATGAGGTCTCCTTACAGATGATGAGCGGCGGCACATCGCGTGCCGCCGGGCAATATTATTGATTATCCTGCTTCATTTTGGCGCGCAGTTCAGCGATTTGCGCGCTGATATCGTCGTCCGCCTTCAGGTCGGCAAACTGCTGATCCAGCGATTGTTGCTTACCAAAACGGTGGCTTTCCGCTTCGGCTTCCATGTGATCAATGCGGCGCTCGAACGATTCAAAACGCGCCATCGCCTCATCAATCTTGCCACTATCAAGCTGACGGCGCACATCGCGGGAAGAGTTTGCCGCCTGATGGCGTAGCGTCAGCGCCTGCTGGCGAGCACGGGTTTCGCTCAGCTTGTTTTCCAGCTCGCCAATCTCGGTTTTCATCCGAGTCAGCGTTTCATCCACCAGCGTGATTTCATGTTCCAGGCTGGTAATGAGATCGGTCAGCTTCTGTTTTTCAATCAGCGCGGCACGCGCCAGATCTTCTTTCTCTTTGCGCAGTGCCAGCTCAGCTTTTTCCTGCCATTCGGCCTGCTGTGCGTTTGCCTGCTCTACGCGGCGAGTCAGTTGTTTCTTCTCCGCCAGCGCGCGGGCTGAAGTGGAGCGCACCTCGACCAGCGTGTCTTCCATCTCCTGAATCATCAGGCGGACCAGTTTTTGTGGATCTTCAGCCTTTTCCAACAGGGAGTTGATGTTGGCGTTCACGATATCGGCAAAACGAGAAAAAATACCCATCATTCACATCCTCATACGTCGTTATGTTATCGGGCATGGCCCTGCTGATGGGTTATTGCAGGTTGCGTGCCAACTTTTTATCTTGTTGATTTATCTGGTTGTGATTGAATCTTCGCCACACTGCCGCTACAGTAAAGTGGTCAATTACACTAACGAGTGGTGAATTTCATCATGGCAGACTACAAGGATAACCTGCTCGGCGAAGCGAACAGCTTTATCGAGGTGCTGGAGCAAGTCTCGCGGCTCGCCCCGCTGGATAAACCCGTGCTGATCATCGGCGAACGCGGCACCGGGAAGGAGCTTATCGCCAACCGCCTGCACTTCCTCTCTTCCCGCTGGCAAGGGCCGTTTATCTCGTTGAACTGCGCGGCACTGAACGAAAACCTGCTCGATTCGGAGCTGTTTGGTCACGAAGCGGGAGCCTTTACCGGGGCGCAAAAACGCCATCCCGGACGTTTCGAACGCGCCGATGGCGGCACGTTATTCCTCGACGAATTAGCCACCGCCCCGATGCTGGTGCAGGAAAAACTGCTCAGAGTGATTGAATACGGCGAACTGGAACGCGTGGGCGGCAGCCAGCCGCTGCAGGTCAACGTGCGTCTGGTTTGTGCTACCAATGCGGATTTGCCGCAGATGGTCAGCGATGGCACCTTCCGCGCCGACCTCCTCGACCGGTTGGCATTCGACGTGGTTCAACTGCCACCGCTGAGAGATCGCCAGAGCGACATCATGCTGATGGCAGAACACTTCGCCATCCAGATGTGCCGCGAGCTAAAAATGCCGCTGTTCCCCGGGTTTACTGATCACGCCAAAGAGACCCTTCAGCATTACAGCTGGCCAGGCAACATCCGTGAGCTAAAGAATGTGGTCGAGCGCTCGGTGTATCGCCACGGCAACGCAGACGAACCGCTGGATAACATCATCGTCGACCCGTTCCAGCGCCCGGTTGCTGCTGAGATTAAGGCTGAAAAAAGTGAGCTAACGCTGCCGCTGGATCTTCGCGAGTTTCAGCAACAGCAAGAAAAAGACCTGCTGCAACAAGCCTTACACCAGGCCCGCTTTAATCAGAAAAAAGCAGCGGAGTTCCTGGGGCTGACTTATCACCAGCTTCGGGCTTTGTTGAAGAAGCATCAGCTTTGAGCGGGTGTTGCAGGGAACAATAGAGAGCGTGAATTACCTGAGCGATATGGCCCCTGAAAGCCAGTTTGCGCTGCGCCTTCTGGACGGTATTGGTGTACAGCGTCAGAACGGCACGGTGCTGGCTGACAAGGCGTACTCCAGTCACGCATTGCGTAATGAACTGAAAAACAGAGGCATAAAAACAATCCCCCCGTTAAGCACAATTCTCTTCACGTGGGATAAGCTCCGTTTTAAGCAATGACACAATTTTAATTACAGTCTCAGTAAGGAATTTGCGAGTGACCGTATCGAGGTTCCGGGAAATATTGATTCAGCGTATGCCCCCAAGAAAAGGTCGCATTAAAACTAAAGTTGTCCTCTGACCTGGATGCGTCTGAAGGACAACTTTTTCAGAGGTAATTCACTATATTTCTGAGATTATATTTTGTCGCTTTCACCTGCAACATTCATTGAATAGACGACATTGATAGTTTGCATCAACATGCACATACGCAACCTTCCAGTTCCAATGTGTATGAACCATCCGAATTATTGATTAATGAATTTATATTAAAACTATATGGACGCGAACTACTCAGTTCTGCAGTCATTATTCCTGTATGGGTATTATATGTGAATGTTACTTCAGTCTGCCCTAACCACTGAGCGGTTCCGTCACTGTTTAATTGGCCGTAGCGTAAAATAACAACACTGCCTAACACACCAGGAGCAATTGGGTTTTCAAGCCCCTTATCAAAGGTACTCATAATAGGTAATGAAACATCAGGATTACCCGTGCAGTAGAAATTAATCTTAGCTCCTTCTATACCTTCATGATTATATTGAGAGCTTATAATTAAATCTTGCCATGCAGTTGGGTTGCTGGTATTGGTTATTCTCAGATATACAGGAGAAACACCGGAATTAAAGACTAAGGCATTTATATCTTTAGTAAAAGAACTAAATTCTGTGGTTATGTCAGCCACATTGCTGTTCAAATATGTTGACACGGAATAGTTATTAAAATTATAGGCAAGGTCATCAAACGAAAATTCTGTCCATGCAATAACCTTGCTATCCAAAATCTGTTCTGGATCTATTTCTATAGATTTTAGATACCATTCACCTGTCGGAGAACTCATTAGAAACCACATATCATTATCGCATTCAGATGCATAACCCTGATAATTAGGGTCTTTATAAACTACGCAATATGGAGTAGGTAATGTGATCAGAAAATCTACCATAAAATTATTTTCGGTGATTTTAGTTACCGCACCCCATGAATATGAAGTGCCATCATTATCATAAGGTTCACTTGATACAGTGACAGTATCATTGTTATAAGAAACACTTGTTAAAAATGATGCTCCAATTATTTCTTTTAATCCACTGGTCAGTGTGTACTGATCGGGCATTGAACGTTGCGGGGTAGGAATTGGCATTGGGTGCATGTAAATGTAGGAAGAAATAACAGTGGACAATAAATTTGTTCGGTTAAGAATGGCTAGCGTTCCGGTCTTACTTTCTTGATCGAAATCATATGCTGCCATTTGCATATTATCAGGCTCCGTCGCTGCTGCGGATAATCCGCATAGATAACCTCGCTGAGAATGCTGGTCAACATTCATTGATACCACAATATCGTCAGCCACAAGTGGCATGATATAGCATTCATGGGTTGGGTCAATGAATGTAATGAAGGAAGCAAAATCAGGTATATCATCTGTTGTATAGAACTCTTGATAAAGATCTAAAACACCAGGGATCGGAGGGGAAAGAGTTTCCTGAGGGGCGGATACAAATACTTCATTCCCATTTAACCTGGCCGACCTATATTCCCAGGTGCTGTCGGTTGCTATCTGTATATTATCGTGAGGGGCAACTTCCAGAGTAGTTCCTTGATAATTTACATCAGTGTACAATATAACATTTCCTGTCACTTTATCGTCTTTCATGATTATCCTTCCTTTATTTTGAAGTTTAAAAAACAGTAGTAGAATATTGTTCATTTCTCTGGTAAACCAGAATTCCTTCCGTACCTGGGGATGATAACGGTAATTGCAAGTTACCCATCGAATCTAATCGCTGAAGGTAAAGTGAAAAACCGTCGTCCGGATTGAGCCAGCGAATAAAGAAACCGCCATCGGCAGATGATGTTATTTTTTGTCCAGACCCCCTACCAGGGTTAGCCGCGATAAGGCCGTTTGATGAATCATCTGACCATATAATTTATCCCCTCACTGATTTAACAGATTGTTAAACCAGAAGTATGCCTGGTATGCTTTTGAACAATGCTCTTTTCTTACCCACGGATGAAGCATAATGTGGCTTCTCCCCGCCCTAAATGGCGAAGATTCCCACGTCAACGAGCTGAACCGTAACAACAGTGACATCGTTATTTACATCGTCGCTGTTCACAATTTCAATGGACAATTCTGTATATAGAGTGAAGGTATTCTGCGCAGGTCACTATCTGTAGCACCGATGAAAAAGCCACGATTCACCGAAGAGCAGATTGTCTTTACCCTGAAGCAGGCTGCGCTGGGATGGATGATGCCTTCTGAATTCGCCGAAAAATCTGCCGGTTGCCAGAATATGCAGCCAGACTGAAGCCGGTTATTCCTGATTATGGCTGGAGCATATTCCGAGTCAGGGTCAGGGTTGATCACAGAGATTTGTACCTGGCCGTGAGAAGTGCGATACACTTTGCAGATCGGTCTGAATTATGAAGAAATTATGCGCCTGAATTTATCCGCCTTACTGGCAGCAATGGGATTACTGTGTGGCAGCGCCATGGCCGCCACGCCTCCAGCACTGGCCCCGCACGGCGACATTCGTGACAGCGGATTTGTCTACTGCGTCAGCGGACAGGTGAATACCTTTAATCCGCAGAAAGCGGGCAGCGGCCTGATTGTCGATACCCTTGCGGCACAGATTTACGATCGCCTGCTGGATGTTGACCCTTACACCTATCGTCTGGTGCCTGAACTGGCTGAAAGCTGGGAGGTGCTGGATAACGGCGCAACCTACCGCTTCCACCTGCGCAACGGCGTTCAGTTCCAGAAAACTGCCTGGTTCAAACCCACCCGCGCGCTGAATGCCGATGACGTGGTGTTTACCTTCGAGCGTATTTTCAACCGCAATCACCCGTGGCATAACGTCAACGGGCCAAACTTCCCCTATTTTGACAGCCTGCAGTTTGCCGACAGCGTTGAGAGCGTGCGCAAACTCGACAGCCGTTCCGTTGAATTTCGCCTTAAGCGCCCGGATGCGTCGTTCCTTTGGCATTTAGCCACCCATTACGCGTCGGTGATGTCGGCGGAATACGCGGCGAATCTCAGCAAAATCGACAGGCAAGAATTGCTCGACCGCCAGCCTGTCGGCACCGGGCCGTATCAGCTTGATGAATATCGCGCAGGGCAATACATTCGCCTGCAACGCCACCCTGAGTTCTGGCGCGGCCAGCCGTTGATGCCCCAAGTGGTTGTCGATTTGGGTTCCGGCGGCACCGGGCGTTTATCGAAGTTACTGACCGGCGAATGCGATGTGCTGGCGTGGCCTGCTGCCAGCCAGTTGACCATCTTGCGCGACGATCCTCGTTTGCGCCTGACGCTGCGCCCTGGCATGAATATCGCTTATCTGGCGTTCAATACCGATAAGCCGCCGATGAACAATCCTGCTGTTCGGCACGCGCTGGCGCTGGCTATCAATAACCAACGCCTGATGCAGTCGATTTATTACGGCACGGCTGAAACCGCAGCCTCTATTCTGCCGCGAGCCTCCTGGGCTTACGACAATGAAGCTAAAATTACCGAATACGATCCGGTGAAGGCGCGTGAGCAACTCAAGACGCTGGGGCTGGAAAAAATGACGCTGCGGCTGTGGGTACCGACCACCTCGCAGGCGTGGAACCCGAGCCCGTTGAAGACCGCCGAGTTGATTCAGGCGGATATGGCGCAAATCGGCGTGAAGGTGATTATAGTGCCCGTTGAAGGCCGTTTTCAGGAAGCCCGTCTGATGGACATGAACCATGACCTGACGCTGACCGGTTGGGCGACAGACAGTAACGACCCGGACAGCTTCTTCCGTCCGCTGCTGAGCTGCGCGGCGATTGGTTCGCAAACGAACTTTGCTCACTGGTGCAACCGTGAATTTGACAGCGTGCTGCAAAAAGCGCTGGCTTCACAGCAGTTGTCCTCGCGCATTGATGCCTACGACGAAGCGCAGCAGATCCTCGCCAAAGAGCTGCCGGTGCTGCCGTTGGCGTCCTCTTTGCGTTTGCAGGCTTATCGTTATGACATCAAAGGGCTGGTGCTGAGCCCATTCGGCAGCGCCTCCTTTGCGGGCGTCTCGCGTGAAAAAGAGGAAGAGGTGAAAAAACCATGATCATTTTTACTCTTCGTCGTCTGCTGCTGTTGCTGGTGACGCTTTTTCTGCTGACGTTTGTCGGCTTCAGCCTGAGCTACTTCACGCCGCACGCGCCGTTGCAAGGCGCTTCGCTGGGCAACGCCTGGCTGTTCTGGTTTAAGGGTTTGCTGCACTGGGACTTCGGCGTCTCCAGCATTAACGGCCAGTTGATTTCCGATCAGCTTAAAGAAGTGTTCCCGGCCACCATGGAACTGTGCATTCTCGCGTTTGGTCTGGCGCTGCTGGTCGGCATTCCCGTCGGCATGCTGGCCGGGATTATGCGTTCCAAGTGGCAGGATAACCTGATCAGCGCCCTCGCCCTGCTCGGCTTTTCCATTCCGGTATTCTGGCTGGCGCTGCTGCTGACGCTGTTTTTCTCGCTGACGCTGGGATGGCTCCCGGTGTCCGGCCGTTTTGACCTGTTGTACGAAGTGAAAAACGTCACTGGTTTTGCGCTGATTGATGCGTGGCTGTCAGATTCCCCGTGGCGAGATGAGATGATCATGAGCGCCCTGCGCCATATGGTGCTACCGGTGTTAACGCTGGCCGTCGCGCCGACCACTGAAGTGGTGCGCCTGATGCGTCTGAGCACCATCGACGTGTATGACACGAACTATGTGAAAGCTGCCGCCACACGCGGTGTGTCGCGCCTGACTATTTTGCGTCGCCATGTGCTGCATAACGCCCTGCCGCCGGTGATCCCGCGCTTAGGTTTGCAGTTCTCCACGATGCTGACGCTGGCGATGATCACTGAAATGGTCTTTAGCTGGCCGGGCCTGGGGCGCTGGATGATTAACGCCATTCGCCAGCAGGACTACGCTGCGATTTCCGCTGGCGTGATGGTCATTGGCGCGCTGGTGATCATTGTGAACGTGTTGTCTGATATCTTGGGTGCAATGGCTAACCCACTGAAACATAAGGAATGGTATGCCTTACGATAGCGTCTATCTGGAAAAGCGCCCGCCAGGGGCGCTGCGCACCGTGTGGCGTAAATTCTACGGCGATACCACGGCGATGATCGGTCTGTACGGCTGCCTCGGGCTGGCGTTGCTGTGCATCTTCGGCACCTGGTTTGCGCCTTACGGTATCGATCAGCAATTTTTGGGCTACCAACTGCTGCCGCCTTCATGGTCACGTTATGGCGAAGTCTCATTCTTCCTGGGTACCGACGACTTAGGCCGTGATGTGCTTAGCCGTTTGTTGAGCGGCGCGGCTCCGACTGTTGGCGGCGCGTTTGTGGTGACACTTGGCGCAACGCTGTGTGGCCTGGTGTTAGGCGCATTTGCAGGCTCGACGCGCGGTCTGCGCTCTGCGGTATTGAACCATATCCTCGACACCCTGCTTTCTATTCCTTCCCTGCTGCTGGCGATCATTGTGGTGGCGTTTTCCGGGCCGCATTTGCTGCACGCGATGTTTGCCGTCTGGCTGGCGCTGCTGCCGCGTATGGTGCGTTCCGTCTACAGCATGGTGCATGACGAACTGGAAAAAGATTACGTGGTTGCCGCACGCCTGGACGGTGCCACCACGCTGAATATTCTCTGGTTTGCCGTGCTGCCAAATATCGCTTCAGGGCTGGTCACTGAAATCACCCGTGCGCTTTCGATGGCGATTCTGGACATCGCTGCGTTAGGTTTCCTCGACCTGGGCGCACAGCTCCCTTCCCCGGAATGGGGGGCGATGTTGGGCGATGCGCTGGAGCTTATTTATGTCGCGCCGTGGACCGTGATGCTGCCGGGTGCCGCGATTATGGTTAGCGTTTTGCTGGTTAACCTGCTGGGCGACGGCATTCGCCGCGCCATTGAAGCGGGGGTGCAATAATGCCTTTACTGGATATCCGTAACCTCACCATTGAATTTCGCACCAGCGAAGGCTGGGTGAAAGCCGTTGACCGCGTGAGCATGACGCTGGCAGAAGGTGAAATTCGCGGCCTGGTGGGCGAATCTGGCTCGGGCAAAAGCCTGATTGCTAAAGCCATTTGTGGCGTGACGAAAGATAACTGGCGCGTGACCGCCGACCGTATGCGTTTTGATGATATCGACCTGCTACGTCTTTCGAACCGCGAGCGTCGCCGTCTGGTCGGGCACAACGTGTCGATGATTTTTCAGGAGCCGCAATCGTGTCTCGATCCGTCTGAACGAATCGGTCGTCAGTTAATGCAGAACATCCCCGGCTGGACGTATAAAGGCCGCTGGTGGCAGCGCTTTGGCTGGCGTAAACGTCGCGCGATTGAGCTACTGCACCGCGTGGGGATTAAAGATCACAAAGACGCGATGCGCAGCTTCCCGTACGAGCTGACCGACGGCGAATGCCAGAAGGTGATGATTGCGATTGCGCTGGCGAACCAGCCGCGTTTGTTGATTGCCGATGAGCCCACCAACGCCATGGAACCAACCACTCAGGCGCAAATTTTCCGTCTGCTGACGCGCCTGAACCAGAACAATAACACCACCATTTTGCTTATCAGCCACGACCTGCAAATGCTGAGCCAGTGGGCCGATAAGATAAACGTGATGTATTGCGGACAAACAGTGGAAACCGCGCCAAGCGAAGATCTGGTGGCAATTCCGCACCATCCGTATACCCAGGCATTAATTCGCGCCATTCCAGATTTTGGGCGTTCAATGCCGCATAAAAGCCGTCTCAATACCCTGCCTGGCGCTATCCCGCTGCTGGAATCGCTGCCGATTGGCTGCCGCCTGGGGCCACGTTGCCCTTATGCCCAGCGTAAATGCATTGAAACACCGCGTCTGACGGGGGCCAAAAACCACATGTTTGCCTGTCATTTTCCGCTGAACATGGAGAAAGAGTGAGATGGTTGAGACCCTGCTCGAAGTTCGCAATCTGAGTAAAACGTTCCGCTACCGGACGGGCCTGTTCCATCGCCAGACGCTGGAAGCCGTTAAGCCGCTCAGCTTTACCCTGCGCGAAAAACAGACGCTGGCGATCATTGGCGAGAACGGTTCCGGCAAATCAACGCTGGCAAAAATGCTGGCGGGGATGGTGGAACCCACCACCGGCGAACTGCTGATTGACGATCATCCGCTGGAATTCGGTGACTACTCTTTTCGTAGCCAGCGCATTCGCATGATTTTTCAGGACCCATCGACCTCCCTGAACCCGCGTCAGCGTATCTCGCAGATCCTCGATTTCCCATTGCGTCTGAACACGGATTTAGGACCTGAAGCCCGTCAGAAGCAGATTATCGACACGCTGCGACTGGTCGGTTTGCTGCCGGATCACGTGAGTTACTACCCTCACATGCTCGCCCCTGGGCAGAAACAGCGTTTAGGGTTGGCTCGCGCGTTGATCCTGCGGCCGAAAGTGATTATCTGTGATGAAGCGCTGGCGTCGCTGGATATGTCGATGCGTTCGCAGCTGATCAACCTGATGCTGGAACTGCAGGAAAAACAGGGCATTTCGTATATCTACGTGACGCAGCACCTGGGGATGATGAAACACATCAGCGATCAGGTGTTAGTGATGCATCAGGGCGAAGTTGTCGAACGTGGCAGCACAGCGGATGTTCTCGCCTCCCCGCTTCATGACCTGACCAAACGCCTGATTGCCGGGCATTTTGGTGAAGCATTGACGGCCGACGCGTGGCGTAAAGATCGCTAAACCTCGTTTACGCAGAAAGGCAGCGAACTCGCTGCCTCAGATTGCTGACAAAGAAGGAAAAAGCGTGGTTTTTCCTTCTTTGTGGTGAGCTGCCGAAAATCAATGAATTGATTTTCCTTATTTTTTGTTCTGCCACCCATGACAAAACTTCATTCGTTAGAGGTTTGTCATCAGTCTCAGGCAGCGAACTCGCTGCCTTTTTTGTGGCGCATCCTCAATAATTGAAGAATCCCCCAAACTCACTGTTTCTTTTATTCTTCTCGACAAACTTCGCCAGGAACGTCACCAGTTCATAATCGGTCGTCAGGTTAAATTTATTCATCATGTAATACTTATGCGAAAAGATAGACTTGGTGCTGATGGCCAATTCAGCGGCTATATGAAGTATGGGTTCACCACGGTATAATCGAGCCATGATACGATACTGTTGCGGCGAGAGTATTTTATGACGGCAAGTGCCACAACTATTTTCCCGTATATTCCAGCCAGAAACCTGATGCAATTCCCATTCATTAATAATGCAGTGACGAATATCTGCCAGCGACGTATCACGCGCGATAAACTGAATGTCATTAATACAATGTGGCAATGATTGAATGGGGTCGCTCTTTCCACTCAGCACACCAATGATAATACTCTTACTGCGAAACTTAAACTCAGAGAAGCAAGTATAGCTTTCCCCTTTGCACAGTTGAATAATGATGATATCAGCTATACTGACACTTTCACTATTAAACTCCGACAAGAAACATACCCTCTGATTATATTCATGCTCAAATACCTCCGCGAGATACTTTTTCATTCCATGGACAAAAAGCACATCATTGTCTTTGATGAGGACGTTCAACATAACGTTACCCTTACAGCAATAAAAGGCTAAACATCCTTTTAGTTGTTTTTTGTTGCGGACATTATTGGTAGGTGAAGGTGGCTGTTACCACAGCACTGATGGTGCCCGAGGTGACATGCCCATTTTGGCTGTAAGCCCTGGCGCGTAAATTATAGGTATACGCACCACTGATAATATTCCCGGTCAGTGATTTGCCGTCACCCAGGGGATCCCCCGCCTGACTTTGTACTTGTACGGCAATATTATTCGCCGTGCCGCTATTCTGGTACATATCCTCTGGATGGATGCTGTCCGCATTACCGTGCATCGTCATCGTTGCACGTTGAGTGCCAAGTGGGCACGAGACCAATTCAAGTGTAAAGGGAACCCAAGGGGTGGAAGAAGGCGCTGTTTGCAGGTTTGCTGACTGAAGGTTATCCCCCAGATTGACCGATTTTGTCACGCTGTCACTGGCAATCTGACAGGGGGACGCAATAATATCTCCGGTGACATTTAATGCGACCAAATCTTCCGCCTGGCTGCTGAAATCCACCAGCAGTCCGCCCACGGCCATTGCGCTTATCAGACTGAGTTTTAACGCTCTCATCGCCATTCCCTTTTTGATTATTGGTAGGTGATAGTCAGCGTGGCCGAGGCATTCGCGCTGCCGGTGGTCACTGCCGTTTTGGTCTGATAATAACGAGCGATGATTGGGAAGGTTTCCACCCCACCAAACGATTGCTTGAGGACTATCTGGTTATTAAGCTGAAGAGGTGATCCGTTATAAAGAATTTGTACCCCAACACCTTGCGCCACATCATTATTCCCTTGCCCCGTTAATGCCAGAACGCTGGTATCACTAACATCCGGATTTTGAATGCCCGTAAGGCTGACGTTGATATTGACAGCAAAATCGCAATTCAGTCCTAACGTTTGACTTTGTTGTGTTTCGGTTAGAGGTCTACCGGCTGTCGTACCAAAGGAGGATGTCGAAACAGATCCCATTTGAAAATTCAGCGTCGGCGTTTGCAGAGAGCAACCAATAACAATAACGCTGTTGTTTCCGGCACCTAAGCTGAGGTTTAAAAAATTCGACACAGTCGGATCCCCAAACTGCCCTGTTGCCAGTGGCCCAGCCGTTAATGTGCCAGGGGTTATCGGGCCTGTTTTAATCAACGAGATATTATAGCCAGTCGGGTAAACATAGGTTTTTATATTTGCGCCAGAAGAAGTTACGGTCAACTTATTGGGGATCCCATCGACCTTAATGCCTACTCCGGGCAAATTCGTATTATAAACCCCAGTAATCCCTGATAATACTGAACCGAGGTAGACAAATTTCAGGTCAGCGTCGCAAGACTTTTGCCCTGTGGTGGAATAAGCCCAAAGGCTTGCCTGAGCGGTCTGCGCGACTGTCGCGATAACCGCCCCAACCGGAGCGTCCATGGGTACCGCGACACTACCAAAATACATCGTTGCATTAATGGTGGAATCCATCGAGCAGGATTCAGTGGCATTCGCCTGGCTGAGATTAAAACCCAAAATAACAGCCGCTATAATAATGAATATTGTCTTCATCGTTATCTTATAACCTGATAGCACTTTGATCCAGATTTCAGGTTGACCCTGAATATCAATGACAAATAAAGTTTGCGTTTATGACCACGGCATCTTTATTCGGCCCGGGAAAGGCGTAGTCAGCCTTGCATTGCTGTGAGGGTGTCTTTCCCCACGAAACCGCTAAATGCCCCTGTGCATCTAACCCGGCCAGATAAACCTGCCCCCCTTCACCCACGATGGAACCGCCGTGATGAGCAGAAGCCAGCAATGTCACCATCGCCCCAAACGGCACGGGCTGCCCATTCGCCTGGGTTAACGTTATTAATGCCCGAAGGCCGACGTTAGCCACATACTCAGCACGAACAACCGCCCCGCGGGTTGGCGTGACCGTGGTGTTGGTCAGCTCTAACTCCACATCATCAGGTAACGAGTCGGTGCGCAGCGCCACGTCATTTTTACGAAACGGTGTCAGGTTGCTGGTGACGGTATACCCGCGCCAGTCTGTTTTCGCCCCGCTCTGGTTTTGGATGCTGACCCCTTTCGCGCCGGGTGCCTTGATCAGCACATTGGTCTCGCCCAACGGCTGCGACAGCGTCACACCATCGGCATGGGCCATGACCCCACCCTGCAAGCCATAATTCAGACGTTGGTTATGCTGGTTATAGGAATAGCCTGCATTTACTTCGCCGTAGCTGCCTTTATAGTCGCCCGTCATAGTGCCGGTATAACCGACATTGTCGCTGCCATAGCCCTGCTGCACGTTCCAGTTGAGGGCGTTGTTTTCCAGCGCCATTCCGCTGACCCCGATCTGGTGAGTTGTCCCGCCATTTTTGCTGTTGTTCAGGCTGTAATTCACCCAACTGTTGGGCAGAAACTTCTCCAGCGGAACACTGATATTCAACGCCAGTTGCCGATCGTTTTGCCGCGAAGTCTGGCTTCCAGACCCGCTTGAGGTGCCGTTTTGACTCCAGGTGTAGGTCAACCCATAGCTGATCCCTCGCCAGGCATTGTTGTACCCCGCGCTGTATGACTTCATCGCTTGCCCTGAATGCCAGTAGTCTTCCCTTACTGCACTTAACATCAGCGATCCCAGTTCGTTACCCAACGCCTGGCTGACGGTCAATTCCATCCGATTACGGCGACGAACGGGGATAACATTATTGTCGCTGTAGGTATCCAGCACTTCCTGCATGCTGTAATAGCCACTGGTGGAATAGCGGTAGCCCGCAATGGCGAAATTCGTACCGCTCGCCACGATATTTTTGCTGTATCGGGCTCGCCATGACTGCCCGCTGGTTTGTGCGTCGTTTTTGGGTGACGACCACGCCTGAGTGATATCGACGGAAACCGCGCCAATATCTCCCATATTTTTACCCAGCCCAGCGGCAACCGATTGATACTTCGTTGATTCCTGTATCCCACCATACAGCGTGAACCCTTTCGGTAAGCCGTAGATGTTGGTCAACTGCGCAAAGGGGGTTTTATCCACACTGCTGTCGTAAGAACGATAAAGGCCGCCCGTCAGGGCATACTTCGACCGCCCTTCACGTTGCAGCACGGGCAGAGAGGCATACGGCACAACAAAATGTTGTTCGCTGCCATCTGCCTCCTGCACTGTGACCTCAAAATCACCGGCACCGCCTGTCGGGTACATATCCGTAATTTCGAATGCGCCGGGCGCAACCGCGTTCTGATAAATCACATAGCCATTTTGACGGATGACGACCTGAGCATTCGTTCGAGCGATTCCGCGGATAACCGGCGCGTACCCTTTCAAAGAATCTGGCAGCATGTCGTCATCTGAGGCCAGTTGCACGCCACGAAACGGCATACTGTCAAACACATCAGCGGGCGCTGAGCTGTCCCCTGCGGTGAGTTGGGCTTGCAACGGGATCACGTCACGATTCAGGTAGGTATAAACCGTCGCCCACTTATCCTTGCCTTCACTGTCACGGTTCCAGGTCGTGTAATTGCGCAGCCGCCAGGGGCCAATATTGATGCCAGGGCGTAAATTGGCGTATTGAGTATTGCTACTCTGCTGCTCTCCCCAGTTGCTGGTTCCGCTCACGCTGTAATTGAGCATCGCCGCGTTGATGCCTTCATCCCACAATTCTGGCGCGACCCAGCCTCGCACAACCGGCATCAGCGCCGCCTGCGGGATGCTCAGCACCAGACGCTGCGTGCTGAACTGGAAATCGCTGGTCGCCAGAGGAATGGCGGCCAGATTGGCACAATCGCCCTCAGTCTTGAGGGCAGGAAACTGATCTGTTTTTACGCCCCACTGCTTTAGTTGATCGACGCTCAGGCAGGGCACCAACTCACTTTCGCCTTCAGAGTTGGTGCTTGCTGTAAAATCGATATCCACCGTATCAACCAGCTGATCGGCCACAATGACATCGACGTGATAGCGGCCCGCGGCCTGAGAACCCGACTCATAAGCTGAGAGGTCAATTTTGCCCGCGCCCGGATTGTCCAGTTCCAGCAATCCAGGATTGAACGTGTCACGTGCCCAGGCCACCTCCGGGAGACTCCCCAGGGCGAAGGCCATCAGCACAGCCAAACGCCCTGGCCTGCTTGTTTTTAGAGAGTTCGCTATCATCATAACCCTGTGTTCCTTGTGACAACCTTGCAGCGTTCTTCTTTAAAAGGTTGCGCGGTGAGGCTTCCCAGGCCCGCCATAATCATTGATGAGGGTAAACGTCATTGCACCGCCGCCACTCTCCTGGGGCAGTCGGAAACGCGCCGTGGACCCTGGAAGGACGTAACTGACGTCATCGAGTTTTTTGCCGTTCACGGTAATTTCGTTAAAATTCATGACATATGGCGTGGGGTTATTCACCCGAAGTTGGTTCCCTGAGCGTGACCAGGTCAATTTGTCCGCCAGTGATTCGGGTATGTCACCGTTCAATGCGGCAGGGCGATAAATCAGCTTGATTCGCGTTTTCACCGCAATCTGCAATGTATTTTCTTTTTGCACCGCCGCCGGAATGGCTTTTATGTTCAGCCAGTACAATGTCTCTTTGTCTTGTGCCCGCGTCCCTACCATAATAATGCGCTCAACATTCTGACGATTTTTATCCAGACGATATAAAGGTGGCGTAATAATAAAAGGGGTTTTCTCAGCAATGCCATTTTGCGCTTCAATCCACGACTGAATGAGATACGGCGTCGAGTCCGGATTATTCACACTGATGGCAGCTTCTTTTTTATTGCCATCAAAAATAACCCGGGTTCCGCCAATCACCACGCCAGCATTGACCACATTAATACCTGTAGTAAAGACGGCCACGGCAATCAACGTTTTGCTAAGGAAATTCATTTTATACCTCAATAAAAAACGGGGCCTGGCACGGCCCCAGATTTTCAATACTCAATATTAGTTGTAGACCACAGAGAAGTTGGCAACCGAGTTCGCTGGCCCTGCGCCTACGGTAGAGATAGTCGATTGATACTGTGCGTAGAAATTCAGCGTGTTGTCCTGCGTGGAGCTTAATACGTAGTGATAACCATTCGAGCCGTTCAGGGGCAGATCGGTTTTATCCGCGCTCATCAGGTTGATAGCCACACCGGTTGCGGCACCTGGAAGGGTGCTGTCAATGGCCAGCAGAGCTGAGTTACTCGCTTCCGGTGTACCGTCGAAAACCACTTTTGCTGACGCTACGCTTGGCGGGCAGTTTTTCAATACGATGTTAAATCCCTGGGCTGCCGTTCTTGACCCCACACCGGTGAATTCAGTTTTGTAATATTCGCCCAAATCAACCGTCTGGTTTTGGGAGGCGACATCTACGGCGCACGCAGAATCCAAAATCTTACCAGTGAAATTGACCGTTCCCGCGGCAGCAAACACATTACTCATAGATAATACTGCGGTAGCAGCAATGACTGCAGAAATAATATTTTTGTTCATCACAAATTTCCTTATCTTATATTTAAGGCGATAGAAACCGCCTCCCTGATGACAGAGGGTAGCGTTGTGTATCATCATGTTTTTACATCACCATGAAATATGGTAATCACTATCATCGAGCCACGCAGGCCTTATAACTGCAATCCCACACTTCGATTGCGGAAATTATTATGCAAAGCTCATATTACATTCAATAAATTTATCAATCCAAAAATACACCTCACCGCACACCGCTTTAATTTAATATTCAACACTCTTGTTGTCTATTTTTGGACCGCCCCTGGCTATTCATCTACCCACATCAATTAGGGATAATCAAAGGACTTTTCTGAGACACTGATGATGAGGATAGCCCAATGCTAAGTGATGCCCTTTATCCGGGGAAACACCCGCCAGGCTTTATTAACAAAAAAGAAACAAAACCAGTGGAGCACATTCAAAAACTTATTGAGAGTTTTCAATCGCAAGCCAAAGAGATGATCATTACCTCTCATCACCCCCTTAATTTATCTGAACCCAATAGCGCATTTTGTTTTTTGCTGCACCGAGGCCATGTCAATTTGTTCAACCCAAAACGGAATCTGGTCCTGAATACTGAACATGCGCCGTTTGTCTTCGGATTTAGCAAACTCTGTTCGTCTGCCCCCTCCATGGCATTGATCCCGTCTTCAGACGCAGCGTTTAGCGTGCTGCCGCTGGCGAATGCCTGTGACATTGTGGCGAAAAAGCAGCTTTGGCAGTCGCTCTCTTATTTACTGATGTATATTTCTTCGCGCGTTTACGACCACAGCACGCGCTTGTCTCAGATGAACTCCTACGAGACGGTGAGGAATATCCTGATGGAGCTGTGCGAAGAAAGTGAGGAATTACGGGCTGAAACGTCTGTGCTGCACTATATCCAAAGCCGCTGTTATTTATCGCGAAGCGGGATTATGCGGATCCTCTCTGAGTTACGCGCCGGGAACTACATTACCATTCAGGACGGGACCCTGGTTGACGTGCATACCCTTCCCAAAAAGTTCTGAATACGTCGGTTATTCTGCGCGACGGTTTAGCTAAAATGTGTAACTTTTATCTATACTTATAGAAGATCCTACCTGGTCAGGTACTCAGTGCATGAACAACAGTCATTTCTCATTGAGCCACATGAATGAACCCTTCCCCTTCGCCAAAACGCTGGTGGAGGCGTTATTGCCTTTTGCGGAGGTAAAACGCTATCCGAAAGGAACACGCATCAACATCCTTCGCGAAGACACACGGGTTTGTCAGTTGATCCTTTCCGGCTCTATTGAGGTTCGTCGCAAATCAGACAATTTGCTGATTGTGACGTTACTTCCACCGAACATCCTTGGATTGAGCGTTCGTGAGATTTATGTGATCACCAAAGAGCCGTGCAAAGTTGCCACTTTGCCGCTGGATGAGGCCTATCACCATTTTACGGAATTGGGGCTGTGGGAAACGGTCGCTCAACATCTGCTGGCCGTGACCAATAAACTGTACTCATACAGCAAGCAGCTCAGTGCTCCAACGGTGTATGAAATCATCTGCTTTAAGCTGCTCGAACTGATGAACGAGCCGGAACCGATACGCAGCAGTATTGCCGTTGAGCGTTATATTCGTGAAAAGACACATATCTCCCGCAGCAGCGTGATGAAAATCCTGGCCGATTTAAAAATGGGCGGGTATATCGTCCTCGAAGAAGGACGACTCCTCGAAATTCGCCATCTGCCGTCGAAATACTGAACGCGCCATCAGGTTGGATCTGTCCTTCGTGCTGCGGCTGATATAATAGAAAGATGTCGAATTTGTGTTCTCCCTCGCTCTGAATCGTGGGGACGATGTAAAAATCACGTGACAATTCAGGCGCGTAGTGGGCTATAATTTCGCCCTGCTCTCTCTATTATTCTGGCTTATATTATTGTAACTCAATGAATGTAAAGCCAAAAATAAGCAATGACATAAGGATTAAAAGCTATGGGTTTTCTTTCCGGTAAGCGCATTCTGGTGACTGGCGTTGCCAGCAAACTGTCCATCGCCTACGGTATCGCTCAGGCCATGCACCGCGAAGGCGCTGAGCTGGCCTTCACCTACCAGAACGACAAGCTGAAAGGCCGTGTTGAAGAATTTGCCGCGCAGCTGGGTTCCAATATTGTTCTGGAATGTGATGTTGCTCAGGACGAAAGTATTGATGCCCTGTTTGCGGAACTGGTGAAAACGTGGCCGAAGTTTGACGGTTTCGTGCACTCTATCGGCTTCGCACCAGGCGATCAGCTGGACGGCGACTATGTGAATGCCGTAACCCGTGAAGGCTTTAAAATCGCTCACGACATCAGCTCCTACAGCTTCGTGGCAATGGCTAAAGCTTGCCGTTCCATGCTGAACCCAGGTTCTGCGCTGCTGACCCTGTCCTATCTGGGTGCTGAGCGTGCTATCCCTAACTACAACGTGATGGGTCTGGCAAAAGCGTCTCTGGAAGCTAACGTGCGCTACATGGCGAACGCGATGGGTCCAGAAGGCGTGCGTGTTAACGGTATCTCTGCTGGCCCAATCCGTACTCTGGCGGCTTCCGGCATCAAAGATTTCCGTAAGATGCTGGCTCACTGTGAAGCGGTTACCCCGATTCGCCGCACCGTGACTATCGAAGACGTCGGTAACAGCGCAGCGTTCCTGTGTTCTGACCTGTCTGCCGGTATCTCCGGTGAAGTCGTTCACGTTGACGGTGGTTTCAGCATCGCCGCGATGAACGAGCTGGAACTGAAATAAGTTCTGCCGCCGCCCTGCGCTCGCAGGGCGGTTTTTCCTTCGTTATTCCACTCTGTTATTTGTTATCACGCATCAATCTTTTTCCCCGCCCTCGCCTTACGTCAGGATAGTCAGTCATAAACGATACGACGCCCTGAAGGAATCCCCATGGAGCAACGCCGCGTTTACGGCAAAGGCCAGTGGTACCATGAAACACAAGCGAGAAACCAGGCGGCAGATGTGCTGCCTCTGGTGCCTGAAGCGGCCCATGTCGCCGATCGCTTTCTACTGGATTTGACGCTGCCAGAGCAGGTCAGTGACGACTGTCAGCCGTGGTTACACCTCTCTTCAAAGATAGCCGTCCATCTGTTTCCCAATGACGTCGCCGTCACCCGCCTGAATACCTTCAGCGCCTATGACCGTCTGAGCACCGCACTGACAGTGGCTCAGGTCTTTGGCGTGCAGCGGCTGTGCAACCACTATGCCGCGCGTCTGGCCCCCTTGCCTGGCCCGGACTCTTCACGCGAAAGCAATCACCGCCTGGCGCAAATCACGCAATATGCTCGCCAGCTGGCAGGCTCTCCCTCTGTCATTTGTTCTGCGTCACGCCAGCAGCTTGATGCCGTCGGCCTTAGCGTGCCTGACATTGTGCTGATGACTCAGATTGTCGGTTTTGTCGGCTATCAGGCGCGCGTGATGGCTGTGGGTCAGGCGCTGCTTGGTCTTCCGGTTCGTTGGCTACCGGGAATGCCCGTTCAGGAGGAGGCTCCCGCGTCCCTGTTTGATGCTCAAACGCAAGACTGGAAATCCGATCTCGATGTCATTGAAAATCACGATTTCAGCAACCTTCAGCTGGATGCGCTCTTACCTTTGTTGGCGTGGGATAAACTGTTGCTGAGGCTGGAAATTGATCTGCTCGACGCTCTGCATACGGAGCCGGAGTACGCCACGCTGGTCGCTGTGCTGAATGCCAGAATCAACGGCAGCGCCAGTTGCTTCTGGCAGCACGCGCAGGACGAATCCTTGTTGCTGGCTATTCTTGAGGGGGAAAACGCGTTGCAGCAGTGGGGCCAGAATAACCCCGCCGCGCTCGCCGTGATCCAGGCCGTTCAGCTGTTAACCAAAGCGCCAGACCGTTTTAGCGCCGCGCAGTTTACCCCTTTGCTCGATAACAATCTCTCTCCCGCACAGGCTTTCACGCTGCTTGCCCTGAGCGGGGTAAATGGCTGGCTAAATCGGCTAAAAATCGGCCTTGGCGAGGCGTTACCTGTTACGTAAAAGCCTTAAAGACCGCTTGCTGCAACAGGGATATTCGCGTAAAACTGTCAGCCGCTCTTTTGGCCACGAAAATACATAATTATGTTTCAGGACAACCCGCTGCTTGCGCAGCTAAAACAGCAACTTCATTCCCAGACTCCCCGCGCTGAAGGCGTGGTGAAAGGCACGGAAAAAGGCTTTGGCTTTTTAGAAGTCGATGCCCAGAAAAGCTATTTCATTCCGCCGCCGCAGATGAAAAAAGTGATGCATGGCGACCGTATTATTGCCACCATCCATAGCGACAAGGGCAAAGAAAGCGCCGAACCGGAAGAGCTGGTCGAGCCTTTCCTGACGCGTTTTGTTGGCCGGGTACAGAAAAAAGATGATCGCCTGTCCATCGTGCCCGATCATCCCCTGCTGAAAGAGGCCATCCAGTGCCGCCCTGTGCGTAGTCTGGAACACGATTTTAATGACGGCGACTGGGCGGTTGCAGAGATGCGCCGTCATCCGCTGAAAGGCGATCGCAGTTTCTACGCCGAACTGACTCAGTTCATCACCTTTGGCGACGATCACTTCGTGCCATGGTGGGTTACACTCGCTCGCCATAACCTCGAAAAAGTGGCGCCGGAAGGCACCGCCACCGACATGCAGGACGAAGGTCTTGAGCGCCGTGATTTGACCGGGCTGGACTTTGTCACCATCGACAGCGCCAGCACCGAAGATATGGACGATGCGCTGTATGCTGAGATTGCCGCCGACGGTAAACTGCATCTCACCGTCGCTATCGCCGATCCGACAGCGTGGATTATCGAAGGCAGCAAACTGGATAACGCGGCAAAAATTCGTGCGTTCACCAACTATCTGCCGGGCTTCAACATCCCGATGCTGCCACGTGAACTCTCTGACGATTTGTGCTCACTGCGCCCCAATGAAGTGCGTCCGGTCCTTGCCTGCCGCATGATTATCGCAGCAGATGGCACCCTTGAAGACGATATTGAATTCTTCGCCGCCACCATCGAATCAAAAGCCAAACTGGCCTATGACGATGTGTCTGACTGGCTGGAAGGCAACGGTAGCTGGCAGCCGCAAAGCGAGGCTATCGCCAACCAAATTAAGCTGCTGGAGCGTATTTGCGCGCTGCGCGGCGAATGGCGTCACAACCACGCGCTGGTGTTCAAAGACCGCCCTGACTACCGCTTCGTGCTGGGTGAGAAAGGCGAAGTGCTGGATATCATCGCTGAACCGCGCCGCATTGCGAACCGTATCGTGGAAGAATCCATGATTGCCGCCAACATCTGCGCGGCTCGCGTGCTGCGCGATAAGCTCGGTTTCGGGATTTACAACGTTCACACCGGTTTCGATGCTGCGAAGACCGAACAGCTGGCAGAGCTGATGAAGAGCCATGATGTTCACGTCGATCCGCAGGAAGTGTTGACGCTGGAAGGCTTCTGTAAACTGCGCCGTGAACTCGACGCGATGCCAACAGGCTTCCTCGATAGCCGTATTCGTCGCTTCCAGTCGTTTGCAGAAATCAGCATTGAACCGGGTCCGCACTTCGGTCTGGGCCTTGAAGCTTACGCTACCTGGACTTCGCCAATCCGTAAATACGGCGACATGGTGAACCATCGTCTGCTGAAAGCGATCATTAAAGGTGAAACCCCGGCGCGTCCGCAGGATGAATCCACCGTGCAGATGGCTGAACGCCGTCGTCTGAACCGCATGGCTGAGCGTGACGTGGCGGACTGGCTGTACGCTCGTTTCCTGAACGACAAAGCCGGAACCGACACTCGCTTTGCCGCTGAAATCATCGATATCAGCCGTGGCGGGATGCGTGTTCGTCTGGTTGATAACGGCGCGGTGGCGTTTATTCCAGCGCCATTCCTGCATGCCGTTCGTGATGAAATGGTTTGCAGCCAGGAAAATGGCACCGTGCAAATCAAAGGCGAAACTGTTTATAAAGTGACAGAGGTTATCGATGTCACGATTGCTGAAGTCCGTATGGAAACCCGCAGTATTATCGCGCGTCCTTTCCAGGCGTAACCTTAAGGGCGGCTAATTATTCTCAGCCGCCCTTTTCTTCCTTCTGAATGCGATAGTTGGCACAATTTTTTTCCTCTTTTCCCCCACATTCCATCAAAAGCGATCACACTGAAAGGGTGTATCGGATTGCACATCAATAAGCTGCCTGGTCGGTGCTCTTTTTTCGGGCTTGGGGATTAGTATACGACGACAGGCTAATACAATATGTTGAGCTCTTACGTCCTGTGGATGACCTGGCTGTAACGATTATTTCAATGATTCCGTGACGCGCTTAAGTTGGTTTGGGAGAAAAAATGGCTGAGGAACTAGAGCTTAACCTGCTGTTTCGGTATCTGGGTACCACCAGTCCGTACTGGCGCTTATCGGGTGACAGCAATGCGCTACACCTGTCAGCCAGTGAGGATACCGATACGCGTCAGGTTGTGGCCCTGAGCGCGGAACAAGCAGACAGCATCCGCGAGATGACGGTGATCACCTCCAGCCTTAGCCTGAACCTCAATCTTTACGGCAATGCCGTTCCTGTCCATTTGGTGGGTCGCAAAATCAATAAATCACAATGGGCAGGCAACGCGTCTGGCTGGGATGACACCGGCTCAGTTGCCCGTGACCTGGTGCAGGGCCTCTCCTTCGCTGAGCAGGTCGTTTCCGAAGCTAACTCCGTGATTGTTATCCTCGATCGTCACGGCAATATTCAGCGTTTCAATCGTCTGAGCGAAGAATATACCGGGATGAAGGAACAAGAAGTCATCGGCCAAAACGTTTTTAAGCTCTTTATGAGCCCGGCCGAGGCGGCGGCCTCCCGACGCAATATCAGTGGCTTCTTCAAAAATGGCAGCTCCTATGAAGTGGAGCGTTGGATTAAAACGCGCAAAGGCCAGCGCCTGTTTTTATTCCGCAATAAATTCGTTCACAGCGGCAGCGGCAAAAATGAAATCTACCTGATTTGTTCAGGTATGGACATTACCGAAGAACGCCGGGCCCAGGAACGCCTGCGCGTTCTGGCGAATACCGACACCATCACCGGCCTGCCGAACCGCAATGCCATTAATGACATGATCACCGAAGCGATAACTACGCGCGGTGAGCATCAAATTGGCATTGTGTATCTCGACCTCGATAACTTTAAAAAGGTCAACGACGCTTATGGCCACATGTTCGGTGACCAACTGTTGCAGTCCGTTGCCCTGTCAATTTTAAGCTGCCTGGAAGAAGGCCAGACGCTCGCCCGCCTGGGTGGCGATGAGTTTATCGTGCTGGCGACCAACACGTCTCAGGGTGGCCTTGAAGCGATGGCTTCACGCATTCTTAACCGCCTGCGAGATCCTTTCCGCATCGGGCTTATCGAAGTGTATACCGGCTGCTCTTTGGGCATTTCACTCGCGCCGCAGCATGGCAGCGATCGTGAAAGCCTGATTCGTAACGCCGATACGGCGATGTATACCGCGAAGGAAGGCGGCCGGAGCAAGTTCTGTGTGTTCTCCCCGGAGATGAACCAGCGAGTTTTTGAATATTTGTGGCTGGATACCAACCTGCGAAAAGCGCTCGATAATAACCAACTGGTTATCCACTATCAGCCGAAAATCACCTGGCGCGGCGAAGTTCGTAGCCTGGAAGCGCTGGTACGCTGGGAGTCGCCGGAACGTGGGTTGATCCCGCCCGGCGAATTCATTTCTTACGCCGAAGAGTCCGGGCTGATTGTGCCGCTGGGGCGTTGGGTCATGCTGGATGTGGTGCGTCAGGTGGCGCTCTGGCGCGACAAGGGCATTAATCTTCGGGTTGCGGTTAACCTTTCTGCGCGCCAGTTAGCGGATCAGACCATTTTCAGTGATTTGAAACAGGCTTTACGTGACCTGAAGTTCGAATACTGCCCGATTGACGTTGAACTGACAGAAAGCTGCCTGATTGAAAACGAAGAGCAGGCGCAGTCGGTTATCCAGCAGTTCAGTGCTCTGGGTGCGCAGGTGCATCTGGATGACTTCGGCACCGGGTATTCTTCCCTGTCTCAGTTAGCCCGCTTCCCTATCGATGCCATTAAACTGGATCAGGTTTTCGTGCGTGATGTGCATAAACAATCTGTCGCCCAGTCTCTGGTTCGCGCCATTGTGGCAGTTGCCCAGGCGCTGAATTTGCAGGTCATTGCGGAAGGGGTGGAGAGCGCCAAAGAAGATGCGTTTCTGACCAAAAACGGCGTTAACGAACGCCAGGGTTTTCTGTTTGCTAAACCTATGCCTGCTGCGGCGCTGGAGCGCTGGCTGAAGCGGCGTCAAACGCGTAACCAGCGTTAATCCTCAAAACAGGGGCAATCAATGCCCCCTTTCAGACAAACCTCTCCACTAACTGGCTTTACGCAATGCGGCTTGCGTATGGCGATTTTGCAACAAGACCAGACGCTCCATATAAGCGATATCTTTCTCTTGCAGACAGAACGCCGCGTCGACCCAATCTTCCGTGATATCCATCAATTCGCTGCGAGGCAAGGTCAACACACGCTGGCGCGCGCGTAACATGGCCCTGACACCATTCAGTTTGGGCAACAGCGTGTCAATAAACGTTCTCGTCGACACATAGCTGTTCCCTGGTTCAAACAGCACGTCCACTAAGCCTCGCTGTTCGTGCCATTCCGCAGTATGCGCTTCCCCCCGGTAAATCAGTTGCTCGGCCAGTTTCATGCCGGAACGCCGACTCACTAAGGAATAACCGCCCATGCCGGGAAACAGATTAAAGGCGATTTCAGGAAACCCCATGCGGGCATCGCGCTGGGCAAGAATAAAATGGTGCGCCAGCGCCGCTTCAAACCCGCCACCCAATGCACTGCCTTCAATCATCGCAATGCTGATAGCGCCGGTATCAAAAGCGCGGGAGGCCGCATGCACGCAGTCAACACAAGCCCGGGTGTAAGCACGAAGCGCCTCGCGTCGCCCGTGACGAATGCATTCCACAAAGAAACGCAAATCGCCGCCGGTATTGTAAATCCCCGATACCAGTGAACCCGTGACCCAAAAATCGACGTCAAACCCCTGCTGCTTAACCAGCCAGGAGAGGTTCATGATTTCCTCAATCAGCGCATGGTTAAAGCAAGGACGCGGTTGGGCTCGCAACATCATCCAGACGGTCCGACGCTCCTCCTCATACCAGGCTGAGAGCTGGGTTAATCGTTCACTATCGGTAAACAATTTACAGCCAGGCTGATTAATCACGGTCATCATCTCTTCCTCATAGAAAAAAGCGCGTTGCGCGCTTCTCCAGACTAATCCAGGCCATTTGGAGCGGGTATGCTATAGACGATCCGGAAGCATTTACTGAAGGAATAGCATCAAGAAATCGCTGATTCGATGCTGATGATCCTTGATGATTTTTTAAGAGAGAATCCTATTACTTTATAATCGGAGCATTTTAAACCACCGGTAACATCACCGGTGGTTTTTCAATTTATTTAGTAAAGCGCTGATCTCCAAGCCATCCACTTGAATTCAATGTCGGTTTTAATGTGCCAAGTACAAATCCGCACCAGCCGAAACGCTGGTCCACACCAGGTTGAACCAGATGTTCCAAATAAACAAATGGAACCCAACAAACTAGATCACCTATCCTGAGTCGTGGACCATTAGGATGCGCAGTATCTGCAATTACGCAAAACCCGCCATCATTAGAGCAAACTTTTAGTAACATTCGCTGGCATCCTGAGCTGGTAATGACCGGATCCTTCCCTTCAGGCCCGGGTAAAACAATCGCTGGAAGTGGAATGTTTCCGACCAGCTCACAATCCATGTACTCGCATGCATACTCAAAAGCCGAATGATTATCATTGAAAAAAAGCCCCTGCGTGGATTGCGGCTCAGTCTTTCTACCAATGATGGCTCTTAAAAATTTTTTTAACATGATCCCTCACTTCTAAAGTTGAAATAACTGAACTTGTATAATCATTTAGGCAAAAAAATATTAACAAATTAAGTTATTGAACCAAAAAATGTACATCCCCTTAATTTCATTTTTTAAAGCGAAAAACTGTAGTTTTCCCAGCAGTAATAGAGCACCCTGCAAGTTCTGCCGTTATCTGCAGTAACTTATACCCATAGCACACAGGCCAGCATCATACATCCAACACGGTAAAATGCTGGCTTTGTTTCGTGATGAGCAACATTTCAAATTGTGCATGGCTTAACGTTGCCACGTCTTTATGAGTGGTGTGGATAATCTCGCGCTTTGTCTCGCAATTTCGGCGGCATCCAGATCACGCTTTTGCGGGTGTAATTCTGTTTTTATCTTCCGTGTTCTCACTCACATTTATTTCACAAATTGCAGTAAAAATAGTTTCGTTACAATAGGCCAGTCTTTACCCTGATTTACATGACCAGCATCAAAAGAAACAGCCGATGAATTCATTAGTTTTATATCTAATTAACATATATACACCGTAACAATCACCGTAACCAGCAAGTGCATAAAAATTACATTTTGTTAATCAGTATAGATGTAATGTCATAAAGTTTTTATCAACTACAGGGGGTATTTAAAATGGCAATTCCGGCTTACTTATTTCTCAAAGACGATGGCGGCGCAGATATCAAAGGCTCTGTCGACGTGATAGGTCGTGAAGGCAGTATAGAAATATTGGCATTCGGTCATGGGTTACACCTGCCAACCGATAATAATACTGGCAAAATAACTGGAACAAGGGTTCACAGCGCCCTTACCTTTGAAAAAGAGTTTGATTCATCAAGCCCGTATCTTTACAAAGCTGTAGCAAAAGGCCAGACACTGCACAACGCAGAGTTTAAATGGTACAAAATCAACGACGCAGGGCAGGAAGTTGAATACTTCAACATGTTGCTTGAAGGTGTAAAGGTAGTTTCAGTTTGTCCAGTTATGTACGACGTCAAAAATCCGGCTACAGAAAAACACAATCATCTTGATGAGCGTCGCTCTTCGCTATGAGCGCATAACCTGGAAATATTGTGATGGAAATGTCGAGTTTTCCGACGCATGGAACGAAAGATGATCCGTTGCACCTTTCACTTGAACAGCGGGCAGCTCTCTAACCTGAGTTGCCCTGGCGTGGGTTTCTTCCCTGCTTATTCTGGTAATAAAGGACCTATGAGAAACAATCCCGAAGATGTGGCTACGGTAGATGTTGGCCCATTGCCACCGGGAAAGTATTATATTGTCACAAGACCCGGTAGTGGCTTCAAACACCTCGTAAAAGATGCATCTTACTCCATCCTGTCTGGCTCCAACCACTTCATATGGTTTGGGTTATACAGGGAAGATTCAAACCTTGATGATCACACTTTCATTGGTAGCGTTGAGCGGGGAAACTTCAGGTTGCATCCGGCTGGGTACAAAGGGGTTAGCAACGGTTGCATAACCTTTATCAGCAAAGATGATTTTAATATTTTCAGGCAGGCGTTAGTGAGAACGCCAACATTCAAAGTCTCAGGCCAGTTGGAGGCCTTCGGCACAGTGCAGGTGTATTGATGAGCACCAAAAAATTTCTTGTAGCGTGGCATATTTTCGCATTCACCTACCTGGTGTTTTTTATCTCTCTCATGGGGATATTGCCAGAGCTTAAGACATTCTCGTATTTGACTAACAAATACGGATTCATTGATATTGAAGAGTGGGATTTTTGCTACCTCGTTTTTATAGCCCTTTTAACGTTACTCATTAACAACATCATAATAATTACGGTGTTTAAATTTTTCAAAAAATTCAAATAAGCCCGGCTCAAGACCCGCATCATCAGCGGGCCTCGACAACAAATAAAAACAGTGGATTGTCATCAACAAAATCATTACCTGAGGCGAGTTGTTGCCCTTCCGATGAGGGCTAACTCTGTGCAGCTTTTGCGCACCGAAACGCTTACCTGTGCCGTGTCCCAGCCTCGCCGGTCTGGTGCTAACCACCTTTTCAACCACGAGTGCATAACCACTTCACATGGCCGACCACTGGCGAACCTACAACGGGCCAGACAAGCTAATCACGCCGCCTTTGTTGTGTGCTGCAAGACGCCATGATCCTGAGTTTCAGGTTATTAACAACTATGCCGGCATACTCATCACGTTTGCTCCCTGCTGTCGGCCCAATCTCCATCAATGTTGCTCTTTTGTATCTAAAAGAGCGCATTAGTAACCCTTTTTCAGAACAATTTTTGTTATCAGAGGATTCAGCAAAGGGATAAAACGGGTGAATTACAGGCAGATACCATCTCTTATTGTTGATCTAATTTCTTGTTTTTTATGTAAATGTTACACGGAGAGTGATTTTTGAAATCAGATTTATCCTTTTATGTTATGTGTTTTAGCGGCATGACATTTTCCGCTTCTCTTTTGCCGCCATTTTTTGCATCATTGATTTTTATTACTTTTCTTTCAGGATTGCCTATGTCCAACCTTGATGCGCGTCAGTTAGCTCAACGTATTGATACCGTGCTGGATATTCTGGTGGCGGGAGATAACCACTCCGCGATTAAGAATCTGGAAATACTGAAAGCTGAGTTACTGGCTCAGGCGTCCGGCGAGCAAGAGTCCCCTTCTGCCCAGCCGAAATCCCCCTGGGAAATTTGAGAACAGCAACGATCTTGATATGAACACCAGACAACAATCTATTTTACAAATGGTGATCGACAAAGGCCGCATGAGCGTTGCCGATCTTTCCCGGATGACCGGGGTTTCAGAAGTGACCATTCGTCAGGATCTGAATCTGCTTGAGAAGCAGAGCTATCTGCGTCGTACCCATGGCTTTGCCGTCCCGCTGGACAGCGAAGATGTCGAAACCCGCATGATGAACAACTTTTCGCTGAAGCGTGAGCTTGCCGCTTTTGCCGCAAAGCTCGTGAGCCCAGGCGAAACGGTCTTTATCGAAAATGGCAGCAGCAATGCCCTTCTGGCTCGTGCGCTGGCGGAGCAGCCAGGCATCACCATTATCACGGTGAGCAGCTATATTGCGCATTTGCTCAAAGAAACGCCGGGGGAAGTTATTCTGCTGGGCGGCATTTACCAGAAGAAAAGCGAGAGTATGGTTGGACCATTAACCCGGCAGTACATTCAGCAGGTGCATTTCAGCAAAGCGTTTATCGGTGTGGATGGCTGGCAGCAAGAAACCGGCTTCACCGGCCGCGATATGATGCGTGCAGATGTGGTGAGCGCCGTACTGGATAAAGGCTGCGAGTCCATTGTCCTGAGCGACAGCTCCAAGTTCGGGGCCGTTCATCCCTACCCGCTTGGCCCTTCCAGCAAATTTAACCGGGTCATCACCGACGACGGCCTGTCTGCCGCACAGCAGCGTCAATTAGAGATGTCGGGGTTAACGGTAGATATCATTCCGCGTAACTAAGCAATCTAAACCCCCGCCTGCGGGGGTTTTTCTTTTCTGACAGTCTTATCTGCTTTCATTTCCCCACATCCTGTCATCTATCAGACTGTTCTGACCCACCAATTAAGAGTTTTTAACCTCCCAGTTCGTTCTCTGGCACGTAAAATTAATGTTAGCGATATGACAGGAAGTGACTATCACTTGCGTGATTTAAGTAACACCTGCGCAACATGCTCCATGAGCGCTTACGTTATTCCACTGATTGTAAGCCGCCTTCGTGGATGAATTATTCAGGAGAGAACTTTATGACTTCAATGAGCAAAAAAATGACGGCGGCTGTTCTGGCCGTGACCCTGGCCATGTCTCTGAGCGCATGTTCCAACTGGTCTAAACGAGATCGTAATACCGCTATCGGTGCCGGTGCCGGTGCTCTTGGTGGTGCAGTACTGACTGACGGTAGCACCCTGGGTACGCTGGGTGGTGCAGCAGTGGGGGGGATTATCGGCCACCAGGTAGGCAAATAATTCCCTTAACGGGAAATAATAAAGATAACGATATATTCAGGTCTGACTTACGCACCAAAACATTTGTTCCGGTAAAACAAGGGCCACGCTTTGCATGGCCCTTGAGAGTGATGACAAACCTCTAACAAATGAGATCTGTCATAGGGTACCGAATAAAAAACAAGGAAAATCAATTTATTGATTTTCGGCTGCTCACCACAAAGAAGGAAAAACCACGCTTTTTCCTTCTTTGTCAGCAGTCTGAAGGGCCACGCATTGCGTGGCCCTTGTTATTTACCCGCCCGCCAGTTTGACTTTCATGCCTTTGGCTTCCAGCAGAGATTTAATCAGGTCGCGTTTATCACCCTGAATCTCAATAATGCCGTCTTTCACAGCACCGCCGCAGCCACATTTTTTCTTTAGCTCAGCCGCAATTTTGATAAGCTCTGCGTCGTCTGCGTCGATGCCGGTCACCAGGCAGACGCCCTTCCCTTTTCGGCCGCTCGTCTGACGCTGAATACGCACGATACCGTCACCTTTCGGGCGTTCTGGGGCGCTTTTCTCTTCGGCGATACGTCCACTGTCGGTGGAATACACCAGACGACTGTTACTGTCGTTCATCAGGCCTCCTTCACAAGCGATGCGTTAATCTGACGCAGGGTCAGCGCAGGATCTGCCGATTGCGTCACCGGGCGACCAATAACCATATAGTCTACACCGGCAGCCTGTGCCTGCTCGGGCGTCATAATACGACGTTGATCGCCGGCTTCACTGCCTGCCGGACGAATGCCCGGGGTGACGAGTTTAAAGGCCTGCCCCAGTTCCTGCTTGAAACGCACCGCTTCCTGAGCGGAACACACCACACCGTCTAAACCACAACGCTGCGTCAGCGCTGCGAGCTTCGCCGCATGATCGTCTGGAGAAAGAGTGATGCCCAAATCCTGTAAATCGCTGGCTTCCATGCTGGTCAGCACGGTCACAGCAATCAGCAATGGCGCATCTTTACCAAAAGGTAGCAGCGCTTCGCGTGCCGCGGTCATCATGCGTGCACCGCCGGAAGCATGGACGTTCACCATCCACACGCCGAGGTCTGCCGCTGCAGCGACAGCATGTGCTGTGGTGTTGGGAATATCGTGAAATTTCAGGTCGAGGAAGATGTCGAAGCCGCGCTGTTGCAGATCACGGACAAACTGTGGTCCAAACAGGGTAAACATCTCTTTCCCGACTTTAAGGCGGCAATCGCGTGGGTCGATTCTGTCGACAAAGGCCAGCGCCTTGTCACGATTGGCGTAATCAAGGGCAACAACAACGGGAGAGGATGTAACAATACGGGATTCAGACGTCATGACCAGACCTTCTTGTTGATGGGCCGCAACCGGCGAAAAAACGGTAAACGGCGTGCATTCTACCTGCGAAGGGGTGAAATTGACAGACTGGGATCGCGGCAAAACGCCCCTGCCAGACAAATAACACCGTTAGTTTAAGACCGAGATATCCGGGGCGACCACCGGGTTTGGCGTCCCTCCGGGAACCAACTCCCGGAGTTTCCCCTAATTCATTGGCTTAAGTGAACGGCATTACCTGCCAGACAAAGGGTTGCACGGTGCCGACTTTGGATCTTGATAGAAATAATAAGTATGTTGTAACTAATGAAGGTGTTTTTAAAAATTACTGGCCGTCTAAGCCGCGGATCGGTTTTACAGTGGACCAGGCACGACAGGACGGGCAGTGCCAGTAGAGGGTGTAAGCCGTGAAGCCGCATTTCTGGCAGCGATAGCGGGGTTTGCTGCGCACCTGCTCGCCAACCATGTCACGAAGCACCATCAGGCTCTCTTTCGCGCGCCCTTCTTCCGCTTCATTCAGGTGATAATCCATCAACTTGTGGAACACGCGCATGGTGGGGTGACGTTGCAACTGGCGGGTTACGTAGGTTTGCGCAGTGTCTACGCCTTCGCGCTGTTCCATGATTTGTGCCAGCATCAGTTCTGCCGTGGCACCGGTATTTTCTTCTACCGCACGCCGCAGGAAATGTTCCCACTCAGCGTCTTTACCCAACTGCTGATAGCAGGTTTGCAGCATGTCGAGCGTTTCGCTGACGAGTTCTCTGTCCTGATCGATAACGCGCTGGAGGGATTCAACGGCTTTGGCGTAATCACCTTTTGCCATCCACACTCGCCCCATCATGATGGAGATGCGTGCGCTGTTGCGGTCTGCGGCGGCACCTTTTTTCAGCAGCGTCATGGCTTTTTCCATGTCGTCATTGCCCATTTGCTGCAGTGCCAGCTCGCACCAGAAATGCGCAATTTCAGGTCGGTGCTTTTCTTTGCCCAGTTTTACCAGACGTTCAGCGGTGTCGATAGCCTTTTGCCAGTCGCTGGTAGCCTGATAAATTTGCAGCAACTGTTGCAGCGCGCCGATACGGAAATCCGTCTCGTCAACCAACTGGCTGAACATATCTTCCGCGCGGTCATACAGACCTGCGGCCATATAATCTCGGCCCAACTGCTGAACGGCCAACAAACGCTGATCGTAGGTTAACGAAGCACTTTCCATCAGCGTCTGGTGAATACGGATAGCACGGTCAACTTCACCGCGTGAGCGGAAAAGGTTACCGAGAGTCAGGTGAGCTTCAACGGTACCGGTATCCTCTTTCAGCATGTCGAGGAACAGGTCTACTGCTTTGTCTTGTTGATTGCTCAGCAGGAAGTTAACGCCCGCGACATAATCGCGGGACAGACGGTTAGCATCGTCCTGTTTGGACTGTTGTGCACTTCTGCGGCCCATGTACCAGCCATACGCGGCGGCGACAGGCAAAAGCAGAAACAACAACTCCAGCATAGAGAATTATTCCTTCACCGCCGGAACGACCGGCGCAGTCGGGACAGGGGTCGCCGGGGCAATTTGTTGCTCAAGACGTTTGATTTTGCGTTCTGCGCGCAGCAATGAAACACGGGTACGCAACCAGAACAGGCCACACACCAGCCAGCCGATAGCAAAACCGGCTGCAAAAAGAACCGCTAACAACGTAGAGATACGGAACTCGCCCTGCGCCAGCAGATAGTTGAACGTCACCTGTTGATCGTTTTGCGCGCCCAGGGTGACCGAGATGACGAAAATCGCCAGCACCAATAAGAAAATGAGTAAATATTTCACATGACTTCCCGTTATGTGGTTTATGTGAATAAAGACTGTTCAATCTGCCGCATCCAGCCCTATAAAGTACCATCTTCGCCGCAAAGGCGAAACTGGCAAGCGTGCTGCACAAGGTCGATTTATGGGCAAAACGACTCAAAATCAACCGCGGCTACTCTTCGGACTCTCGCTTTCGGATTTCCCTTGCTTCTTCTGCTGGCGGCATCAGTGGCCCACAGAATTTTTGTGCAAGCCAGGTGGCGAACGTGACCAACAGCCCGGAGATAAGCGTCGCCATCACTAAATCACGCGGCCAGTGCATCCCCAACACTAATCGACTGCCCATGACGGCTATCGCCCAAACCAGTAGCACAGCGATGGTTACCGTTCTGCGACGAGGCCATAACAGCCCGACAGCTAACAACGCCCAGCTCGCAGCAAACATAGTGTGGCCTGACGGGAACGCAAAGCCCGTTTCTACCTGCCAGTGATGACGCAAAAACTCAGGCAAATCCTTCCGGTTTTCAAGCTGCTTCTGCACCAGTTGCGCACGCTCGTTGCGTTTTAAAGTGTAGAACTCCTCCACCGGCATCTGCTGCGTTTTTTCAAGCCAGATAACGTAAGGACGTGGTTCCTGCACCCGGTCTTTAATCCAGGACTTCAGGCCCTGTCCAAGCAAAATGGCCCCGGCAAGAATGACAAACAGCACCACGGCGGCCCGCAGGCGAAAACGCAGGCACCACAAAAACCAGGCACAAAGAATGACGTGAGTAATAATGCCCCAGGGTTGCGTCACGGTTTCCGTTACCCAATAGAGTACTTTGAGCCACCAGCTATGATTACCTGGCTGCCAGTGCCAGCCGGAAATCCATACCGCGACAGGCATCACAAGCAAAAGCGCCGTGCCGACGGCCGTGCGTTTGGCGATAGACAGCATCACATCTCCTTTTTCCTTAAACATCACAATCATAACTGAAAATCGTCTCGTCGGTGAAGGATGCCGAATTGTGCGCTTAAACAGCAGATAGCGGTCAGCCATTAGGTGAAGCTTGCGCGTTGTGGCAAAATGAGCGCAAACAGAAGGCACTTGCATGCCGATATAATCTGGAGAATCACATGCAGCTTAAACGTGTGGCAGAAGCCAAACTGCCAACCCCCTGGGGCGATTTCCTGATGGTGGGTTTTGAAGAACTGGCAACCGGTCAGGATCATGTCGCGCTGGTGTTCGGTGATATCGCAGGTCAAACGCCTGTGCTGGCTCGTGTTCACTCTGAATGCCTGACAGGCGATGCACTGTTCAGCCTGCGCTGTGACTGTGGTTTCCAGCTTGAAGCGGCGCTGACCCACATTGCGGAAGAAGGCCGTGGCGTGCTGCTTTATCATCGCCAGGAAGGTCGCAACATCGGCCTGCTGAATAAAATCCGTGCTTATGCGTTGCAGGATCAAGGCTACGACACCGTCGAAGCGAACCACCAGTTGGGTTTTGCCGCCGACGAACGAGACTTCACGCTCTGCGCCGACATGTTCAAACTGCTGGGAGTTGATGAAGTCCGTCTGCTGACCAATAACCCGAAAAAGGTCGAGATTTTGTCTGAAGCGGGGATCAACATCGTTGAGCGCGTGCCGCTGATCGTAGGTCGTAACCCGAAAAACGCACATTATCTTGATACCAAAGCCGCTAAGATGGGCCACCTTCTCGGTAACTGATGTTCTGGCGGTATCTCTGGTACCGCCGGTATTTGTCATTATTTCGTTATCTTCTTTTTGATGCAGGCCGGATAAGCACCATCCGGCCTTTCAGGGTTTACCGCAGCATATTACGGATCACATAGTGCAGGATCCCGTCATTCTGGTAGTAAGTCAGCTCAGTCGCCGTATCAATACGGCAGCGACAGTCAATAACCTCTTTTTTGCCGTCGGCACGCGTCAGGGTAACCGGAACCGTCGCGCCTGGTTTGAGACTTTGCAGGTCGGCAATATCAATCTGCTCTTCCCCTGTCAGCGCCAGAGTCTTACGGGTAACGCCCTGTGGGAACTCCAGTGGCAAAATTCCCATCCCGATTAAGTTCGAACGGTGAATGCGTTCAAAAGATTCGGAAATGACGACCCGCACGCCCAGCAGACGTGGGCCTTTCGCCGCCCAGTCACGGCTGGAGCCAGAGCCATATTCTTTCCCGGCGATGACCGCCAACGGAGTGCCCTGCTCTTTGTAACGCATAGCGGCATCGTAAATCGAGATAACTTCAGTTCCCGGCAGATGGCGCGTCATGCCACCTTCCACACCCGGCACCATCTCATTACGAATACGGATGTTGGCAAAGGTCCCGCGCATCATCACTTCGTGGTTGCCGCGTCGTGATCCGTAGGAGTTGAAATCACGACGTTCGACACCGTGATTTTGCAGGTAGCGGCCCGCCGGGCTGTCCGGTTTGATATTGCCCGCTGGTGAAATGTGGTCCGTGGTGACCGAATCGCCCAGCATAGCGAGAATTCTCGCTCCGTGAATATCTTCCACCGGATCCGGCTGTACGCCCATTTCATCGAAGAACGGCGACAAACGGATATAGGTAGAATCATGCTGCCAGCCATAGGTATCCGAACGTTCGACCTTGATTTCTTTCCACTCCGGTGTGCCTTCAAAGACTTCGGCATACTCTTTGTGGAACATTTCAGTCGAGACCTCTTCCACCGCCCGGGCAATTTCCGCGCCGCTCGGCCAGATGTCTTTCAGGTACACCGGATCGCCTTTTTGGTCCTGCCCCAGCGGATCGCTCATCAGGTTAATATTCATGTTGCCCGCCAGCGCATAGGCCACCACCAGCGGCGGTGAAGCCAGCCAGTTGGTTTTGACCAGCGGATGAATACGCCCTTCAAAGTTTCGGTTGCCCGAAAGCACGGCGCCGACGGTCAGGTCGCCTTTTTTAATCGCTGTTTCAATCGGGTCCGGTAACGGGCCGGAGTTACCAATACAAGTGGTGCAGCCATAGCCCACCAGATTGAAACCCAGCTCATCCAGATACGGCGTCAATTTGGCGTGAGCCAGGTAGTCCGAAACGACTTTCGATCCCGGCGCAAGTGAGGCTTTGACCCAGGGCTGACGTTGCAGCCCAAGCTTAACGGCTTTCTTCGCCAGCAGGCCTGCCGCCATCAGCACGCTTGGGTTGGACGTGTTGGTACAGGAGGTGATCGCGGCAATAACAACCGCCCCGTCCGGTAACTGATATTGATGCCCGTTCAGGGTATAGTCCACCGGCTGACGATCTTTTTGCGCGGTGTTGAGTTCCAGCGCTGAGCTTTGAGCAAACGCCCTGGGCACATCGCCCAGCGCGACTCTGTCCTGCGGACGTTTCGGGCCAGCGAGGCTTGCCTCAACATCAGCCATATCCAGTTCCAGCGTGCTGGTAAAGACAGGCTCATCCCCGGTATTACGCCACATGCCCTGTGCTTTGGCATAGGCTTCCACCAGTTCAATCTGCTCTTCACTGCGGCCGCTCAGACGCATATAGTCCAGCGTCACCCCGTCAATCGGGAAGAAGCCGCAGGTTGCACCGTATTCCGGAGACATGTTGGCTATAGTCGCTCGGTCAGCCAGCGGTAAAGAGTCCAGACCATCACCGTAGAATTCAACGAATTTACCGACCACACCGTGCTTACGCAGCATCTGCGTGACAGTTAACACCAGGTCAGTCGCGGTGATGCCTTCACGTAATTTTCCGGTCAGTTTGAAACCGACGACATCGGGGATCAGCATGGAAACAGGCTGGCCGAGCATGGCGGCCTCTGCTTCAATCCCGCCCACGCCCCAGCCCAGGACGCCCAGGCCGTTGATCATCGTGGTGTGGGAATCGGTGCCGACCAGCGTATCCGGATACGCCACCCATTCACCGTTTTGTTCTTCGCTCCAGACGGCTTTGCCGAGGTATTCAAGGTTCACCTGATGGCAAATACCGGTGCCCGGCGGCACAACGCTGAAGCGGCTGAAAGCCTGTTGCCCCCAGCGCAGGAAGACGTAACGTTCGTGGTTACGTTCCATTTCGAGGCGCACGTTTTCGCCGAACGCTTCATCATCGCCGAAGTGATCGACGGTCACGGAATGGTCAATGACCAGGTCTACAGGGGAAAGCGGATTCACTTTAGCGGTATCGCCGCCGAGACGTTTAACCGCCTCTCGCATCGCCGCCAAATCGACGACAGCGGGCACACCGGTAAAATCCTGCATCAATACACGGGCGGGACGGTAGGCAATTTCACGGTCGGCATGGGCGTTTTTGAGCCACCCGGCCAGGGCATGGATATCTTCTTCGGTGACGGAATCACCGTCTTGCCAGCGCAGCAGGTTTTCAAGCAGCACCTTCAGTGATTTTGGCAGGCGGGTAATATCACCGAGGGTTTTGGCGGCCAGCGGCAGGCTGTAGTAGTGGTACGTTTTTGCTTTGGCCTGCAGTGTATCCTTACTGGCTTCTCGTAGGGTTGACGACATAGCTCCTCCTTAATGACCGGGATTGCGAAGCCCTGACTCTCCTCAGGGTCTGTCTTTAAAGATAACACACGATCTACGTAACGTTTTGATAACAACCCGAAATGCTAAATGCTGAAGAAACTTTACCTGCGGAAATGAAAAACCCGGCGTGTTAGCCGGGTTTTTAGAAGATTAGTGAGTCAGCATCCAGACCAGCTGACACCAGAACACGATTGAGAGTGAAAACGCCCCCATCCATGACCAGTATTTCATGCTACGATTTGCATTCATTATTAAATACCCATAGTTATTCATTTTTAATGCCTTTTCAGGCAATGGCGTTATTGCTGTGGTGTATTTATTAACGAGTACATAAAAATAACAGCAAAAGAGTAAAGCGATTTCAGGTGGAATAATTAGCGTTTTTTATCTTCGTCGTCGGCAAAGGAATCAATAAAAGCCTGTTGCTGAGACGTCAGCTTCCAGCTCACCGGAACGGTCACTGGCCCTTTTTTACGCGTCTGTGGTTTGTCATTTGACTGACACACTGGCTTGACTGACACACCCTGACCAGAAACAACCATTTTTAACCCCAATATTTCCAGATGAGCAGGGCAACAACGCCCCAAAACACAGCGGAGCCCAGGAAAACCGCGAACCAGGCTTTGCGCTTCAGCTCAGCATCCCGCTGCGGTACTTCACGTCCTGATGGCATTGCTAACCTCATACTATCGGTACCACTTATTGTTATTGCACCAACCAATCGGTACAAGTAATCGTCATTGAGATAAATCCTAATTAAAAAACAGGCAAAAATCCAGCGATTTTACGAATCGCCAGCATGTGAATCTTGAATCTTTGACGCAAAATAAATATTGAGTCACAGAAATTTGCGTAGCGGCAAAATAGTTTCTACTTTGTTACCGTTTGACGCGGCTTTATCTGGTTTTCGATTTTTTAGAAAAGGATGACTGGGAGGGATTAAATGCAAATGAGGGCGATTTTAATTTACGTTAAGTGTTCTCTTTCACAATATCCCCGTCGCCGGGGATATCAATAATGACTGAAGGTATTATTTCTCAGGTAATTTAATGTCTTTGAACATCGCTTCAATATCTTCATTCGAGCGCAAGGCGACCGCAGTATCTACCACATCACGGGTCAAGTGCGGGGCAAAGCGTTGAATAAAATCATACATATAACTGCGCAGGAAGGTGCTGCGACGGAAACCAATTTTGGTGGTGCTGTGGCTGAAGATGTCTTTGGCTTCCAGCTTCACCAAATCCGGATCGGACACAGGATCAACGGCCATGCTGGCTATCACCCCTACTCCCAACCCCAAACGAACGTAGGTTTTAATCACATCGGCATCTGTCGCGGTAAAGACAATGCGCGGGGTTAATCCTGCGCGGTTAAACGCAGTATCCAGTTCGGAACGCCCAGTAAAGCCGAAGGTATAGGTCACCAGCGGGTACTGCGCCAGTTCTTCAATGGTCACAGACCCTTTCCCGGCCAGCGGGTGATCTGGCGTGACCACAATCGAACGGTTCCAGTGATAGCAAGGCAGCATCACCAGGTCGTCGTACAGATGCAGCGCTTCGGTCGCAATCGCAAAGTCGGCATTGCCTTTAGAAACCGCCTCAGCAATCTGTGTTGGCGAACCCTGATGCATATGCAGTGACACGCGAGGATAACGTTCGATGAAGCCTTTAATCACGCCAGGAAGTGCGTACCGCGCCTGTGTGTGCGTGGTTGCGACATACAGCGACCCTTTGTCCGGCCAGGTGTGTTCGCCTGCCACTGACTTAATGGCTTCGACTTTTGACAGCACTTCACGCGCAATGCGGATGATCTCCTGCCCGGCTGGTGTCACCTGGGTCAGATGCTTCCCGCTACGAGCGAAGATTTGAATGCCCAGCTCGTCCTCCAGCATACGAACTTGTTTACTGATGCCCGGCTGCGAGGTGTAAAGCCCTTCGGCGGTCGAGGAGACGTTAAGGTTATGGTTCACAACCTCAACGATATAACGGAGTTGCTGTAGTTTCATGACCGGTATCCGCATGCGTAAAGGCCGTGATGCCTAATACGATTTGATAATAAGAAAGTGGTTAACTATAACCACTATATCATTTATACCGGATGTGTATAGATGTGAATAAAAAATAATAACGCAGGAATAAAAAGGGCCGCAACGCGGCCCTGAGACTGATGACAAACCTCTAACGAATGAAGTTTTGTCATGGGTGGCAGAACAAAAAATAAGGAAAATCAATTCATTGATTTTCGGCAGCTCACCACAAAGAAGGAAAAACCACGCTTTTTCCTTCTTTGTCAGCAATCTGAGGGCCGCAACGCGGCCCTGAGACTGATGACAAACCTCTAACGAATACAGTTTTGTCATGAATGAACGAACAAAAAACAAGGAAAATCAATTTATTGATTTTCGGCTGCTCACCACAAAGAAGGAAAAACCACGCTTTTTCCTTCTTTGTCTGCAATCTAAGGGCCGCAATGCGGCCCTTAGCGGTGTTTCCTAATGCTCAGAAAGGCTTATTTCTTCGCCACTTCCTGCCATTTTCCGTCGATAAAGAAGGCAGACCAGCCGCTGGCTTTACCGTCTTCTTTCTCGGAAGCCACGTACTGCTGCTTCGTTTTACGGCTGAAACGCACCATCGTTTTGTTGCCCTGTGGATCTTCCTGTGGAGCATCCGCCATATAGCGTAATTTCTCCGGCAGACGATCGCGGAAGCGGAACAGTTCTTCCACCAGCGGCGCACGAGTTTCACGTGATTTCGGGAAGGTGTTGGCAGCCAGGAATACGCCTGCAGCACCATCACGCAGAACGAAGTAGGCGTCAGATTTTTCGCAAGGCAGTTCTGGCAGCGGAACCGGATCTTCTTTTGGCGGAGCCACTTCACCGTTACGCAGGATCTTACGCGTGTTCTTGCAGTCGTCGTTGGTACAAGCCATGTACTTACCGAAGCGCCCCATTTTCAGGTGCATTTCAGAACCACATTTCTCACACTCAACAATCGGGCCGTCGTAACCCTTAATGCGGAACTCACCCTCTTCGATTTCGTAGCCATCGCAGGTCGGGTTGTTACCACAGACGTGCAATTTACGCTTCGGATCGATCAGGTAGCTGTCCATCGCCGTGCCGCATTTCGCGCAACGACGTTTGGCACGCAGGGCGTTGGTTTCAGCGTCATCGCCTTCCAGCACGTTCAGTACTTCGTTTTCCGGCACCAGGTTGATGGTAGTTTTGCAGCGCTCTTTTGGTGGCAGTGCATAACCAGAACATCCCAGGAACACGCCGGTACTGGCGGTACGAATTCCCATTTTGCGTCCGCAAGTTGGGCAATCGATGCTGGTCAGGATCATCGAGTTCGGCTTCATGCCGCCCTCTTCTGGATCTTTTTCCGCCGCTTCAAGATGACGGGTGAAGTCACCGAAGAAGTCGTTCAGAACGTGTTTCCACTCAGCCTGATGGTTGGCGACCTGGTCAAGGCTGCTTTCCATCTGCGCGGTGAAGTCATAGTTCATCAGCTCGCGGAAGTTTTCTTCCAGACGGTCGGTAACAATCTCACCCATCTTCTCGGCGTAGAAACGGCGGTTTTCAACGCGCACATAACCACGATCCTGAATGGTCGAGATGATTGACGCATAGGTCGACGGACGGCCAATACCGCGTTTTTCGAGTTCTTTAACCAGTGAAGCTTCACTGAAGCGTGCAGGCGGTTTGGTGAAGTGTTGTGCAGGCAACAATTCAACCAGAGACAGCGCATCGCCTTTCTGTACCGCTGGCAGCGTTCTGTCTTCGTCGCCTTTACGCAGCGCAGGCATCACTTTGGTCCAGCCGTCGAAACGCAGCGTACGACCACGGGCTTTCAGTTTGAAATCACCGGCGCCAACGGTCAGCGTGGTGGAATCGTACTGCGCCGGTGTCATCTGACAGGCCACAAACTGACGCCAGATAAGCTGATACAGTTTCTGCGCATCAGCTTCCATGTCTTTCAGCGATTCAGCAAGCACGGCAACGTCAGAAGGACGAATCGCTTCGTGCGCTTCCTGTGAGTTTTCTTTGCTGGCGTACTGATTCGGGTTTTCCGGCAGGTATTTCTTGCCAAAATTATCCCCGATGTAGCCGCGAACCATGTTCACCGCATCCTGACTCAGGTTGGTGGAGTCAGTACGCATATAGGTGATGTGACCTGCTTCATACAGACGCTGGGCCATCATCATGGTTTTCTTCACACCGTAACCGAGACGAGTACTTGCCGCCTGCTGCAGCGTAGAGGTAATGAAAGGAGCACTCGGCTTGCTGCTGGTCGGCTTATCTTCACGCTCAAGCACACTGTAGCGTGCTTTTTCAAGCAAGCTCACCGCCGCCATGGTCTCTTCGCGAGTCACCGGACGGAAAGGTTTGTCGTGATGATGGCTCACTTCAAGCGGCAGCGCGTCACCGGCAGGCGTGGTGGTGTTAGCGTCAATTTCCCAGAATTCTTCCGGAACAAACGCTTTAATCTCACGCTCGCGTTCCACAACCAGGCGCACAGCCACTGACTGTACGCGGCCTGCAGAAAGCCCACGGGCAATTTTCTTCCACAGCAGCGGAGACACCATGTAACCCACAACGCGGTCTACGAAACGGCGCGCCTGCTGAGCGTTCACACGGTCAATATTCAGTTCGCCCGGCTTGTCAAACGCCTGACGAATCGCATTCTTGGTAATTTCGTTAAACACCACGCGGCTGTAGCGTGAGTCATCACCACCGATCACTTCCCGCAGGTGCCATGCAATGGCTTCCCCTTCGCGGTCAAGGTCGGTTGCGAGATAGATGTGGTCGGCTTTTTCTGCCAACTGTTTGAGCTCTGAAACGACCTTTTCTTTACCTGGCAGCACTTCGTACTGCGCTTCCCAGTCATGCCATGGATCAACGCCCATGCGGTTAACCAGCGCACCGCGTTCATCCTTTTTCGGCTTTTTCGCCGTTTTGGTGGAGGCAGAGTCAGCGCTCTTTTTGGTTGCTGAGCCACTGGTCGGCAAATCACGGATATGACCGACGCTGGATTTCACCACGTAGTCATTACCCAAATACTTATTGATCGTTTTGGCTTTTGCCGGGGACTCAACGATAACGAGAGCTTTACCCATATTCACCTTTACCTAATTTGATTCTTCCAGGAATACACACCTGTCCAGAAGGAGGCCGTGCATATCTCGCGCTTGAATTCACCTTCCATTGGTAACGAACCTGATGTAATGGCGGCGTCAATGGAGTTCAACCCCTTCTCTGTGTCGACCCCAGAAGTCGCTCGCAGAGGATTGAGTTTGCTGGTCAATTCCAACCAGGTGATATAGCACGAAGAATTTTCGGTCGAATGTCAAGCAAATCTGTTGCCAGATTGCAGAAAGCGCACACTGTACCTGATAAAATTCGTTACGCAACTTTATTAGCACGCAAATGCCAATCCCGCCAGCGGGCGCGCCATTGGCATGTCCTTGTGTTTCACAGGGAAAATTTGCCCGTTGCGCGTACCGGGCGTAGACTAGCGCCACTGTTTTAAAGGAGTCTGATATGCAAGAAACATCCCAACCTATCGATCGTCACTCTCTGCTGGTAGAAGCCAACCGCCTTATTCGCGAACACGATGACACGCTGAAAGGCATCGAAGCGACGGGTGTGGAGCAACGCAATGGCGTGCTGGTCTTTAGTGGTGAGTATTATCTTGATGAGCAAGGTTTGCCAACAGCCAAGAGCACCGCAGTATTCAACATGTTCAAATATCTCGCACACCAGCTCTCAGAAAAATATCACCTGATTGACTAAAAAAAGAGCGAGGGTCATTCCTCGCTCTTTTTTATCGCCGTTCTACATCATCGGTTTTTGCCCACGCTGCCACCAGCGCATCAGCAAATGGTCCGCACTCTCTGCGGCGCTGCCGGTAAAACGGTCGACCAGTTTTTTACGTTGCAGATAGCGCACGTTAAGCACATCGCGGCCCTCCATCAGGCTTAACAGCAGATCGTCGCTGGTGCCAATCTCATCAACCAGCCCTTTCTCCAGCGCCTGACTGCCGTACCAGTGTTCACCCGTCGCCACCGAGTCAATATCCAGTTGCGGACGCATCTGGTGGACAAAATCTTTGAACAGCAGGTGTGTTTCGTTCAGATCTTCGCGGAATTTCTGCCGCCCTTCTTCGGTATTCTCGCCTAACAGCGTCAGCGTACGTTTGTACTGGCCAGCGGTGTGAAGCTCGATGTCGATGTCTTTGTTTTTCAGGAAGCGGTTAAAGTTCGGGATCTGCGCCACCACGCCAATCGAACCGATAATCGCAAACGGCGCAGAGACGATTTTATCGCCCACACACGCCATCATATACCCGCCGCTGGCCGCGACTTTGTCGACAGCAATCGTAATGGGCACCTGTTTGTCACGCAGGCGTTGCAGCTGCGATGCCGCCAGACCATAGCCATGCACCACACCGCCAGGACTTTCCAGACGAACAACCACCTGATCCTGCGGCTTGATGACGGCGAGCACTGCAGTCACCTCTTCGCGCAGAGAGGCGACTTCATGCGCATCCATACTGCCCTTAAAATCCAGCACCCACACGCGCGGTTTATCATCGGATTCGCTCACGCCTTTCTTCGCGTTGGCTTTCGCGGTTTTCGCCTCAAGCTTATGCTTTTTCTTTTGCGCTTTGAGCCAGAGCTTCTGCTGTGGGCCGTCCAACAGCGCCACGCTCATGTCTTCCTGCATCTCTTTATACTGGTCACTCAGATTGGTGATCCGCAGCTCTCCACGCTGCTTTTTGCGTTGGGTAAGATTCACGATAAGTGTGGCAATCACCGCTATCGCGACTACAACCGTGGCGATTTTCGCCAAAAACAACCCATATTGAGAAAGTAGTTCCACGCTTCCACCTTGAAAAAGAATCACTCGGTTATCGCGCACAGTGTACAACAGCCATTTCAGTGCGTCTTGCGCCGGAATTGTACGCTGCGTACTGGCTTCCTGTTTTTTTGCGCGTCAATGAAATGATTGCAAAATGTTAATTCTGAACAGCCTTTCCGCCTGGCTGATTGTAATGGCCGGGGATTTAAGGCATAAAGCCCAAAAAGAGAATTCACAGAACAAGAACAGTCACGTAGCTCGCGGTAGAGCTACAGGAGAACGCCCGTGCATTATCAACCGCAACGCGATTTACTGCAAAATCGTATCATTCTTGTGACAGGTGCCAGCGATGGCATTGGTCGCGAAGCCGCCCTGACCTACGCTCGCTATGGCGCAAGCGTCGTGCTTCTGGGCCGTAACGAAGACAAGCTGCGCAGTGTCGCACAACAGATTCAACAGGAAGGCGGCATTCCCGCACAGTGGTTTACCCTGGATTTATTGACCTGCACGCCGGATGAGTGCCAACAGCTGGCGCAGAAAATCGGCATACATTATCCTCGCCTGGATGGTGTGTTACACAACGCAGGTCTGCTCGGCGATGTGGTGCCGATGGACCAGCAAAATCCCGCCGTGTGGCAGGATGTTATGCAGGTCAACGTCAACGGCACTTTTATGCTGACTCAGGCACTCCTTCCTTTATTACTCAAAGCAGATGGTGGCTCGCTGGTGTTCACCTCTTCAAGCGTAGGCCAACAAGGCCGTGCGAATTGGGGAGCCTATGCGGTGTCGAAATTTGCCACTGAAGGCATGATGCAGGTGCTTGCTGAAGAGTATCAGGGTCGCCTGCGGGTGAACTGCATCAACCCAGGTGGCACGCGTACCGGAATGCGAGCCAGCGCGTTTCCGACCGAAGATCCGCAAAAACTGAAAACCCCAGCCGACATTATGCCACTTTATTTATGGCTGATGGGCGACGACAGCCGTCGCAAAACCGGCACCACGTTCGATGCCCAACCGGGCCGTAAACCAGGAATTGCACAATGAGTGACGATCGCCATCGCGAACGCCAGCAGCGTCTGAAAGAAAAAGTGGATGCTCGTATCGAAGAAGCACAGGACGAACGAGGTATCATTCTGGTGCTAACCGGTAATGGCAAAGGGAAAACAACCGCGGCTTTCGGCACCGCAACACGCGCCGTCGGACACGGAAAAAAAGTGGGCGTCATCCAGTTCATCAAAGGTGATTGGCCAAACGGGGAACGTAATTTACTCGAACCTCATGGCGTCGAGTTTCAGGTGATGGCTACGGGTTTTACCTGGAACACTCAGGATAAAGCGGGTGATACCGCCGCCTGCTTGAAAGTATGGCAACACGCGAAGCGAATGATGGCTGACGAGCAACTGGATCTGGTGGTTCTCGATGAGCTGACTTATATGGTGGCCTATGATTATCTGCCACTGGAAGAAGTGCTGACGGCGTTACGAAATCGCCCTCACCAGCAAACGGTCATTATTACCGGTCGCGGCTGTCATCGTGAGATTCTGGATATGGCGGATACGGTCAGCGAGTTACGCCCCGTGAAGCACGCTTTTGACTCCGGGATCAAGGCGCAAATCGGTATCGATTACTGAGTCTTTCTGGGCTTTCACCTACCGAAAGCCCGCAGCCCAATCTTTGCACTCCCTCCCACTTTTCAAAAATCCCTGCTCTTACCAGGGGTTCTGCTGTTGATCGCTCTCACAACTGTGCTAATTTCGTCCAAAACTGGCATACGCCAGTTATCAAAGGAGTGAAAAAGATGCGCACGTTAAAAGTGGTCACCCTCGGCGGCGGCTCGGGCTATACCCCTGAACTGATTGACGGTTTTATCCGCCGTCATGCGGAGCTGCCGGTCAGTGAGTTTTGGCTGGTGGACATTGAGTCAGGCAAAGAAAAGCTCGAGATTGTAGGGGCGCTGGCGCAGCGAATGGTCAAAAAATCCGGGATCGCCATGCGCGTTCACCTCACCACCGATCTGGACAGCGCGCTGGAAGGCGCTGATTTTGTCACCACCCAGATCCGCGTCGGGCAACTGGCCGCCCGCATTCAGGATGAGAAAATCCCTTTGCGTTACGGTGTGCTGGGCCAGGAAACCACCGGCCCCGGCGGGTTTATGAAAGCCCAGCGCACCATTCCGGTGCTGTTAGATTTGTGCCGAAAAATGGAACAGCGCTGCCCACAGGCTTGGCTCATTAACTTCACCAATCCCGCAGGTATTGTAACCGAAGCGCTGTCCCGCTACAGCCCGGTGAAATCTCTCGGCATTTGCAGCGGCGCTAACAGCATGATACGGGATATCGCTCAGGCCTATGGCGTCGCGCGCGACGACGTTTCCGCCCGAGTCATGGGGCTCAACCACCTGATTTTTGCTGATCGGATCAGCGTCAAAGGGCGCGACTGCACCGCTGATTTTATTGAAAAACTGGCCCAGGGCACGGGCACCAACCGGCTGAAAAACATCCCCGATATTGGTCTGCCGCCTGATTTCATCCGCGCCCTGCAGCTTTATCCCCTCTCATACCTGAAATATTACTACCTGAACCGGGAGATGGTTGAGCACGAACTCGAGGCGCTGGAGCAAACCGGTACGCGCGGCGAACAGTCGCTGGCGATCGAAAAGTCGCTCTTTGAGCTGTACCGTAACCCTGACCTGTGTGACAAGCCGCCGGAACTCGCCGCCCGCGGCGGGGCGCTTTACTCCGACACCGCCTGCTCCATCATCAGTTCGCTCTACAACAACAAGCGAGAAATTCACGTCGTTAATGTTCCCAACCAGGGCACAACGCCTGATCTGGCACCTCACGCGGTGATTGAAACCAACGCCGTGATCGACGCCAGCGGCGCTCATCCATTGGCCTACGGCCCGCTGCATGCGGCGGTAAAGGGGCTGATTCAGAGCGTAAAAGCCTTCGAAGAACTGACCGTTGAAGCCGCCATCAGCGGCGATAAACGCATCGCGCTGCTGGCGTTAGCCTCTCACCCGCTGGTGCCTTCCGTGGCCGTGGCCGGGCAGATCCTCGACGACTATCTGGCCGCCAATCATGGCTATCTGCCGCAGTACGGGCTGTAACTCACCGTATGAGGACAGGACGTGACTATGAACAATTTTCTGGAAAATCATCTGGTTCCGCTGCTGATGAAAATTGGCAACAACGTGATCCTCGTGGCCGTGCGCAACGGAATCGCCTTTACTCTGCCGTTTATCATCACGGGCAGCGTGTTTCTGATCGTCGCCAACCTGCCGATCCCCGGCTGGAGCGAATGGCTGGGCGCGTATGCGCAGCTGTTGAGTGTTCCCGTGCAGGCAACTTTTGGCGCCATTGGCCTGATTGCCGCGCTGGGCATCAGCTACAACCTTGCCCACCAGTACGAGCTCGACGGGCTAAGCTGCGCCTGCATCACCGTTGTGGTTTTTCTGCTTGCCCAGCTTGATGAGCATTATCAGATAAACGTCAGCCATTTCGGCGCGTCGGGGCTGTTTTCCGCCATTATTCTGTCGGTGTTTACGGTCTACACCGTGCGCTTTTTTATCCGCCACAATCTGTACATTCGGATGCCCGAAGGCGTGCCGCCCGCGGTTTTACAGTCTTTCGTAAGTCTGGTTCCGGCCTGTGTCTGTCTGGCGGCTATCTGGGTGGTGAGAGTCTTGCTGAACTTCGATATCAACGCCTTCTTCACCCTGCTGTTCAGCCCGCTGGTGATCGGCCTGGATACGCTGCCAGGGATGCTGCTGTTGGTGGGACTCATCTCACTGCTCTGGTGCTGCGGGATCCACGGGACCAACGTTTTATCCGGCATTACCAGTCCGATATTCCTCAAGTTCATTGCCGAAAACACCGAGGCGTTTCTGGCCCACCAGCCCATTCCCCACATCAGTGCCGAAGGGTTTTACACCATTTTCATCTGCTCTGGCGGCTCAGGGGCCACCATGGGGTTAGTGCTGGCGATGCTGGTGTCGAAAAGCCGCTACTACCGCTCGCTGGGCCGCGTCTCGATTGGCCCGGCGCTGTTCTGCATCAACGAGCCGGTGATTTTTGGCGTGCCGATGGTACTGAACCCGCTGATGATGCTGCCGCTTATCGTCACCCCGCTGATGCTCTGCACCTGTTCGTGGCTGCTGATGACGTTCGGCATCATAGCCCGGCCGGTGTTTCAGGTTCCCTGGACAATGCCGCCGGTGTTCAATGCCTATTTCGCCACCGGCGGCAATCTGCCCGCCGCGATCTGGTCTGGCTGCATGGTTGTGGTGTCAGCCCTCGTCTATTTTCCTTTCTTCCGGCTGATGGAGCGAAAGCAGCTGCTGCAGGAACAGCAGGAAACGCAGGAAACGCAGGCCAGTTCAGCCCCGTTAAGTGAGCCACATTAAATTTCAGGGCGTGGAAACACGCCCCTTCTGACCGGCGATGGTACACTGCCCCCCTTGTTCCCCCACTGAAAGCCGTGTCATGGTCGCCCGTTACATCGAGATAAAGAACAGCATTAAAGACGATATTTTGTGCAAACGTTATCAGCCCGGTGACAAAATCCCTTCAGAACGCGAGCTGATGCTGATCCACGGCGTCTCCAGGGTGACCCTGCAAAAATCGATGCACCTGCTGGAGCAGGAAGGCTTTATCGAGCGCATTCATGGCAAAGGGATGTTTGTCACGCGAGAACTGGAGGAAGGCGTTTATCTGCTCAATAACGGCTCTGGTGACTCCATCCTCGGCTTCTCCCGCGAATTCGATCAACAGGCCACCATCACCAGCCAGCTGATCGCCCATCAGCGGCTGCCCGCCAGCCCGGAGATCGCCCGAAAACTGGAAACCGTCGCCGGGCAGGAGGTGCATTTCATTCGCCGTGTGCGCCTGATAGACACCCTTCCGGTTCTGGTAGAAGACTCGTGGATTAACGCCGCGGTGATCGCAGACATCCCTGCCGACGTACTGGCCAAAGGCTCGCTATATGCTTACGTTGAAACCTGCACCGGCAAGAAGATAAAATTCTACAATTCGGTTATCGAGGGGAGTCTGTTTTCCGAGGAGCTGGCGGCACTGCTGGGGATAGCACCGGGGCTGCCGATGCTGAAGGTCTCGGGCGTCACCCGGCTCGAGGACGGAACCGCCTTTAACTATTCGTTCAGCTACAACCGGGCAGATAAATTCAAAATCAAAAATAACTGGGTCGGAAAATAAAAAAGGCACCTGCAAAAGGTGCCTTGATTTTTCACTGCCGAAATTAAGAGCCGCTGCCGTTGTTCCGGCTGCTGGAGCGACGTGCGCCCCCGCTGCGAGCGGGCTTGCCGCTGACCTGGGTGTGACGTTTCACCGCGCGGCGGATCTGATTGGCCTTCATGCGACGGCGATCTTTCTCTACCGCAACTTTGGATTCGGTTTCTGGCTTCAGCTCTACCAGCTCGCGCAGGTAGTTAGTTTGCGCCAGATCCAGTTCGGTATAACCGCCGCGAGGCAGGCCTTTTGGCAGCAGAATATCGCCGTAACGTACGCGAATCAGGCGGCTCACCTGCACGCCTACCGCTTCCCACAGACGGCGAACTTCACGGTTGCGCCCTTCTGTCAGCGTGACGTTATACCACTGGTTAATCCCTTCACCGCCGGTGAACTTGATGGTTTTGAAGGCCGCCGGGCCATCTTCAAGCTGCACGCCGCGTGACAGCTGACGCACTTTGTTGTCATCAATTTCACCGAACACGCGTACCGCGTACTCGCGCTCAACTTCGCGGCTTGGGTGCATCAGGCGGTTAGCCAGTTCACCATCAGTGGTGAACAGCAGCAGACCGCAGGTATTCACATCCAGACGGCCAACGGCAATCCAGCGTGCGCCACGCAGTTTTGGCAGACGGTCAAAGACCGTCGGACGCCCTTCCGGATCGCTGCGAGTACACAGTTCACCTTCCGGTTTGTAATAGGCCAGTACGCGGCAAATCTGCTCAACGGACTCCTTAACGGAGATTAAATGCCCATCAATACGGATTTTCAAACCTGGGGTAACTTCGACACGATCGCCTAACGTTGCGATTTTACCGTCAACGCTTACGCGGCCTGCCTGGATCATGGTTTCGATTTCACGGCGGGAGCCGTGGCCGGCACGGGCCAGCACTTTCTGTAATTTCTCGCTCATCGAGCTTCCTTAAGGTGTCGCCTTCCCAGGCGTCGACTGGATACTAACTCTATATAAATCAATGCGTTAGCACATTTTAATGAAAGCCATTATACGCGATGTTCACCGCGATGTAACCTACTTTGTTCGCAATGACTCTCCTCTCCTAAAACGTAGTCACTGAGTGAATTATAAGCAATACAAAAGGGAGCGCTGGCGCTCCCTCGGGGGAAAATAATCTGTTAAAACAGCGCTTAGTTAAGCAGATTATCAACCGACACGCCGTCTCAAACTTAGTTAAACACGCCGTTGATGATAGACGTCACAATCGCCGTACTCAGCGCCACAAGCACAAGATCGTCACCAATTGCACGCCATTCATAACCCGGATAGTACGGTAATTGGTTCAGCATCGAAGCCGGAACAACTTTCTTCGCGATACCTGGAGGCAGTGGCTTCCCGCGCGCGAGATTTTTCGCAATGCCCGGCGGCAAAGACTTGTAACCTGTTAAGCCTAAATTCACTGCCATTCGACGGGCATCATTGAAGCTGATGTCGGAATCCACATGATCTGGCTTGCCGTAATTCTTACGACCACCATGGTTATCACTCGAGTTCCCTTTTCCATTGTCGCTCTTATCGTTTTTGTTGCCGCTATTACCGTGGTTTGCGCTATTGCCGTTGTTACCATGATTGCCATTACCGTTGCCGGGGTTTGCAATGGCAGTGCCTGACAGCAATGCCAGCGAAAGCACGGTGACCACAGCGGTAACGCTTTTGCTTTGCTTCAACATAATCGTTCCTTCATTTATGGGGAGTACACATCATTGACTATATGAAGCCACCTGTCGTCCAGCAATGACATTGCTCTGAATTTTCAAGCCTGCAAGAAGGCAGAATGGGTTATTGCTGCATGACTGATAATAAAAAAGGGAATAGCGAACGCCATTCCCCTTGATGTAACCGAATAGCTTTTACTGAAACGGCTTCACATCGCCAACACCTTCACGCACCACGACAGGCGCATCTTCGGTCAGATCGATAACCGTGGTCGGCTGCTGGCCGAGATAGCCGCCGTGAATGACCAAATCGACCACTTTCTCCAGGCGATCTTTAATCTCTTCCGGGTCAGACTCGGTAAACTCGTTGCCCGGCAGCATCAGCGACGTCGACAGCATCGGCTCACCCAGCACTTCGAGCAGCATTTGCGCTATCGGGTTGGACGGCACGCGCATCCCGATGGTTTTACGCTTTTCCTGCAGCAGGCGACGCGGAACTTCTTTGGTGCCTTTAAGGATGAACGTGTAGTTGCCCGGGGTGTTGTTCTTGATCAGACGAAACGCCACGTTATCGACAAACGAGTACGTCGACAGCTCCGACAGGTCGCGGCACATCAGGGTGAAGTTGTGCCCGTCAGGCAAGTGGCGAATACGACAGATTCGCTCCATCGCGCCTTTGTCTTCAATTTTGCAGCCCAGCGCATAGCCGGAGTCCGTTGGGTAGACGATCACGCCGCCCTTACGCACGATTTCCACGGCCTGGTTAATCAGGCGCTGCTGTGGGTTATCCGGATGAATATAAAAAAACTGACTCATACTTCCCTCTCAATGATCTCTTGCGGCTGTTCCCAGCTCTGCCACACGCCTTCTACTCCGGCGGGTAGCCACAGTCTGCGACCCAGTTCAATCCACGGACAAGGCTGATGGAAATCAGACCCTTGTGACGCCAGTAATCCGTACTGACGCGCATACGTCGCGAGTTGGGCGCGTTCGTGGGGAGCCTGCTGGCACTGAGCGACTTCCATCGCATCGCCGCCACATTCGCTGAAGTGTGCCAGCAATCTTTTCAGCCACTTGGCAGAAAGATTATAGCGCGCCGGATGGGCGATCACCGCCTTGCCGCCAGAATGATGAATGACATCAATAGCTTGATCTATTGTACACCACTGCGGCGGAACGTATCCGGTTTTCCCGCGCGCCAGATATTTTTTGAACACGTCGGCAATGTTGTTGGCTTTACCCGCCTCAACCAGAAAACGGGCAAAATGGCCGCGCGTGACCGCCCCGCCGTCTGCCAGTTTTAACGCGCCTTCCCACGCGCCGGGGATTTGGGCTTTATCGAGACGTTCAGCAATCAGCTTCGCTCTTTGCTGACGGCGCTCTGTTTGCTCGGCCAGAAACGCAGTCATCGCAGGATGCTCAATATCGATATTCAACCCGACGATGTGAATCTCGTGATTTTCCCAGACGGTGGAGATCTCCACCCCGGTAATTAACTCGATGGGGAGTTGTGCGCGGGCAATTTCTGCTCTCGCCGCAGGGATGGCGGCTACGCTGTCATGATCGGTAATCGCGAGCGTCCCGACCCGCATTTCCAGTGCGCGGTGCACCAGTTCTTCTGGTGTCAGTCGGCCATCGGAGGCGGTGGTGTGGCTGTGTAAATCATAAATCACGGCGTAGGGATGGTCGCTCAAAATCGCTCCGGTTATGGCTGGACGGCATTATGGTCAAACATTTCGGCGCCCATCATAGCCTTTGTGAATGAATTTCTGAAACGAAAGCCTCACGCCGTGTCGTGAGGCCAGTGGGAGGATTCAGGCGTTGAAGTCAGCGTCGCTCACTTTTTCAAGCCAGGTCACCGGGCTGCCGTTAAGGGATTCAGCAATAGCGATGTGCGTCATGGCGGTGGTCGACGTCGCGCCGTGCCAATGGCGAACCTCTTCCGGGATCCAGACAATATCGCCCTGATTTATCGTTTGTTTCTCTTCGCCTTCACGCTGCACCCAGCCTTGCCCATGAATGACAATCAGTGTTTGCCCCAATGGATGCGTATGCCACGCCGTGCGAGCGCCGGGTTCAAAGGTCACGGTTGCGCCGCCAACTCGCGCTGGCGGGGTTGCCTGAAATGGCGAATCGATTCTGACCTGCCCGGTAAAGTAGTCTTCCGGACCTTTCACGGACGGCGTGCTGGCGTTGCGTATAATTTTCATTTTGTTCTCCGGTTTAGCTTGTGCTGAGTTACACAAGTGTAACGCCAGTGAGCGCTTTGCATTACCCACCGACTGCCCATTGGACTTATGAGCCCTCTTCATTAATCCTGGTGACTTCCTGTGCTTTTGCTTCAGCCTTTCACCTCAAAACCTTAAAAGTAAGATTTGTACAAACAAGGGTTGACTTTAGGCTCCTGGACTAGTTAACTAGTACGCAAGTTCACACAATGAGGTATCTGCGATGACCCACTTTTCCGTTACTCTGCATAGCTGGTGGCGTACACCCTGTTAACGGGCTGTGCGATCGCGTCTGGAGAAGACGAACAGATACCAGGCCCGCCAATGAGCGGGCTTTTTATTGAACCAACACATTCGAGAGAGACGAGAACGAAAATGCAAACACAAAAACCCGAGCTCGAGCTTCTGACCAGTGACGCAATCTACCGCGAGAATCCGACCGCGCTGTTTCATCAGATTTGTGGGGCTCGCCCGGCAACGCTGCTGCTGGAATCCGCAGATATCGACAGTAAAGATGATTTAAAGAGCCTGCTGCTGGTCGACAGCGCGCTGCGCATTACCGCATTAGGTGACACCGTCACTATTCAGGCGCTGTCCGATAACGGCGCTGCCCTGCTGGATTTGCTGGATAACGTGCTGCCAGCGGGCGTCGATAATCAACACCAGCCTAACGGCCGCATCCTGCGTTTCCCTGCGGTCAGCACGCTGCTCGACGAAGATGCTCGCCTGTGTTCGCTTTCGGTGTTTGATGCTTTCCGCCTGCTGCAAACTCTGGTGACGGTGCCAGTGAATGAGCGCGAAGCCATGTTCTTCGGCGGTCTGTTCGCCTATGACCTGGTCGCTGGTTTTGAAGATTTACCACAGCTGGACAGCGATACAGCCTGCCCGGATTACTGCTTCTATCTGGCTGAAACGCTGCTGGTGATTGACCACCAGACCAAAACCAGCCGCATTCAGGCCAGCCTGTTTACCCCTTCCGACGCCGAAAAACAGCGTCTGACGAAACGTGTTGAGCAACTGCGCCAGCAGCTGAACGAACCGCCAATGCCGCTGCCAGTAACCAAAATCGAGCAGATGCAGACGGAAGTAAATCAGAGCGATGACGAATACGGTGCCGTGGTTCGCAAAATGCAGCGTGCCATTCGCGCCGGGGAAATTTTCCAGGTCGTGCCTTCTCGCCGCTTCTCTCTGCCTTGCCCTTCCCCGCTGGCCGCTTATGACGTGCTGAAGAAAAGCAATCCTAGCCCGTACATGTTCTTCATGCAGGACAACGATTTCACCTTGTTTGGTGCGTCCCCGGAAAGCTCCCTGAAGTACGACGCCAATAACCGTCAGATTGAAATCTACCCGATTGCCGGGACGCGTCCACGCGGTCGTCGTGCTGATGGCTCTCTGGACAGGGATCTCGACAGCCGTATCGAACTGGAAATGCGTACTGACCACAAAGAGCTGTCAGAACACCTGATGCTGGTTGACCTGGCACGTAACGATCTGGCGCGTATTTGTACGCCGGGCAGCCGTTATGTGGCAGACCTCACCAAAGTTGACCGCTACTCCTTCGTGATGCATCTGGTTTCTCGCGTCGTCGGTGAGCTGCGTCAGGATTTGGACGTGCTGCACGCCTACCGCGCCTGTATGAACATGGGCACCCTGAGCGGTGCGCCAAAAGTGCGTGCGATGCAGCTCATCGCCGCCGCAGAAGGTAAACGTCGCGGTAGCTACGGCGGCGCGGTTGGCTACTTTACTGCTCACGGCGACCTCGATACCTGCATCGTGATTCGCTCTGCCTTTGTCGAAAATGGCATCGCCACCGTTCAGGCTGGCGCTGGCGTGGTACTGGATTCCGTACCGCAGTCTGAAGCCGACGAAACCCGTAATAAAGCTCGCGCGGTGCTGCGCGCCATTGCTGCGGCCCACCACGCACAGGAGATTTTCTGATGGCTGACATTCTGCTGCTCGATAATATCGACTCATTCACATACAACCTGGCAGACCAGCTGCGCTCGAACGGCCACAATGTGGTGATTTACCGTAACCACGTTCCGGCTCAGACACTGATTGAACGTATTGGTACCATGGATAACCCCGTGCTGATGCTCTCTCCAGGCCCAGGCGCACCGTCTGAAGCGGGCTGTATGCCAGAATTGCTGACCCGTATGCGCGGCAAACTGCCGATTATTGGCATCTGCCTCGGCCATCAGGCGATTGTTGAAGCCTATGGCGGCTATGTCGGTCAGGCGGGTGAAATCCTGCACGGTAAAGCGTCAAGCATTGAGCATGACGGCCAGGGCATGTTTGCTGGTCTGCCGAATCCATTGCCGGTGGCGCGTTACCATTCACTGGTCGGCAGCAACATTCCTGCCGGGCTGACTATCAACGCCAGCTTTAACGGCATGGTGATGGCCGTTCGTCATGATGCGGATCGCGTTGTGGGCTTCCAGTTCCACCCGGAATCCATTCTGACCAGCCACGGTGCACGCTTGCTGGAACAGACCCTCGAATGGGCGCTGAAGAAACTGGAGCCAGCCAATACGCTGCAGCCGATTCTGGAAAAACTGTACCAGGCTGAGATCCTGACGCAGCAGGAAAGCCACCAGCTGTTCTCTGCCGTGGTGCGTGGTGAAGTGAAGCCAGAACAGCTTGCGGCTGCGCTGGTGAGCATGAAAGTGCGCGGCGAAGACCCGCAGGAAATCGCCGGAGCGGCTACCGCCCTGCTGGAAAACGCTGCGCCGTTCCCACGTCCTGATTATCCGTTTGCCGATATCGTCGGGACGGGTGGCGATGGCAGCAACAGCATCAATATTTCAACCGCCAGCGCGTTTGTCGCCGCGGCCTGTGGGCTGAAAGTCGCCAAACACGGCAACCGCAGCGTCTCCAGTAAATCCGGTTCTTCCGATTTGCTGGCTGCATTCGGCATCAACCTGGACATGAACGCCGACAAATCGCGTGAAGCGCTGGATGAACTGGGCGTTTGCTTCCTGTTCGCACCGAAATATCACGCCGGTTTCCGTCATGCGATGCCAGTGCGCCAGCAGTTGAAAACCCGCACGCTGTTTAACGTGCTCGGACCGCTGATTAACCCGGCACATCCGCCGCTGGCGTTGATTGGTGTTTACAGCCCTGAGCTGGTGCTGCCCATTGCCGAAACCCTGCGCGTGCTGGGTTATCAGCGTGCTGCCGTGGTGCATAGCGGCGGTATGGATGAAGTTTCCCTGCATGCACCAACCGTGGTGGCCGAGCTGAAAGACGGTGAAATTCTGAGCTATCAGCTCACGGCTGACGACTTCGGTCTGACGCCGTATCGTCAGGAACAGCTGGCTGGCGGCACGCCGGAAGAAAACCGTGACATTCTCTCACGCTTGTTACAAGGTAAAGGTGAAGCCGCCCACGAGGCCGCTGTCGCGGTCAACGTCGCCATGTTGATGCGCCTGCACGGCCAGGAAGATTTGAAAGCCAACGTGCAGCAAGTGTTGGACGTTCTCCACAGTGGCGCCGCCTACGATCGCGTGACCGCATTAGCGGCAAGAGGATAAAAAATGCAAACCGTGTTAGCCAAAATTGTTGCCGATAAACGCCTCTGGGTAGAAGCCCGTAAAGCGCAACAGCCGTTAGCCAGTTTCCAGAACGACGTCGAGCCAGGCAAACGCCACTTCTATGATGCCCTGCAAGGTGCACGTACCGCGTTTATTCTCGAATGCAAAAAAGCATCGCCGTCCAAAGGTGTGATTCGTGAAGACTTCGACCCGGCGCGTATCGCCGGTGTCTACAAACACTATGCGTCCGCCATCTCTGTGCTGACGGACGAGAAGTATTTCCAGGGCAGTTTTGATTTTCTGCCGATTGTCAGCCAGATAGCGCCCCAGCCTATTCTGTGCAAAGACTTTATCGTCGACCCGTATCAAATCTATCTGGCGCGCTTCTATCAGGCAGATGCCTGCCTGTTGATGCTCTCCGTGCTGGATGACGAAGAATATCGCCAGCTTTCGGCCGTGGCGCACAGCCTGAGCATGGGCGTGCTGACCGAAGTCAGTAACGAAGAAGAGCTGGAGCGGGCCATTGCCCTTGACGCGAAAGTGGTCGGCATTAACAACCGTGACCTGCGAGACCTCTCTATTGATCTGAATCGCACTCGCCAGTTAGCCCCACGTTTAGGCGCGGGTGTGACGGTGATCAGCGAATCCGGCATCAATACCTACGGCCAGGTTCGCGAGCTGAGCCACTTTGCAAACGGCTTCCTGATTGGTTCCGCGATGATGTCACATGACGATCTCAACGCTGCGGTTCGCCGTGTGCTGCTGGGTGAAAACAAAGTTTGCGGTCTGACTCGCGGTGAAGATGCGAAAGCGGCTTTCGAAGCCGGAGCGATTTACGGCGGGCTGATTTTTGTGCCGTCGTCGCCTCGTTTTATTGAGGAAGCGCAAGCTCGTGCCGTGATGGAAAGTGCTCCTCTGAGCTACGTTGGCGTGTTCCGCAATAACGACATTGCGGACATCGTGGCGAAAGCAGAAAACCTGAAGCTGGCTGCGGTTCAACTGCACGGCAGCGAAGACCAGGCTTATATCGACGCACTGCGCCGCCAACTGCCAGAAAAAGTTCAAATCTGGAAAGCCTTGAGTGTCAAAGACACCCTGCCTGCCCGCAACCTGAATCACGTTGAGAAATACGTGTTTGATAACGGTCAGGGCGGCACCGGCGAGCGCTTCGACTGGTCGCTGCTGAACGGACAAGACTTAAGTAACGTGCTGCTCGCAGGCGGCCTTAGCCCGGATAACTGTGTAGAAGCGGCAAAAAGCGGCTGCGCCGGGCTCGATTTCAATTCAGGTGTAGAGTCTGAACCGGGCATTAAAGATGCCAGCAAACTGGCCTCGGTCTTTCAGACGCTGCGCGCATATTAAGGAAATGGACATGAACACATTACTGAACCCGTACTTTGGCGAATTTGGCGGCATGTATGTGCCGCAAATCCTGATGCCGGCTCTGCGCCAGCTGGAAGAAGCGTTCGTCAGTGCGCAGAAAGACCCCGAATTTCAGGCGCAGTTTACTGATCTGCTGAAAAACTACGCCGGTCGCCCGACCGCGCTGACCAAATGTCAGAACCTGACGGCAGGCACCAAAACCACGCTGTACCTCAAACGTGAAGATTTGCTGCACGGCGGCGCGCACAAAACCAACCAGGTGCTGGGCCAGGCGTTGCTGGCAAAGCGTATGGGCAAAACTGAAATCATCGCCGAAACTGGCGCGGGTCAGCATGGTGTGGCTTCCGCACTTGCCTGTGCCCTGCTCGGCCTGAAATGCCGCATTTATATGGGCGCGAAAGACATTGAGCGCCAGTCGCCAAACGTGTTCCGTATGCGCCTGATGGGTGCTGAAGTGATTGCCGTTCATAGCGGCTCCGCCACGCTGAAAGATGCCTGTAACGAGGCGCTGCGCGACTGGTCTGGCAGCTATGAAACCGCGCACTACATGCTCGGTACTGCGGCTGGCCCGCACCCATTCCCGACCATTGTGCGTGAATTCCAGCGCATGATTGGCGAAGAGACCAAAGTGCAGATTCAGGCGCGCGAAGGCCGTCTGCCCGATGCGGTCATCGCCTGTGTTGGCGGGGGCTCTAACGCCATCGGCATGTTTGCAGACTTCATCGACGAAACCTCTGTGGGCCTGATTGGTGTTGAACCGGCGGGTCACGGTATCGAAACCGGTGAACACGGTGCGCCATTGAAGCACGGGCGTGTCGGCATCTACTTCGGCATGAAATCGCCGATGATGCAGACCGATGAAGGCCAGATTGAAGAATCTTACTCCATTTCTGCGGGTCTGGATTTCCCCTCCGTTGGGCCTCAGCACGCCTTCCTGAACAGTATTGGCCGTGCAGAATATGTGTCGATTACCGACAACGAAGCGCTGGATGCCTTTAAAGCGCTGAGCCGCCATGAAGGGATTATTCCGGCGCTGGAATCTTCCCACGCGCTGGCTCACGCCCTGAAAATGATGCGCGAAAACCCGGACAAAGAGCAGCTGTTGGTGGTTAACCTTTCCGGCCGCGGCGATAAAGACATCTTCACCGTACATGACATCCTGAAAGCACGAGGGGAAATCTGATGGAACGCTATGACAACCTGTTTGCTGAGCTGAAAAACCGCAAGGAAGGCGCGTTTGTTCCCTTCGTCACGCTGGGCGACCCGACCCCTGAACAGTCGCTGAAAATCATCGATACGCTGATCGAAGCCGGAGCTGATGCGCTGGAACTGGGCATCCCGTTCTCTGACCCACTGGCTGACGGCCCAACCATTCAGAACGCGACGCTGCGTGCGTTTGCTTCAGGCGTAACGCCAACTCAGTGTTTCGAAATGCTGGCCGCCATTCGCCAGAAGCACCCAACCCTTCCCATCGGTCTGCTGATGTACGCCAACCTGGTGTTCAATCGCGGAATTGATAACTTCTACGCGGAATGCGCACGCGTGGGTGTGGATTCCGTTCTGGTTGCGGATGTGCCGGTGGAAGAGTCAGCGGAATTCCGTCAGGCGGCAATGCGTCATAACGTCGCGCCGATTTTTATCTGCCCGCCAAACGCCGATGACGACCTGTTGCGCCAGATTGCTTCCCACGGTCGCGGCTACACCTACCTGCTTTCCCGCGCAGGCGTGACAGGGGCTGAAAACAAGGCCGCGCTGCCACTGCATCACCTGATTGAAAAACTGAAGGAGTACCATGCCGCACCGCCGTTGCAGGGCTTTGGTATTTCGGCACCGGATCAGGTGAGCGCCTCGATTGGTGCTGGCGCTGCCGGGGCAATTTCAGGTTCGGCGATTGTCAAAATCATCGAGAAAAACGTCGATAATCACCCGGCGATGCTGGCTGAGTTGAAAGCCTTCGTGCAAAGCATGAAAGCCGCCACTCGCCACGCGTAATCCTCACGCCGTCTGAGCTTCCTCAGACGGCGTTTTTCCTTTCACTGCCTGCCCTGCCCTGAATAGCCACAAAAAAGAAGGGGTTGACGATATTAATGAGAATCACTATCTTTCTCATTACCGAATGATTGAGCCAATCACTCAGGTATTCGGTACGACATTGCTCACATTGCTTCCAGTATTATTTGCCCGCACTTGTGCGGGCTTTTTTTGCTTCGTTACTTATTCAGGTCTTCATCCGGCCAGTACTTGTAGCCGTTCAGCATCGCCAGAGCGGCAACAAGAAAAAGTGATTTATAGTTCATTAAGAGGGTCTGCTTCTGAAAAAGAGAAGCGCGCTATTCTAAGCGGAACGGCTGAAGATGCGAGAAATGCGCCTTCGCGAAATGTAAGGAATTTATTTTTAATATCATAGCGATAAAAGTGATGAGCGGCGTTGAACAGCCGCTCAATGAGGCATCAGAAGCGGTAGCCTGCTGAGAACATAAACACCCACGGGTCAAGGCGTGTATGGATAGTCTGGCTCTCACCGCCTGCTTTAAATTTCACATCGGTGTCGATATCCATGTACCAGACGGAGGCGTTAATCAGCCAGTCGCGGTTGATCAGATAATCCACCCCAACCTGCCCCGCTGCGCCCCAGGAATCATCCGCGCTGAGGTCAGACAAACCTGCCGCTTTCCCGGTGTCGTTGAAATCGGTGTTAAAGAAAGTGGTGTAGTTAATCCCCGCGCCCACATAAGGACGCACCTTGCTGTCGGCCTCAAAGAAATACCACTGCGCCATCAACGTTGGCGGTAACAGATTCACTGTGGCAATAGTTCCAGTCGGGCCGGTGCCCACTTTGTTACGGAACGGTGTGGCGGCCAACAGCTCGATACCGATGTTGTCGGTCGCCATGTAAGTAAAGGTCAAGCCCAATTGGGTATTGTTATCGACAGTAAAACCGCCAAAATTGAGCACGTTATCAGAGCCCTCTGTCGGGCGAACCGTTGCGCTACCGGCACGAATAAAGAACTCACCCGCTTCATGCGCCCAGGCTCCCCCAGAGAGACTGCTTAAAACCAATGCTGCCACTGCTAACTTTTTCATTTCCACTCCTTCGTTATGGTTTTATCCGCGCGGTGAATATACCCACAAAGGAGTAATAACGATCCAATCGAGATCACATTCAGTCTTGAGATTTAATATTTATTGATCTGGATTAATTTTCAGTTACCAAATGGAGACAAATAAATCGCATCTACATCAATTTCTGGCCTTTGGCCTGTTACAAAAAAGCGTATTTTTACCTGTCGAAACCACCACAATCTCACGACGGCTTACCGCCTCTTTACAAAGATATGCTTTTCCATACAGGCGTTGATGCTGCCACTTTGCCGCTGGCTGAGTTACAATTGCTGGCTTAATCACAGTTGGTAAGACTCAAGGAGAGTGCATGTCTATCACGGCAAGTTCTGTTTTCCGTGACACGGGTAATTTTTTTCGTAATCAGTTCGTTACCCTTTTACTGATTGCGTTGTTGTGTGCGTTTATCACGGTGGTACTTGGCCATGCGTTCTCACCGAGCGACGAACAACTCGCCCTTCTGAAAGAAGGCGACAACCTCGCGGGCAGCGCCGGTTTGTTTGAGCTGGTGCAAAACATGACGCCAGAACAGCAGCAAATTCTGCTGCGGGCTTCTGCGGCCTCCACGTTTTCCGGGCTGATTGGCAACGCCATTCTGGCAGGCGGCGTGTTGCTGATGATTCAGATGGTGTCAGCAGGCCAGCGTATTAGCGCCCTGCGCGCTATCGGAGCCAGTGCACCAGTCCTGCCAAAGCTGTTGCTGCTGATTTTCATCACCACCTTCCTGGTTCAAATGGGGGTGATGCTGGTGGTCGTGCCAGGCGTTTTGCTCGCTATCGTGCTGGCCTTCGCGCCTATCATGATGGTGCAGGATAAAATGGGCATCTTCACCTCCATGCGCAGCAGCATGCGCCTGGCGTGGGCTAACATGCGTATGGTGGCCTCGCCGGTCATGGGCTGGCTGCTGGCAAAAACGCTGCTGCTGATGTTCGCCCCGAACTTTGCCGTGCTGTCGCCCAACGTCGGTGCGGTGGTGGTGAACTGTATCAGCAACCTCATTTCTGCTTTGTTGCTGATCTATTTATTCCGCCTGTATATGCTTATTCGTAACTGATCCCTTTGGCCCGGAGCCTCCGGGCCGCAACTGAATGACGGAAATGATGTATGAAGCAGTTTCTCGATTTTTTACCGCTGGTGGTGTTCTTTGTTTTTTATAAGCTTTTCGACATTTTTGTCGCCACCAAATCACTGATTATCGCCACTGCTGTGGTGCTTATTTTCTGTTGGATACGCTATCGCAAAGTCGAAAAAATGGCCCTCATCACCTTTGTACTGGTGGCGGTGTTTGGTGGTCTGACCCTGTACTTCAACAACTCTGAATTCATAAAATGGAAAGTCACTGTAATTTATGCGTTGTTTGCATGTGCGCTGCTAATCAGTCAGTGGGTCATGAAAAAACCGTTAATTCAGCGCATGCTCGGCAAAGAGCTGACCCTGCCGCAATTTGTCTGGTCGCGTCTGAATATCGCCTGGGCGATGTTCTTTATTCTGTGTGGTCTGGCCAATATCTACATCGCATTCTGGTTGCCTGAGAATATCTGGATTGACTTTAAAGTGTTTGGCCTCACCGCGCTGACGCTGGTTTTCACCCTGCTGAGCGGAATCTACATCTACCGCCATATGCCCCAGGACGAAAAGAATGACTGACAGCGGTAACACGCCGATTGGCGATTTAGTTTTACGCACGCTGGCAATGCCGGCAGACACCAACGCCAACGGCGATATTTTTGGCGGCTGGTTGATGTCGCAAATGGACCTGGGCGGCGCCATTATGGCGAAAGAAATCGCTCAGGGCCGCGTGGTCACTGTTCGGGTTGAAGGCATGACGTTCTTACGCCCTGTTGCCGTGGGCGATGTGGTGTGCTGCTATGCGCGCTGCACGAAACGCGGCAACAGCTCCATCACGATTAACATCGAAGTGTGGGTGAAGAAAGTCTCTTCGGAGCCCATTGGGCAACGCTATAAGGCGACTGAAGCGCTGTTTATCTATGTCGCCGTAGACAGCGAAGGTAAACCCCGGCCTTTCCCGAAAGGTTGAAAGAACAAACCCGATCAATATTGACCGGGTTTTGTTTTTTTAAAGGAAGCCCAACAGATTAAAGAAGAAGTACCCGGCCACAATCACAATTACCGGCAGCACATACAGCGGAAAGATTTGCAGAAAAATAGTGTGGTGCGGCACCACAATTTTGGCTTCGATTTGCTCTTTGGTCAGCCCTTCCGGCCCTTTCGCTTTCTCCAGAATCATCTGGTCCTGAACGCCTTCCTTCAGGAACTTTGCCTGCCGACTCATACGCGCGCCAGACCCCTGCAACGCCAGGCCGACGAAGATCAGAGCGAAGATTATCCAGAAACTGATATTCAGGCTGTGGTGAAAATCGGGCAGCGGCGAGTTGTACCAGAAGAAGTTAAGGAACGGCGTGTTGAAGCGAATCATCTCGATCATCACGTGCGCGAAGTCGAGCATCACGGCATCAATCCCTGGCTGTTTTTCACTGTGTTCAAACATGAATTTGAGCACGGAAATCAGTGTGGACATCACGGCTGGGATAAAAACTACCCATCCCAAAATGCGTTTCAGTATGGCAATGCGTCCAGCTTGTTGATACGTCATGGTTTCCCCTTGTTCAGACGCGCTTTTTAATTGAGTGTAAGTCTACAGTGCCTTGTCGCTTTTCGCCTGCGCTTTAAAAGCGTTATGGTGTACGATGAGGCCGAATCTCAGGCCTTTTTACCTCTACAGGAGTTGCTCTATGACAGCCCAGCGTCAAATTCTTGCCGCTATTTTTGATATGGACGGTTTACTGATTGATTCCGAACCGCTGTGGGATCGTGCCGAACTGGACATTATCGCCAGCCTCGGCGTGGACATTTCCCGCCGCAACGAACTGCCGGACACGCTGGGTCTGCGCATCGACATGGTCGTAGAACTGTGGTTTGCCCAGCAGCCGTGGAACGGCCCGAGCCGTGAAGAAGTGACAGAGTGCATTATCAGCCGTGCCATTTCACTGGTGGAAGAAGAACGCCCTCTGCTGCCAGGCGTGCGTGAAGCGATTGCGCTGTGTAAAGCGCAAGGTTTGAAAGTCGGTGTGGCTTCAGCTTCTCCTCTGCACATGCTGGAAAAAGTGTTGACCATGTTTGACCTGCGCGATCAGTTCGATGCGCTGGCTTCCGCTGAAAAACTGCCGTACAGCAAACCGCATCCTCAGGTGTATCTGGATTGCGCCGCAAAGCTTGCCGTTTCTCCGCTGACCTGTGTGGCACTGGAAGATTCCGTCAACGGGATGATCGCCAGCAAAGCCGCGCGCATGCGTTCCATCGTCGTGCCGGAACATGCAAACTTTGCCGATGCACGCTATGTGCTGGCTGACGTCAAACTTAACTCTCTTAAGCAGCTTACCGCCGCGCATCTGCTGGGCTGATTTCATCTCCCCGGTTAAACGCTACCGGGGATCCCTCGCCGGCTTATCCGTAACGCACAGCGTTCGGCCGCTCGTCAATCCCGCCAATACAACCCGGTATACCAGAGGATTTTCGGCTTACTGACGGGCTCCGTAAGCAGATAAACAGGCAAGCCGTTTTCTACGTCGGTTACGTCGGTCATCGGCTGGTACAGATAAACAGGTTTCTCCCCTTCTGTTTTGGCGTATCCATTAGTGAAAAAAAGCGCGGTAGTATTCTCCATCCCTTTAGACTCGCCCTCTTCAGGGTGCAGGTCTACGCAGATAAGCAGACGATGAAGAACACAGGTTTTTGCCTGTTTTATCCATTCCGTCAGTTGTATGTAATCCGGGCATTCAGGCAAAAACGTAATGTTGACACCGGTAATGGCAAAACGTTCAAACACGCGCTGGAACTCATCACAACAAGACTCATCACCGCCATTTACCCATACAGCAGCCTCAAAACCCTTATACTGAGGGCTTTGTTCATGTACACCGCAGAACGGTAATTTCTGTCCAGCAGCGCCAGTTCATGCTCCAGCACACACTCATACAGCGCTTCGTCACCTGACGACTTCAGACGGGAGAATTTGGTGATCGTGCCATTAATCTGGCGCACCGGCAGCCTGGGTGTTTGCCCGTGCCAGGTTGCTTTCGGATTCGGCGCCCGCAGAATAAATTCAGCCATCTGATTAAGAACGGCATTGCACAAAAATAACTCATTCGCGTGATGAATGAGTTATTCTGAATGATTAGTCTGCCACTGTTATTTTATCCCCCCATGAAGATGCCGTGCATTGAAGAACAGCATTCAGCTCTTCTATATTTTTTCGCCCTTGCGTTCTTAACCACGCCCTCGCCGCCTCCTGCCCATTGCAGATAGCAGGTATAACCGCACCAGCCCACGTTGCTCTACCACACAAAACGCCATTAAATGTGGAACCCGCCTCATGTGCAAAATGCAGCGTATCCCGAAATAATTCAGCACTGACACCAGCACTTAAAAATATAAATGGTAAAGGGGATGCATCCGACTGCGCTTTAAAATATTTTGCGGCCTCCTTCTTTGTATAGATGTATTCATCACCGGCTGAATAACCTTCCACAAAAGCCATATTCACAGGAACTTCCACTTTCAGGACATCAACCCCATATTGTGGTCTGGAAAATTCCTCCATCATGGCGATCACTTTATGAGGCTTGATTCTGGCGTATTCCTTACTCTTACTATCAGGAATATTAGCATCATAGGAAACCAACTCCAGCCAGAACGGAATATCCTCCGCAAGACACTCCGAACCTAATCGTTCAATAAACACGCGCTTCTGTTCGTTAATATGCGGTTTTTCATCAGCATCGTAATAAAGCAAAAATTTTACTGCATCCGCTCCGGCTTCTTTCAGTCGCTTAACAGACCAAAGACTCAACAAGTCAGGTAAACGCCCTTCCTTACTGTTATCGTAGCCCGTTTTTTCATATGCCAGCAGCAGCCCCGCATTACCGTCCCGGTAGGTCGCCGCTACCAGTCCATATTCCGGATCCAGTAAAATAGATGAGGCGTAAGATGTAAGCTCAACTGAAACCAGCGTTTTAAAGTCCAGCACGTCACGCTCTTTCACTTCTCCGGATCCTATCACGGATGCCATCATTTTTTTTAATGCGCCGCGCTGGTCGAGAGCCAGGGCTGCAATAATGCCTGACTCGTTGGAAAGTCTCAGCATTGCCCGCATTTTATTTTCTGTCAACGTTGCCATATTACCGCTCCTTAGTTGCCAGCGTCGTCTTGATATTGTGAGGAAAAATCGAGCATTATTTTTCCGCTCATAGACTTTCCCTGTAACGCAAGGACCGAATTTGAGTACGGCACTGGGCCGCCCTGAACAGCGATAAGTGGTTTTAAATTAATTTCGCCATCAGTGAAGAGCTGGGTAGCCTGTTTCCATTCAATACCCGGCCACATGCCGGAATAATTCATCCAGCTCCCCATAATGTGCAGCTCTTTACGCAGGATCAGACCGAACGCGGCACTGCTGAGGTGTAAATCATTGTGCAACGTCCCAATCAGGGCAATCTGCGCACAAGGTCCGGCGATAGTGATTGCCAGCTCGATTGTCTCCGGTGTTCCCGCGGTTTCCATAATGAGCTGCCTGAATCGACGCGACTCTAATTTTTGGCGGATATCATCGGCTGACATATCCGCGCTGTTATAGATATGAGTAGCACCGAGTTGGCGTGCTAAAGCAAGACGGTCCGGGTTGATATCAACCACAGTGATGGATCGCGCACCAAAAGCCCTGGCGCACTGCATAGCCAGCAATCCAATGGTTCCGGCACCGATAATCAACACCTCTTTATCCTTACACCCACCGGCAAGCTGCATGGCATGAAGACCGACGGTCAGTGGTTCATAGAATGCTCCCTCTGTTGGTGTCGTTCCTTCCGCCAGACGGAACAGGTTTTTCTGGGGAACAACAATATATTCGCTGTTTCCACCACTGCTACGGGATCCGATAAACTGATAATTACGGCACTGTGACCATAATTCTTTCTGGCACTCCGGACATTTGAAACAAGGCTGAAGAGGAACACAGGCAACCATATCGCCAATATTCAGGTCGGTGGCATTATCCCCCTTTGCTTTTACTCTCCCGCTAAATTCATGCCCCAGGATAATGGGATAGGCATGTGCCCCATTATGAAATATCCGGGGAATATCGGAACCGCATAATCCCGAACAAATAACCTCAACTAATACATCATCGGATTTTTCAATTTGAGGCACTGGCTTGTCTTCAAGCGTAACGCGGCCTCCGGCGTTAATAACGACAGATTTCATTAAATTGACTCCGGACGGGGGAACCCCCGTCACATAAAATAATTAAAGGATAATATCAGGTGTTATTTCTGGATTATTTTGCCACTGTAGCGTCAGCAGCGTCGGTGACCAAATGAGTCTTCTGGCGGGCACGTCGCCAGGTCAGCAGCACACCCGCCAGATAGACAGCACCAATAACAACCAGCGCGGCCACATTTTGCCAGGTCAGCAACTGAATCAGCAAATACGTGATCGGGGATCCCCCCTGGTCCATCGATGCAACCTGCCCGCCCGCTTTAAGCGCGCCTGCGTTCGCGGCCAGTTGGGTATGCAGACTAATAGTCTGTGTGGCAATCCATAGTGTAATGCTCATGATGATCACACCGGATATCAGCGTGCGGAACAGATTCCCCCGGTGAACAGCCACTGCCATAGCAACAAAGAACCCGATAGTTGCCAGATCCCCAAACGGCAAAACTTTATTCCCTGGTAAAAAAACAGCAATCAGGATAGTCAATGGAATAAAAATGAGGCTGGCAGACACCACTGCGGTATGTCCCAGAAGCAATGCGGGATCAAGGCCAATCAGGAAATCATCACCGCCGAACCGTGCCTGCAGGCGCTTGCGAGCCTGCTTAGCAATCGGTGTAAGCCCGTCCATGATAGGCTTAATAACACGCGGCATCAGCAGCATAACCGCTGCCGTTTTCACGGCCAGCTGTAGCACCTCTTTGGGGTCGTACGCTGCCAGCAGCCCGATGACAATCCCCATAACGAAACCCACCGTTACCGGTTCGCCAAATGGTCCAAAGCGGCGCTGAACATCATCAGCACTGAAATGGATCCGGCGCAGACCCGGTACTTTTTCAATAATGGTATCGACCAGCACGGCGATTGGCCCCAGGTAGGCCGACGAACCATGTGGAATGGCAATTCCGTCAAGTTCAAAAAACTCGCGGGTATCACGGGCGAACCAGTCTCCCAGCTTGTAAACAAATGCGGCGTGAAGCACGACTCCCAGCATACCCAGCCAATAGGAGCCCGTTGCCAGATGCACCATTGCCCCGGTAAAGGTCATGTGCCAGATGTTCCAGATATCGACATTGACGACGCGAGTCATTCGCGTAATCAGCATCAAAATATTGACACCGATAGCGACAGGAATCGCGATAAGTGCAATCTGTGATGCCCAGGTCATTGGGGATGAGCCAGGCCAGCCCACGTCAACCACTTCAAGACCTATCTGGAAGTGCTCAGCCATCGCTTTTGCCGCTGGTCCAATAGAATCCAGCATCAAACCAATGACCAGTCCTATCCCCACAAAACCAATACCAATATGCAGCCCCGACTTAAACGCATCACCAACTTTCATTCCCAAACAAACAGAGAAAATGATGATAACAATGGGCAACATAACTGTTGGTCCCATATCGAGGATATAACGCATGATATCTGCAAACATAATCACCCCCGAAGAATAGCCAGAATGTTTTGCTGAAGAGCATTAATCCCCACCCCGGAAATAAACGGCATCCCATGAACAACAGGAATATCACCGAATTTACGGTCAACGCGGGCCGTTGTACAAATAAGATCGACACCATCCAGATAGGTATCAATTTCATTAACCCGGCATTGCACAATTTCCAAAGGAATTTTATGTAACTCGCACAGTTCCTTAATTTCTTCAGCCGCCATTGTGGACGTAGCTACAGCCCCGCCGCAGGCAACAATGACTTTACGCACATTACCTTTCATATAAGTTCCTTGTATAAACCAGATTCGTCAGGCAGTCGCTGCCAAAATCTGTTGATTGAAATATTCAGCCAGAGCGTCTTCAGAAGAGGCAGCCAGTAACCCATCAATGAATGAAGGTTGCTGAAGTTGGCTGAATAACTGTTTCAGGAGTTTCATTTGTTCCTGGGGATTCGATACGATCAGCGCAATAATCAATTCTGCGTTAACATATTCGTCACCATCCGCCTGCATGAACGGCACCGGTGATATCGGACGAATAACACAGATTGCAGGTTCTTTCGCGTGTGTGGCGTCGCAGTGCGGGATTGCAACGGCATGGCCCTCCAGTTCAATTCCGGTAGGGAAAACAACTTCCCTTTCCAGCAGTGCCGCCGGATAAGTGTCTTTGACAACACCTTCCGCACACATTTTGGTACCAATAAACGCCAGGGCTTCGGTGGAATTGTTGAAATGTAACCCATCGCAAAAAAATCGGCGGTAATTAGACATTTGCCACCTCGCTCTTTGCTACGGGGGGAGTACAGCCATAGGCATAGTCGCGTAATACATCCTGTATTTTATCAATGACAAATAATCGTCCATCGACAGGCAATTCTCGGGCCTGCACCCGCTCAAACTGGCGCGGGAAATACTGACTCACCAGCCCAAGAGGAATACTGACTTCCCGGAGATTTTGCAGAAGTTTTTCCACGGAACGAGAGATCCGGTCATTACCCCAATAATAGCGAATACGATCAGACAAGCTGAAATGCACATCCACCATCGACTCAGAATGTTTGGGACGATAATATTTTCTCCAGTAACCAGGCTCGTCCTGCATCACTTGATCGATAACAGCCATAATACGGCTCTGATCCTCCGGCTGAATCAGCTCTTCTTCAATTCTTGCCAGAGAGAATATCGCCTCACGTAGCGCGAACGTCAGAGCCGGGCCCACCTTTAAGATCGCAAAATGACCTTTAACGAGAGCCCGATAGGCTTCGGGTGTCTGGTAGTCCGTAGAATGGGCTTCAAACACCATCGGAGTGGATTCGATAAAGCGGCTAAGCGCCTCTGCTTTCGACGGGTCAAAGTGAATGATATTACTGTGATCGAATTCAACACCAGGCTGCACTACCAACGCCGAGATACGTTTAACTGCATCAGACAGACCAGCCTTTTGAAACGCTAACTGGTGAATCTTAATCGTGTTGGCTGCATCTTCTGCCCGTGTGATATGCACCTCGTTAATAGCGGAGGCTTCGCCGCCAGGCACAGGAACTTCAGTCCCCACAACATAGGTCAGCTGGTTTTTCTGCTCTTCCGTCGCCGCGTCTTCAGCGACACGACACAAATCAGCCGCTCTTTCTGCGACGGTTTCAGGAGGCAAAGGAACGGGATCGTCGGCGCACGACATGGATGTGTCCAGGTGGATTTTTGTAAATCCTGCCCTGACATATTCAGCGATCAGAGTACGGGATTTCTCCATCGCAGACTGCGCATTTTCATTTTGCCAGCAATTTGGCCCCAGATGGTCCCCCCCAAGAATAATACGCTCTCTCGGAAAACCGACAATGGCAGCAATGCCAAAAACATAATCACGAAAATGCTCCGGCTTCATGCCGGTATAACCGCCGAACTGATTAACCTGGTTCGATGTGGCCTCAATTAGCACCTTACGTCCAGTATCTTTATCCAGCTTAAGCGCCGCTTCAATAACCAGGGGATGCGCGGAACATACGGAACAAATCCCGCGGCCGCTCTGCTGATGCTCGTTGATAAACTCTTTCACAACATAAATCCTTTTGGTAAATGAAAAAATGGTGTGAATCGGATATGACCGAAACTCGCACCATTATGTACATTTGCCTACATATCTTTATGTGATCAAGATCCATTATCTTACGAATATCTTCAAAACCCTTTAAATGCCTTCATTATTTAATTTCATTTGCTTTCATATCATTTCATTTTCATTGCTTTTCATCAAAAATGAAAATATAAAATCATATTTTTCAATTTGTTATATTTATACAAAATACCACACAGGTACAAAAACAGGATTAGGCAGAAAAAATTGACTCTCGTCTTTTACTTTCTTTTCCTTTCATTTTAAGATTGCCGGATAAGGAAGGTGGGCAATGAACACGTTTGAACGGCGTAACAAAATTGTTGAAATGGTCAACACAAAAGGCAGCGTGACAAGCAACGACCTGGCCTCTGAATTTGCTGTCTCGGGTGTGACAATCCGCGCGGATTTGCACTACCTCGAAAAAAAAGGTCTGCTTATTCGGTTTCATGGCGGTGCGGCACAAAACCTGACTACCGTACAGGCGTTGCTGACCGAGGGTAAGGAACTGAGCCTGACGGATCGGTACGAACTTGCTTCAGACCCGAAAGAACGTATTGCGATCCAGGCCGCCAGTCTGGTACAGGAAGGTGACACCATCATTCTGGACAGCGGCAGTACGACTAAGCTGGTTGCAGAAAAACTAATGGTACTTAACAACATTACGGTGATCACCAACAGCCTGGCCGCAGCCAGCGTACTGGCAGAAAACCGAAATATCACCCTGGTTGTCTGTGGGGGAACGCTTCGCCATAAAACACTTTCGCTGCATGGCCGGATTACCGAACTCTCATTGCAGGGTGTATCCGCAAAGCTGATGTTCGTTGGCGCTGATGGACTTGACAGCCAGAATGGAATTACAACTTTCAATGAAGGCTATGCTGTCAGTTCTCTGATGGCAGCGGCAGCTCAACAGGTCATCGTCGTGACCGACTCGACAAAATTCGGACGTAAAGGTTTAAGTACCGTGTTACCCATAGAAAAAATAGACGTGATAATTACCGACAAGGAAGCACCAAAACAGGAAATTGGTCTGCTTATAAAAATGGGGAAAAAGGTACTTTTGGCCTAAGCATTTGGACTATAGAAACAAAAAGCCGTCCCGAAGGACGGCTGACAAACCTCTAACGAATACCGTTTTGTCATGGGTGGCAGAACAAAAAATAAGGAAAATCAATTTATTGATTTTCGGCTCAGCGGGTCGAAATCAATGTTGTCCCCGTCAACATGACCGCTGTCCTTCGTCACTAGCTCCGGAACCGTCATGTTTATGTACACCGCAGAATAAAAGGGATGACTTCAGTGCAAAAGTCAGCATATACAAAAGACAGGGGAATCAATATGCCTGGAAACAGAATTAACCCCGTTCACTCATTCACGCATGAGGTCATGTGACAAAGAGTTACACCGTCACCTCTTCCGCCTACTGTACAAAAACCCTATACTGTATGAATTGACAGTTTGACGGGTGTTATCATGACAGCGGAAGGCCACCTGCTCTTTTCCATAGCCTGCGCGGTGTTTGCCAAAAACGCCGAGCTGACACCTGTTTTGGCGCAAGGTGACTGGTGGCATATCGTTCCCGCGGCGGTCTTAACCTGCCTGCTGCCGGATATCGATCACCCGAAGTCGTTTCTGGGGCAGCGATTAAGCTGGATAGCCAAACCCATCGCCAGAGCCTTTGGCCATCGGGGCTTTACGCACAGCCTGTTGGCGGTCTTCGCCAGCCTGACGCTGTTCTACCTCAAAGTACCGGAAAGCTGGATTGTGCCTGCCGATGCCATTCAGGGCATGGTGTTGGGATATCTGAGCCATATTCTTGCCGATATGCTGACCCCTGCGGGCGTGCCTCTGCTGTGGCCCTGCCGCTGGCGTTTCCGTTTGCCGATTCTGGCACCGCGTAAAGGCAACCAACTGGAACGCGTGTTGTGTATGGCGCTGTTCGTTTACGCCGTCTGGATGCCGCAATCCATGCCCGAAAACAGTGCGGTTCGCTGGTCATCCAACCTGATCAGCGCCCTGCAATTTCGCTTCGACCGCTTTATAAATCACCAGACTGAACATTAAACCAGCGAAACCATCACTTTCGTCATAAACCATTCCATTTGGATATAAGCGCCACATCACACTTCTGCTACTCTTGCGCCATAACAATCGACTCGATTTTGGGTCGGAGAATGACATCAGGAGAACGGGGATGAATTTTCCATTAATAGCGAACGTCGTGGTGTTCGTGGTGTTGCTGTTTGCGCTGGGGCAAACCCGACATAAGCAGTGGAGCCTGGCGAAAAAAGTGCTGCTCGGTCTGACGATCGGCGTGGTCTTTGGTCTGGCGCTGCAACTCATTTACGGTGCCGATAACCCGGTACTGAAAGACTCTATCCAGTGGTTCAACATTGTCGGCAACGGCTATGTGCAACTGCTGCAAATGATTGTGATGCCGCTGGTCTTCGCCTCTATTCTGAGTGCGGTCGCGCGTCTGCATAACGCTTCTCAACTGGGTAAAATCAGCTTCCTGACTATCGGCACTCTGCTGTTCACCACGCTGATTTCTGCGCTGGTGGGTGTGCTGGTCACCAACCTGTTTGGCCTGAGCGCTGAAGGTCTGGTGCAGGGTACTGCGGAAACCGCCCGTCTGAATGCCATTCAAAGCACCTATGTGGGCAAAGTCGCTGACCTGAGCGTGCCGCAACTGCTGCTCTCTTTCGTGCCGAAAAACCCGTTTGCCGATCTGACCGGGGCAAACCCAACGTCTATCATCAGCATCGTGATTTTCGCCGCATTCCTGGGTGTCGCGGCGCTCAAACTGCTGAAAGACGATGAGCCAAAAGGCAAGCGAGTGCTGACCGCTATCGACACCCTGCAAAGCTGGGTGATGAAGTTGGTTCGTCTGGTGATGCAACTGACTCCTTACGGTGTGCTGGCGCTGATGACCAAGGTGGTGGCCGGTTCTAACCTGCAGGACATCATCAAGCTTGGCGGTTTCGTGGTGGCTTCTTACCTCGGTCTGGCGATCATGTTTGTGGTTCACGGCCTGCTGCTGGGTGCCAACGGCGTCAATCCGCTGAAATACTTCCGTAAAGTGTGGCCGGTGCTGACCTTTGCCTTTACCAGCCGTTCCAGCGCCGCGTCTATTCCGTTGAATATCGAAGCGCAAACCCGTCGTCTGGGCGTACCGGAATCTATCGCCAGCTTCTCTGCTTCCTTTGGTGCCACCATTGGTCAGAACGGGTGTGCAGGTCTGTACCCGGCGATGCTGGCGGTAATGGTTGCCCCAACGGTTGGCATTAACCCGCTCGATCCGCTGTGGATTGCGACTCTGGTAGGTATCGTCACTGTGAGTTCTGCGGGTGTGGCCGGTGTCGGCGGTGGCGCAACGTTTGCTGCGCTTATTGTGTTACCTGCAATGGGTCTGCCGGTCACGCTGGTGGCGCTGTTGATTTCCATCGAGCCGCTGATCGATATGGGCCGTACTGCCCTGAACGTGAACGGTTCAATGACCGCCGGCACGCTGACCAGTCAATGGCTGCGTCAGACCGACAAAGCGGTGATGGACAGCGAAGACGAAGTCGAGCTGGCGCATCGCTAAGCCCTGCTTTGTTCCACGCCTGAACGGTGAGTCAGAGAGAATCTGACTCACCGTTTTTTATTATGCGCCCCGATAAATTCGCTGCGGCCGCCCTACTTTTCCGTAAACAATCTCCGCCACAATCTGCTGTTGGCTGGCAGCAAATTCCAGGTAACGCCGCGCCGTCGTCCGACTCAGTTTGAGTTCCTGAGCGACAGTTTCCGCCGTGTGGCGCGTCTCGCTGTCGGCAAACAAAGCCAGCACTTTTGCCAGAGTCAACGCGTCGATCCCGACGGGCAACTCCAATTTGGGCTCGCCTCGCGCATAGGCATTGAACATCTGGTCAATTTGCCGTTGGCTGGCGCTGGTCGCCGTCGCGAGCATCAGCATGCGCTGCTGATAGCGTTCCAGCGTCTGTTCCAGTCTTTCATAGGAAAGCGGTTTGACGAGATAATCAAACACCCCACCGCGCACCGCTTCCGACACGGTATCCATATCACTCGCCGCCGTGGTGAACACCACGCCGCAAGGGTTATGCGCCAGCGCCAGTTCATGCAGCAAGGTGATGCCTTCACCATCGGGCAGGTAGTTATCCAGCAGGATCAGCGCCGGTTTAAAACGCGCAATCATGATGCGCGCCTGAGCCAGATTCCCCGCCAGCCATACCTGTCCGCAGCCGCGAAAATGGCGGATAAACTCGGCATGCATTTCCGCCAGCGGCGTTTCGTCTTCAACTATCAAAATCGTGAGAGGTTGTACCATCGCTTAAAATCACTTTCGGAATAAAAACGGAAAATAAAGCGCCGCAGGGATCATTGTCTTCCTGAATGATCACGCCGCCACAGCGCGCTACGTAGCTGGAAATCAAATACAGGCCAATCCCGTGTTCACCCGTTTCATCCGGCTTGGTGCTCACGCCCTGCTCAAAAATAAGGTCACGCAGAGCGGATGAAACCCCACATCCCTGGTCGCTGACCTCAATCACGACGTCGTGGCCTTCATCACTGAGAAAAAGGTCGACAGACTTATCGCCCTGCGGGTTGTGCAGACTGGCTTCAAAAGCGTTATCCAACAGATTACCGACAATGGCGGCAAATTCGGTACTGTCCAGGCCGACCGGAAGCTGCCGCAACTGGCTGCCTTCCACAATGTTCAGGGTTAACCCGAGTTCATTGGCGCGTTGTACTTTGCCAAACAGCAAAGCCGCCACCTGACGGTCGTCAAAGGAGGCACGCAGCTTGTCAATAAGCGCCTGCTGGGCCTGCGATTCGCCTTTCACCATCTCAAGCACCCGGTCATACTCTTTCATTTGCAGCAAGCCGCTGAGCGTCGCCATCCAGTTAAGATGCTCGTGGCGCAGGGCCCGCAGCCCTTCAATATACTGTTTCACCTGGGTGAGTTGTGCATTCAGGGTGCTGATTTCATCTTTACTGCGAAAACTGATTATCGCCCCCAGCATCTCATTGCCGGAACGGATCGCGCCCCGATTGGCGATCACGCTCAGCCCGTTAAACGTACACATCACATCCTGTCGCTTCTCGGCAATTTTCTCGGTAAAAAACGCGCAGGGATGCACCACTTCGCAAATCGGCTGGCCCAACCACTGTCGCCCCGGCGAACTCAACCCCAGCATCTTGCGAGCGTTCCGGTTGATGGCGGTAATATACCCTTCTGGATCGACGGCGATTAAACCTTCAAACACGGAACCAAACAAGGCCTCTTGCTGACGCACAACGCGGGCAATCTGCCTGGGCTCCATGCCCAGCATCTGGTGACGTATATGCGTAGCAAACAGCCAGGAAAGCAGCAGCAGAATAATCAGGATCAGCACGAAAACCCCGGCCAGCGGCAGTAAATAATCTAACCGCCAACTGTCAATCTTGCTGACCAGATACCCCAGCGAGACAACACCAATCACCTTGCCTTGCTCATCGAAAATGGGCGTTTTAGCTCGCATCGCCATCCCGATGGAGCCTTTGCCGGTGATGAAATAGCTTTCGCCTTTTTCCAGCGCGCCGGGTTTGCTCCACTGCATCGGATAGCCAATTTTCTCGGGATTGGGGTGATACAACCGGATGGAGTGGCTGTCGCCAATGACGACATAATCAAAGTCGGATCCGCCCGCCAGTTTGTTCGCGATGGCCGCCAGGCGTTGGGTATCCCGGTTTTTCACCGCAGCAATCAGGCTGTCGTTGGAGGCGATAATTTTGGCCTGATTCATCGCCATATCACGCACGTGGCGGGTGAGATAGTCTTCGAAACTGGCCGACAGATACTGACCCAGCGCGGTCACTAATAAGGTGGAGATCAGCAGAAGCAGCAGAAATATTCTGAGCGGAAAAGCAAGACGGCGGAAAAACACAAAGCCTTTAGCCGTTTTTTGACCTGACATGAACACTTTCTTACCCCGATGTTTTCCTTTTCCCCAATCACCTCAAAAATGTAATAGATTTGTTTTTACTACGTCCAGTTATCACGGTGAAATTCGTTACGGATTCCACAAATAAAATAAATTAAGAAAATAAACACCACGCATTAAACACCATTAACATCAATAAAGAAAATAAAAACCATTAAGTCCAGTTAAATCAGACAAGCCTTTGTGAAACAAGTCAAAAACGAGGCGATAAATAGCTCGTACTATCGCCACGTGATTGAAGGATAACCGATCACGCGTACACAAATGTTATTAATTTGCAAAGAATCATCACCCGTTACGTTGCTTTATGCCGCGTGAATAACAGGACGTTTTGAAACATGTTTGCCCAACCCGTATTTACTCAGGTCAAGCGCGCTGAGCATAAGAAAATAGCCGCTATCACGCAGTTTCTGCGTGAAAACGATCTGAGTATTGATACCACGGTAGAAGTTTTTATTACGGTAACCCGTAACGATTGCCTAATCGCCTGCGGAGGCATTGCCGGCAATATTATTAAGTGTGTTGCTATCAGTGAATCTTCCCGCGGCGATGGCCTGGCGCTGACACTCGCCACGGAATTAATTAATCTCGCCTATGAAAGACATTGCACACAGCTTTTTATCTATACCAAAAGCCACAACGAAGCGCTGTTTAAGCAATGTGGTTTTTATACGCTGGCCAGTGTCCCCGGCGTGATGGTGTTAATGGAAAATAGCGCCACTCGCCTGCAACGCTATGCCAGTTACCTCACCACGTTACGTCAGCCAGGGAACAAAATTGGCTGCATCGTGATGAACGCCAATCCCTTCACACGCGGTCATCATTATCTGATTAAGAAAGCCGCTGCCGAATGTGACTGGCTGCACGTCTTTTTAGTGAAAGAGGATACCTCGCGTTTCCCTTATGAAGACAGGCTGACCCTGGTTCGCGCCGGAACGGCAGATATCCCGAAAATGACGGTGCATCGCGGTTCGGAATACATGATTTCACGTGCCACGTTCCCCTGCTATTTCATTAAAGAGCAGAGTGTCATTAACCACTGCTACACCGAAATTGACCTGCAAATCTTTCGCCAGCGCCTGGCCCCGGCGCTGGGCATCACTCACCGTTTTGTCGGGACTGAGCCCTTCTGCACGGTCACTGCAGGTTACAACCATGATATGCGCCAGCGTCTGGCCAGCGCTTCAGACGTCGCGCCGCCCATCACATTGGTTGAAATTGAACGCCTGCAATACCACGGCATCGCGATTTCTGCCTCCTGGGTGCGTCGACTGCTGGTCAAAAAAGACCTGGCGACCATTGAACTGCTGGTCCCCGAGCCCACCCGGGCCTATCTGCAACAGATGCTCACCCCGAGCAAACCACCGACTTCCGCATTAGTCACAGGTGAAAAATGAAAATAACCCAAGCAGCCGTTGCCGGCACCCTGGAATCCGGCGATGTCATGGTACGAATCGCCCCGCTCGACTCACCGGAGATCGACCTGCAAATTAACAGCAGCGTTGAAAAACAGTTTGGTGATGCCATTCGCGCCACGATTTATGAGCTTCTCAAGCGCTATGATGTGCAAGGCGTTCAGCTAATGGTGGACGACAAAGGGGCTCTGGATTGCGTGCTTCGCGCCCGTCTGGAAACGCTGCTGGTGCGTGCCAGCGACGTTAGCGCCCTGCCGTGGGAGGAGCGCTCATGAAAACCCGTACCCGGCGCAGCATGCTGTTCATCCCTGGCGCGAACGCCGCGATGGTCAGCAACGCCTTTATCTACGGTGCCGATGCGCTGATGTTTGACCTGGAAGATTCGGTCATTCTGCGAGAAAAAGATGCCGCGCGACGCCTGGTGTATCACGCCCTGCAACATCCGCTTTATCAGGATCGGGAAACCATCGTGCGTGTCAACGCCCTGGACTCTGAGTACGGGCTGGCCGATCTCGAAGCTGTGGTACGCGGCGGCGTGGATATTGTGCGTCTGCCCAAAACGGACACCGCCCAGGACGTCATCGACATTGAAAACGAAATTGCCCGCATCGAAGCTCAATGCGGTCGCGAAGCCGGAAGCACCGGGCTGCTGGCGGCGATTGAATCGCCACTGGGGATAACTCAGGCGGTTGCCATCGCGCACGCCTCGCCGCGCTTAATCGGCATTGCGCTGGGGGCTGAAGACTACGTTCGCAACTTGCGAACCGAACGTTCAGCCGAAGGCACCGAATTGTTGTTCGCCCGCTGTTCCATTTTACAAGCCGCGCGTGCCGCCGGGATCCAGGCCTTTGATACCGTCTATTCCGATGCCAATAACGACGCGGGTTTCCTGCATGAAGCCGCCCACATCAAGCAGCTTGGCTTTGACGGTAAATCGCTGATCAACCCCCGTCAGATTGACCTGCTGCATAACCTCTATGCACCCACGCAAAAAGAAGTCGATCACGCCCAACAGGTCGTTGAGGCCGCCGAAGCCTCTGCGCTTGAAGGCCGCGGCGTGGTGTCGCTGAACGGAAAAATGGTCGACAGCCCGGTCATTGAACGCGCACGCCTCGTACTCGCTCGTGCGGCACTTTCCGGCCTTCGTGAAGAATAAGGACGCATCATGACTCTGAATTCAAGACTGGCACGCATTACCGCCTGGCACGGTCAAACCCCTGCGTATCACACTGTTTCCAAACTAAACCAACAAACTCAAAAGCCGCGTGATAAAAAGCTCTGCGCCAATCTGGAAGAAGCGATTCGCCGTTCCGGGCTGCACGACGGCATGACTATCTCGTTTCACCACGCCTTTCGTAACGGCGATTTGACGCTGAACACAGTGATGAGCGTTATCGCCAAAATGGGCTTCAAAAACCTGACGCTGGCCTCAAGCTCACTCAGCGACTGTCATGCCCCGTTGATCGAACACATCCGCAATAACGTCGTGAGCCGGATTTACACTTCCGGATTGCGTGGCCCATTGGCCGAAGAAATCTCACGCGGCTTACTGGCAGAGCCGGTACAAATTCACTCTCACGGTGGACGCGTGCAACTGGTCAAAAGCGGCGAGCTGAACATCGACGTTGCCTTTCTTGGCGTCCCGTCCTGCGATCCTTTTGGCAACGCCAACGGTTACACGGGTAACGCCTGCTGCGGCTCGCTAGGCTACGCCAGAGTCGATGCCGAACACGCCCACCAGGTGGTGTTGCTCACCGAGGCTTTGCTGCCCTATCCGCACAGCCCCGCCAGCCTGAGTCAGGATCAGGTGGATTTGATTGTTGAGATTGAGCAAGTCGGTGATGCCGATAAAATCGGTGCCGATGCCACCCGCATGACGTCCAATCCTCGCGAACTGCTGATTGCCCGCAGCGCTGCCGAGGTGGTCGTGAACTCGGGTTACTTTAAAGAGGGTTTTTCCCTGCAAACCGGTACCGGAGGCGCTTCTCTTGCGGTAACGCGTTTTCTGGAAGACAAAATGCGCCAGCGTCAGATCCATGCTGCGTTTGCCCTTGGCGGCATCACCTCCACCATGGTGGATCTGCATGAAAAAGGGCTGATTTACAAACTGCTGGATGTGCAAAGTTTTGATCGCGCAGCGGCAGGCTCCCTCGCCCGCAACCCCAATCATATTGAAATCAGTGCCAATGAGTACGCCAACTGGGGTTCGAAAGGCGCTTCTGTTGACCGACTGGATGTGGTGGTCCTGAGCGCGCTGGAAATCGACACGCAATTTAACGTCAACGTCCTCACTGGCTCCGACGGCGTGATACGCGGCGCCTCCGGCGGCCATTGCGATACGGCCGTTGCCGCTGCGCTGTCGATTATTGTTGCTCCGCTGGTTCGTGGCCGTATCCCCACTCTGGTCAACCAGGTGACCACCTGTGTCACACCGGGATCGAGTGTCGATATTCTGGTTACCGATCATGGTATTGCCGTGAATCCGGCTCGCCCGGAACTGGCCGAACGCCTGAAAGCTGCGGGGCTGAACGTGGTGTCCATTGAGGGGTTACGGGAACGCGCAGAAACGCTCACGGGTAAACCAAAAGCCATTGAATTCACCGACAGAGTCATCGCCGTGGTGCGTTATCGCGACGGGTCGGTTATCGATGTGGTCCATCAGGTGAAGGAGTAAAAGATGCCTCTGTATCTGACTTCTGCCTGCAATAGCGACGTCAGCTTAGCCGACCTTCTCGCCAGTCGGGATGCACGTCAGGCTCGTCAACAGCTGTGGCTTAAAAAGTACGCCACTCCGCTGATTTCGTTTACCACACTGGCTCCGGGGCCAGTGAAAGACAGCAGCCTGACACGAAGTATTTTCAATCATGGAGTGCGAACATTGCGGGACTGGCTTGAGGATTCAGGCTGGGAAATTAAAAACCAGCTTTGCCTTGGACTCCCGACAGGCGCGGAGGGCCTGCTGGCGGTGGATGCCCCGGCACAGGCGCTGAAAGCAGCGGCCATCGAACTGGAGCAACACGCTCCGCTGGGTCGATTGTGGGATATCGACGTCTTCACCGCCCAGGGAAAATTGCTCACGCGCAGTGCATTCTCGCTGCCCCCGCGTCGCTGCTTACTGTGTGAACAGGACGCGAGGATTTGCGCCAGAGAACGCAAGCATTCGCTCGCCGATTTACTGAACCGCATGGAGGCGCTGCTGGATGCTGTCGACTGCTCACCTCACGCCTGAGTCCACTTTCGCCGAACACGTCAGCCATCAGGGATGGCGGGCAATGATGGCCGAGGTGAATTTGTCCCCTAAACCTGGCCTTGTCGATCGCTTTAACTGCGGCGCGCACAAGGACATGACACTGGACGATTTTTACCGCAGCGCGGAGGCTATCCGCCCGTGGCTGGCCCGTTTTGTTCATTACGGCGCTGAGAGTGCAGGTCTGAATGAGCGGCAGGTTCTGCCTGGTTTACGTACGCTCGGTCAGGCCTGTGAAGCCGACATGTTTCGCGCCACCGCTGGCGTGAATACGCACAAAGGCAGCATTTTCTCTTTGGGCCTGCTCTGCGCGGCAGCAGGCCGCCTTTATCAGCGCCAGGTTCCCACTTCACCACCAGCGCTTTGCACAACGGTTGCGGCAATCTGTCGCGGGATTACCGCGCGTGAATTGCAGGCTCACAACACTCTACAAACAGCGGGCCAGCGGCTGTATCACCAGTTAGGGCTAACCGGTGCAAGAGGCGAAGCAGAAGCTGGCTTCCCGCTGGCTTTAAAGCTGGCTCTGCCTCATTTGCAGTCGCTACGTGCGCAAGGCATCGACCCGGAACTGGCTCTGCTCGACACCCTGCTGCTGCTGATGGCGCATAACGGTGACACCAACGTGGCTTCTCGTGGCGGTGCGCACGGTCTGCACTGGCTTCAACAGCAGGCCAGACTCTGCCTGTCACAGGGCGGAATTCGTCGCCCCGCCGATCTCCATCGTCTGCATGAATTCGACCATCTCTGTATTGCCCGCAACCTCAGCCCTGGCGGCAGCGCCGACCTGCTGATCGTGACGATTTTTTTAAGCGAATACTCTCTTATGTTTCAACGTTAAGTTAAAAAATCCTTACTGGAGAATCAGTTATGTCTGTTTCAAAAGATAAAATAGGGAAGTTGGTCGCGCCGCTGCTGGTGATGGCGGTGATGCTGCTGATCCCGGTTCCCGACGGCATGCCGCCACAGGCGTGGCACTACTTCGCGGTGTTCGTGGCGATGATTGTCGGGATGATCCTCGAACCCATTCCTGCGACGGCGATAAGCTTCATTGCGGTGACGATTTGCGTCATCGGCAGTGATTATCTGCTGTTCGATGCCAAAGAACTGGCGAACCCGGCCTTTGATGCGGGAAAAGAGTCGCTGAAATGGGGGCTGGCGGGCTTTTCCAGCACCACGGTATGGCTGGTTTTCGGCGCGTTCATTTTTGCCCTCGGCTACGAAGTGACCGGACTTGGCCGTCGCATTGCGCTGTTCATGGTCAAGTTTATGGGCAAACGCACGCTGACGCTGGGTTATGCCATCGTGATCATCGACATTCTGCTGGCCCCGTTTACGCCCTCTAACACCGCACGTACCGGTGGGACCGTTTTCCCTGTTATCAAAAACCTGCCGCCGCTGTTCAAATCGTTCCCTAACGACCCGTCGTCAAAACGGATCGGCGGCTACCTGATGTGGATGATGGTTATCAGTACCAGCCTGAGTTCCTCGATGTTCGTCACCGGGGCGGCACCCAACGTGCTGGGGCTGGAGTTTGTCAGCAAAATTGCTGGTATTCAGATCAGCTGGTTACAGTGGTTTCTGAGCTTCCTGCCGGTGGGGATTATTCTGCTGATCGTCGCCCCCTGGCTCTCTTACGTGTTGTACAAACCTGAAATCACTCACAGTGAGGAAGTGTCTTGCTGGGCGAACGATGCGCTAAAAGAGATGGGTGCGCTTTCCGGCAAAGAGAAAACGCTGATTGGTCTGGTCTTGTTGAGCCTTGGCTTGTGGGTGTTTGGCGGGGAATACATTGATGCCACGGCCGTCGGACTGCTGGCCGTCTCGCTGATGCTGGCACTGCATGTGGTGCCGTGGAAAGAGATAACCCGTTACAACAGCGCGTGGAACACGCTGGTCAATCTGGCGACGTTGGTGGTGATGGCGAGCGGGCTGACTCGCTCCGGGTTCATCAACTGGTTCGCCACCACCATGAGCACACATCTGGAGGGTTTCTCCGCCAATACTACGGTTATCGTGCTGGTGCTGGTGTTCTATTTTGCTCACTATCTTTTCGCCAGTCTGTCTGCGCATACAGCGACAATGCTGCCGGTTATCCTCGCTGTGGGCAAAGGGATCCCGGGTGTACCAATGGAACATCTGTGTATTTTGCTGGTGCTGTCGATCGGGATAATGGGGTGTCTGACGCCGTACGCCACAGGGCCTGGGGTCATCATCTACGGATGTGGTTACGTGAAGTCGAAGGATTACTGGCGATTAGGGGCCATTTTTGGCGTGATTTACATCTCACTATTGCTGCTGGTCGGCTGGCCTGTGCTGGCACTCTGGAGCTAAACCTGCCGATGTATTGCCCGGCGGCACTTCGTTTGCCGGGCCTACGATTGCAGACCTGATTGTAGGCCCGGTAAGGCTACGCCGCCACCGGGCAAGGGTTCGCGGACACTCAGACGCCTCTTCACTCTTCTTCCACTTCGCCTTCCTGACGCATCTGAGCTGCCCAGCGCTGCGCAGATTCCGGCACGCTAAACGCCTGTGAACGCTGAAAACGATCGCCCATCAGCACAAACGCCACATACTTCCCCCTCAGCAGCCAGACATCACGATAGCCATCGACTTTAGAGGCTTGATCGGGTGGCGCCGGTTCGACACGCGGCACGTAGCTGATAACAGGACGGGTATTTTGTTGACGTAGCGGTTTCATAAGCGGAAAAGCACCAGAAAACAGAGACAGAAAGAAGCAATGATAGCCGATCCCAGTGCCCTGCGTCGCGCCTTGTGTGCGAATCCTGTCGACCATGGTGAAATGCAGGCAAAAAAATGCCGGGTACTGACATACCCGGCCTAACCCCTAACAGGATGCCCGCGGGAAGGTCACAGGCATCAAGAAACGACGCTTACACGTCGCGATACGTCCCAAGACGGTATCCACGCTCTGCCACCGCGTACTTCAATGACGGCGAGGTCAGAACATCCAGCTCAGCCAGACGTGGATAGCAATACGCGCTGCCCATAATGGTGTTATCCACCAGCGCCGGGTGGCACATCACTTCCAGCGAGTTTTCCCCTGCGCGAGCCGAGGTGTCCAGCGTTTGCAGGAACAACGCTTCGCTGATGGCATCACCATAGAATTCGCTGGTGAAACCGGCACTGCTGCGCACACCCAAATCGTCCAGGCCATCACGCTGTTGCAGGCTGCGGTCGATACGCATCGCCACGCCCTTAGCTTTAGCAAATGCCGCCACAATCGGGAAAATCTGCGGGATCATATGCACATGGTGGTGACTGTCGAAATGCGTCGGCTCGCAGCCGAACAAATCAACAAAGCGGTGATACTGACAGTCGAGCTCGCGGGCAATTTCTTCCAGCGGCAGCGTGTCTTCTTCCGCCATTTGCCAAATCCACTTGCCGAGTTTGCCTTCACGGGTCAGCCCAGGCATCGGTGAAAGCGGCATTCCGAGCGTCAGCACAAAGTGCATACCGACCGCCAGTTCGGGTAAACAACGGCTCAGTTGAGCCGCGTGTTCGATTTCCGCGCCGTTCACCAGCGCGGTGGTGGAGGTCACCAGACCGTTTTTGCAGGCGTCGACAATCCCGTAGTTTTGCCCTTTGCTCAGGCCAAAATCATCAGCATTGACGATTAACACACGTTCCATCTGCCACTCCTGTCACTGCTTGAGGGTTTTCACCGTATCGGCAAAGTTTGGCAGCCACTCTTCGTGCGCCAGAATCAGCTCACGGGCCAGCACTTCCGCGTCTTTATCAGAGTGAATCAGCGGGCTGAGGTTCAGCGCCAGCAGCACATCGTTAAATTCACCGCTCAGCGCCGCATGGCTTGCCGCCACTTCGAAGCCTTTAATGGTATGAATCAGACCCAGCACTTTGTCGTCAAAATGGGTCAGGCGTGGATGCGGTTTCGCTCCTTCGCTGCCTAAAATACAGGTCATCTCTACCGCCCAGTCCGCCGGGATATTGTCGATGTGACCGTGATGCGGCACGTTGACGTAATGCTCGGTCTGCTTGTTGTTGTAGATAGCGTTAATCACTTCACAAGCGGCATCGGAGTAGTAAGCCCCGCCGCGCTGCTCCAGCTCTTTCGGCTTGATGTTGAGGTCGGGATCTTTGTAGAGATCGAAGAGCTGTTTTTCAACTTTCTGCACCACCTGCGCACGCGCGCCGCCTTTGTAGTACTCGCCCATTTCGATAGCCAGCATCTCTTTCTGCTTGAAGTAGTACAGCAAATAAGAGCACGGCAGCAGATTCAGGGAACGAATCAGGCCTTCGCTGAAGGGCATGTCGAAAATGTTCTTCACCGTGTTGGCGGTGAGCTTGCCGGAAGCCACGCCATCGAGCAGCTCTGCGAAACGGGATTCGCCGTTCACAATCACATCGCGAATGAACACCATGTGGTTCAGGCCGAACAGGTCGATGGAGAGATCGTCTTTTTCGGACAGGTTCAGCACGTCAGTGATGAACATTTTCATGCCGACCGGAATGTTACACACGCCGATAAAACGCTTGAAGTTGGTGTGACGATACACCGCTTCGGTCACCATCCCGGCTGGGTTAGTGAAGTTGATGACCCACGCGTCCGGGCAGATTTCCTGCACGTCTTTAATGATGTCGAAGACCACTGGAATGGTACGCAGGCCTTTAAACAGACCGCCCGCGCCGTTAGTTTCCTGGCCCAGATAGCCGTGGCTCAGCGGAATACGCTCGTCTTTTTCACGCGCCTGCAGCTGACCCACGCGCAGCTGGGTGGTCACAAAGTTGGCATCCTTCAGCGCTTCGCGGCGGTTGAGGGTTTTATGCACCGTCATCGGTACGCCCGCTTTCTGCACCATGCGTTCACACAGGGCGTGAATGATGTCGAGCTTCTCCTGCCCGCCTTCCACGTCCACCAGCCACAGCTCTGTTACCGGCAGTTCGTGATAGCGCTTGAGAAACCCTTCCAGTAATTCCGGGGTATAGCTGCTGCCGCCACCAATGGTCACGACTTTTAATTTCTGGCTCATAACTTTCTCCCTCGTGATCCGCAGCAGGAGGTGTGAAAAACCCTCCACAGGATGCGGATAGCTAAACGAATTCGGTGCGTGCGGCGAACCGCACAGCGTTAATTAATAACGGTGAGCTGTTTGCGATAATTGCTTGGCGTGAATGAGGTCAGCTTCTTGAAGGTCTTAATAAACAGACTCGGACTGCTGTAACCAGATTCATACGCAATATCGGTCACCGAGTAATTGGTAATTTCCAGTTGCTTCATGGCGAAGTTGATGCGGATATCATTAATGATCTGCATCGGCGTTTTACTGTAATAGCGCTGAGTCGCTCGGGTTAAATACTCCTGAGACTTCCCGGATAACGCCACCATATTTTCCAGCGCGCCTTCGCCGAATTTATGTTTATCGTGCATCGACTCTACGGTGGTTTTCAGCCATTGCGGAATAACATCCAGGGTCTGCTCTTCGCGGAAATGGCGAAGGCGGTTAACCACATAAAAAGAGACAACTTCAATAAACTCGTCAAATTCATTTTCGCGGAAATTGAGTGAGGCAATAACCGACTCTATATAGCTGAGAAAGGTACTTTTGACCGAATAGACCTGTGAGGCCACCAGGAAAGCCGGCATCAGCGGCTGATAATGCTCCTCAAAGAAGCGTTTGCTGATGCCCACGTTCAGGATGCGGGTCGCGCCGAACTCGTAGAAGCTCTGGTGGTGTGACCCCATCGGGATAAACACAAAATCCCCGCGCTCCAGCAGCACCCGTTTGCCATTGATCTCCTGATAATAGCGCCCGGTTAACACGAGGGTGAACTCGTAGTAGTCATGCTGGTGCAAGCCGCTGATGCTTTCCGTCTTGTTGTAGATGAACACATGAAAATCTTTACCATTAAACAGCTGTTGTTCAAGCGCGGTACTGATTTCCAGGGTCGTCATCTTAGGTTGCCTCATGGTGAATTCTGCCCGTTATTGTACCTTCTCGTGAAGCTCAATCAATTCGGCAACCAGTTCGCGAGCCAGCATTGAGGTCATAAGATGATCCTGCGCATGAACCAGCACCAGGCTGACCTTCATTTTACCTTCGCCTTCATCACTTTCGATGAGCTGCGTCTGTACACGGTGCGCTTCGCTCAGGGCCGCGCGAGACTGCTCCATGGTCGCTTTGGCGGTGGCAAAATCGCCTTGCTTCGCCTGTTTCAGCGCGGTGTACGCCAGGCTGCGCGCCTGTCCGGAGTTAATGATAAGCCCCATCACCACTTCTTCGAGGTCGTTTTCCTGAACCTCTTCGCCCACGATTTTATCCAGATCGAACATAGTCTTTCCCTCTTACGTCTTGCGGAGCGGGAGAGCCCCCCGCTCCGCGTTACCTCAGAATTTCAGTGCGTTAGCGATGTCTTCTTCGCTTTCCTGCTCTTCAATGACCGCCTGCGCCTTGTTGGAGACCGCCACGAACGGCAGGTAAACCATCACCGACACACCCAGGTTGAACAGCGCGACCAACAGTGCAGCGACGCTGCCGTTACTGTTGAAGAAGGCGCCGAGACCGGTAGGCATGGTCCACGGTGCCAGGTTGGTCACCGGTGGGATAATCCCCATCGAATAGGCAGCAAGCGTAATCGCGGCCAGAATCGGCTGAACCAGCACGAACGGGATGAACATCACCGGGTTCATGATGATTGGCAGACCAAACAGAATCGGTTCGTTAATCTGGAAGATGCCTGACGGCAGCGCCAGTTTTGCCACCTGACGGTGATCCGCACGGCGTGAGCCGATGAAGATAGCGATAATCAGACCCAGCGTTGCCCCGGAGCCACCCAGCAGGATGTAGGAATCCAGCATCGGTTTCGCCCAGAAGTGGAACTCTTTGCCCGCCGCGATGGCCGCTTCAACGGAACCGTACTGGTTGTACAGTGCGATGTTTTCCAGCGCCCACGGGGTCATGATGCCGTTGTCCAGCGCGGTCAGCGCCAGTGAACCGTGCACGCCGAAGAACCACAGCAGGGAGTTAAAGATAACGTAGGCCCAGCCCACCACGCTGCCCATCGACGCCAGCGGTTTGGAGATGGAGTCCATGATGATCTGGTGGAAGTTGCTGCCATAACCCGCCAGCAGCCAGGAGATGATGCCGAATACGGAGAGGATCAGGAAGCCCGGGATCAGCGCCGAGAAGGAGCGCGACACCGATGACGGCACGCTGTCCGGCAGGGTAATCACCCAGTTGCGACGGATAACAAAGGTGAACATTTCTGCCACCACCAGGCCGATTATCATGCCCGAGATGATATTTGCCCCGCCCAGCCAGTTTGCCCCCACTGCATAGGCTTCACCCACGCTGTATGGCGTAACGGTCATGAAGGCCGCGACGGCCAACAGGCCCGCTGCCAGGGGGTCAACTTTACGTTCTTCAGCCAGCGCCATGCCGATAAAAAAAGGCGCCATCAGCGACATAATGCCCAACGTACCGTTGTACACGTTGCCGCCGATGGCTTTAAACCCATTCAGGGTCTCAATGGTGGAAGCGTCTAACCGGATGCCCATAGAATAGAAAAACGAACCTTCACCAAAACTCAAAAAGACGTTGTTGATCAAGACGAACATAGCCCCTGCGAGGGTCAGCGGCATTAATTTAATAAAGCCGTTTTTAATCGCATTAATATGAGGCTGCTTTCCTATTTTGACAGCAAAAGGAAGGAGTACCTTTTCAAGAGAACTGATAACTTTACTCATAGAAAATACCCTTAAAGGCCGCAACAAACACTGCGGCGTTAATGTGTGTGAAATCACTCTTTGACGGGAAAAAATAAATAAATCAAAAGTTATTGCGCTGAAGCTTTCTTAATTGCAGCGACAGCGGCTTTAAGCACACCTAAACCATCGACTTTGCCATACAGAATTGAATCAATCACTTCTACCGGTTTATTTGGCAGCAGACGCTGAATTTCCGGGAGCATATAAGCGATTTGTGGGCCCAATAATACAACATCAGCCGCGACACCTTTTTCACTGGCGAGGGTTTCAGGAAACGCTTCAATCACCACAGGCACTTCGTACTTCTCAGCTTGTGCGCGCATTTTGGACACCAACAGAGAGGTGGACATGCCCGCAGAACAGAACAGATAGATGTGTTTCTTTTCCATAATCGCTTCCTCAATTTGCCTTTTAAACCCGCCTCCCGCAGCGTCATCCTCTGTACATCGGGGCCGGGTAATGATGGTAACGAATTGTTACTTTGGGTTTATGGGATGAGTATACGGCATCAGAAAGCAGCAAGATAATTCCTGGCACAGCTAAATTGTCTCTCATTGACCTCCGGTTATGACTACCCTCACATTTTGGCCAAAATAATTCGCGCAAATAAATAAGCATGATCCCTCATAAAAAAACCCGACCAGGGGTCGGGCTTTCGCAGAACTCAACAGAATGACTGATTCTGTTACTTCGCTTGCGGGTCGGTGTCGTACTCTGCGCAGGTCTGATAACCGGAATTGATCACGCGGCCAGTGTCATCCAGCGCAACGAAATAGGTTTCAGCTTTACCATCCCGTTGACCCAGGATGTAAGTCTGACAAGTACCACGAGCGTGAATCATGGTAATTTCAGATGAAGGTTTACCGGCAATCTGGGCGACCTGTTGACGGGTCATGCCCTTTTTCACATCTTTCACGACCGGCTGAGTGAACTGATCGGTGGTTCGGTCGTAGGCGGTACACCCCGCCAGCATGGTCAGTACGGCTGCTGCACCTAAAAATCCTGCTACGTTCTTGTTCATATTCCGTCCTCTTTTTTATCAGTGTGTTATAAGCCTGGAATAAAGTGCGATCTTTTTCAACCTGAGGACAAAGATGGCATAACTTTCAGATAAATCTACTTAAACAACGATATCCTGCTAAATCGCCGCCTTTTAAGGCAGTCAAAACGGTGATCCTTGTCGTTTTGCGGGCAAAGAGGTAGCTTTAACGGATACACGACAACCTTTTTCGGGGAGGGGTAAATGGCTCTGCAGCAAGAGATTATCGCGGCACTGGGCGCGAAACCGCAGATTAACAGCGAAGAAGAAATTCGCCGCAGCGTGGATTTTCTAAAGTCTTATCTGAAAACCTATCCATTTATTAAGTCACTGGTGCTCGGCATCAGCGGCGGTCAGGACTCCACCCTGACCGGCAAACTGTGCCAGACCGCCATTAATGAATGGCGTAGAGAAAGCGGTGATGAAAGCCTGCAGTTTATCGCCGTGCGCCTGCCCTATGGCGTACAGGCGGATGAACAGGATTGCCAGGATGCGATTGACTTTATCCAGCCGGACCGCGTGCTGACGGTCAATATTAAAGGTGCAGTGCTGGCGAGCGAGCAGGCGCTGCGTGAAGCGGGTATCGAACTGAGCGATTTTGTTCGCGGTAACGAGAAAGCACGTGAACGCATGAAAGCCCAGTACAGCATCGCGGGCATGACCAAAGGCGTTGTCGTGGGCACCGACCATGCCGCAGAAGCCATTACCGGGTTCTTCACCAAATACGGCGACGGCGGCACCGACATCAACCCTATTTTCCGCCTCAATAAGCGCCAGGGGAAACAGCTTCTGGCCACATTAGGCTGCCCGGAGCATCTGTATAAAAAAGCCCCCACCGCCGACCTGGAAGATGACCGCCCTTCTCTGCCAGACGAAGCCGCGCTGGGCGTCACCTATGACAACATCGACGATTACCTCGAAGGAAAACACGTCGATGAAGGCACCGCCAAAATCATTGAAGGCTGGTATCTGAAGACCGAACACAAGCGGCGTCCGCCGATCACCGTGTTCGACGATTTCTGGAAGCGCTGATTTTCTGACCCTTTGCCGGATGGCGCTCTGCTTATCCGGCGAGGCTGAGATTATCGATCTGCTGGCTGACCGGTAACGGAAAACCTGGCTGCCAGCTAATTTCGCTGTAAAGAATTTGCCCTTCATCTTTGAGCAAACGCAAGGTGTGACGCCCTTCCTGCCAGCACGCACCCTGATCGGCCGTCAGCAGTTTATCGCCGAGCTGCCAGGCTCCGCTCAGCACGAACACCATCCCGCCGCGAGTGCCAAACGTCGTGAAGGTGCGATCGGCCACACGTACTCTGGCCTGACAACGATCGCGCCGGGTCATAATGTTCAAATCCATCGACATCTGCCCTTCTGAAAGCTGCGCACGCACGATTTGCTCACCGGCAAAACGAAAAGGCTGGAAACGTTTTAAGGTGTGACGAAACGCCGTGCCACCATCCAGCGTCACTTCGCCACCTTCCAGCAGCGTAATCACTCTGTCTACCCCAGGGAATGCGGAAAACTCTCCGTTACCGGCAATGGACGCGATACTGGCGCGCCAGTTGAAATCGCGTGTCGCAGGCGGAAAGCAGCACAGCTCCCGCGTTTCACCTGCGCCATTCTTCCATAAACTGACCGGCATCTTGCGGATATCAAAGTATTCCATCATCACTCCTGAAGGACTTTCTGGGCGGCTTTAACGTGCCGCCTCGTTGATTATCAGTTATTCACCACAGACGGATTATCGGCAGGGATTGACGATAGCCTTAGCCTCTTTGCTTTCGAACGCAGCAAAAAGCGGCTAACAGGCTGATATCCGGTAGAAAAGAGTCAGGGGTGATAGCAGGAGAATACCCGGAAACGGGCAACTGGCAAGAGGGGAAAAAAGAAAAACCGCCGGTCCTGCCCACAGCGATTAACAACGTGTGGGCAAGACCGGCGGTCTTTAAGACTGTGCGACTGAATTATTCAGCAGCGGGAGCCATTTTACCGTCCATCGTGTGACGTTCTGTCAGACGCTTCTCAAAATTGGCATTAAATTGTTTTTTCTGATCCGGGGTCAGAATGTTGTAAATCTTGTTCTGGGTTTCCATGCGAGAGAGCGCCATCGCTTTGTGCTGCGCTTCCATTTTGTTCACCATCTCTTCGGCTTTCGCTTTGTCGAAGGTGTCGCTGGCAATCAGGCTGTGCATCGCACGGCGGTCATCCTGAGAAGGACGCTGCATTTTGCCGCGCTGTTCTTTCATGATGTCGCGAATCTGGGTTTTCTGTGCGTCGGTCAGGTTCAGGCCTTTGAACATCATGTCGTGATGCATGCCCGGCTTACCTTTATGATGCATCATCGGTGCGTTGTCGGTGGTGGTTGCCGTCGTGGTGTCTGCAGCATGTGCGAGGTTAGCAGCGCCCAGCGCCAGAGTAGAGGCAATAATCAGAGAAGTCAGCTTTTTCATCATACGTTCCTTACTTTCAGTTATTTTTTACGGCGCATTGCCGTGTTGACGGGATTAACTTTACGGGGTTGAACGTCAATGAGTCAGAGTAAACGTAAAACACTGAAAGGATAAAAGCGGCGTTTTAACCAATTATGGAGAAAATAAGGATAAAGTGTGAAGTGTTGCGAAGAGATATTAGTAACAGGCTGTTCTGGAAGGAATTATGAAGAAGTCTACACCACGCCTGATTAATTTAAAAGCATTAGCCAGGAATACTCTGTAAAATTTACTGTCAACACTTTCTGTTCAGCATAAAAAAGAAAAATGGCAGTCAAAAAACTCACTGCCATCCCCTTCGTTATTTACGCTTCACGCACCAGCATTAATCCCGCCCGTAGCCCCGGCGCGACATTGGGATTAGGGAAAAGCACATATTCCGTATCATGCCCGACCACCCAGCGAGTCTCTCCTTCTTCCGCCAGCAACGTGCCTCGCGCAAACGGCGTGAAGTTCAGGGTTTGCGCGGACATGTGCAACTGGAAACTGTCGTCATGCCGGGTTATTTGCTGAGCCACCCGGTACTTCATCGGTAACGGCGCAGAAGCTATCTCGCCTTGCAACAGGCTGGTCAGCGCACGTTGCGTAGCCGCAAACTGACTCAAATCGTTCTCACCAAACGGCAGCGCCTTGCCCAGTTCCAGTGTGCAAGCCAGCGCGTTGAAACGTTCCGTGCTGAAATGGGTAAAAGTGCCGCCAGGGCTTTTATGAAACACCAGAGCTTCCAGCCCGGCGGCGCCCAGCCAGTGCAAGAAGTCTTCATCCCACGGCGCTTCTCGCTGAGGTAACACACCAAATCGTACGTGATGGGAGCCGCGAATGGCGGTATGCATATCCAGATGCCAGCGCAGGGAATCCAGCGGCTGCCAGAACTGCCCTAACGCAGTTTCAAGCCTGGCCGCCCTCGCCGTCTCCAGCGACGGCACAAACTCATGCCAGCGGCCGCCAAACATCCGGTTCATGTCGCTGTGCAAATAGCGTTTGTTCTCCACCAGCGCAGGCGGGTTACCCAGAACCAGTAGCATTCGCCAACGCAAGGTAATCTGCCCGGCAAACAGCGCCTTGAGCAGCAAATCCATTATCTCCACCGGCGCGGTTTCGTTGCCATGGATCCCCGCAGACAGCACCAGCGCCTGCGAGCATTCATCGAACGGTGTCAGCTCCAGAATGCCGATATCGTGCCACTGCCAGTGGAATTGCGCTGTCTCGCCGCGAATTTGCTGCGGCTTTTCGCCGGTCAGCGTCAGCGCCAGAAACGACTGCATGGTGCCTCCTTTACTGCTGGAATGGATAAACCGAGCCCAGACCAAGAATTTGCGTGAGCGTGTCCAGCGCTTCCCGGCCTTCGCGCAGCAGTTGCGGATCAGCGAGATCGGCTTGAATCAGGCGGTCACGGTAGTATTTATCCACCCAGGTATTCAGCGTGTCGAACAGCGAGTCATTCATCAGCACAGCCGGATTCACTGCCTTCAGCTCCTGCTCGTTCAGCACCACTCGCAGCCGCAGGCAGGCCGGGCCGCCGCCATTCGCCATGCTTTCGCGCAGGTCGAAGACTTTCAGCTCGTTGATGGGGTTATCCTGCGCCAGCACGTCGTTCAGGAACGACCAAACGCCCGGGTGTTCCTGCGACTCTTTCGGCAACACCAGCATCATGCTGCCATCCGGCTTGCTCAGTAGCTGGCTGTTAAACAGATACGTCGCGACGGCATCGTCCACGGAAACCCGTGCGGTCGGCACTTCCACAGGCGTGAAGCCTGGAACGCGCTCACGTAGCTGAGCATACAGCTGCGGCTGATTCAGGAAAGCCTGCTGGTGACAGAACAGCACCTGACGGTTGCTGACCGCAATCACATCGTTATGAAACACGCCCTGATCGATAACCGCCGGGTTTTGCTGGGCGAAGATCAGTTGCTGAGGGTTCACCTGATTCAACCGCGCTACCGCCTGGCTGGCTTCAAGAGTCTGACGGGCAGGATAGCGCTGCGGTTGATGATGACCGCCCTCTTCGCGCCCATAGACAAACAACTGCACGCCAGGCTGACCGTACTCACCGCCAAGACGGTTATGATTGGCTGCGCCTTCATCGCCAAACATCGCCACCTGCGGCAAAGCGCCATGCACGGCGAAGTTTTGCTCATTGGCGAAAATCGCGCGCAGCACCGCTTCGGTGGTTGGCGCTTCGCTGGCACGGTGGAATTTGTTGTTCAGGTTCGCCACCGTCAAATGCACTTTGCCGTCCAGCGCATCGGCTGACGGGCAAACTGTCGCCGCATTCGCCACCCACATCGACGAGGCTGAGCTCACGGCGGAAAGCAGTTGCGGTGCCTGTGTGGCGGCTTTCTCGACCACTTGCTCATCGCTGCCGCTAAAGCCAATCTGGCGTAAAAGCGGCACATTCGGGCGCTCCTGCGGCGGCAGAACGGCTTGCTGATAGCCTAAATCAGCAAGCCGCTTCATTTTCAGCAAGCCCTGTTTTGCCGCCAGCTGCGGGTTGGAGACGCGGAAGCGGTGTTTTGTCGATGCTTCATTGCCGAACGACAGCCCGGCGTAATGGTGCGTTAAGCCCGGCAGACCATCAAAATTCACTTCCCAGGCTTTCATGATGACACCTCAGAGGAAAAATCCAGCCCAGGATTGAGCGTACCCGGCAGCGTCAACTCAGAAGATTCAAGGCTCGCCATCGGCCATGCACAGTAATCCGCGGCATACCATGCGCCTGGTTTGTGGTTGCCGGATGCGCCCACGCCGCCAAACGGTGCGGTACTGGCTGCGCCTGTCAGCGGTTTGTTCCAGTTGACGATCCCGGCGCGCGCTTCCAGCAACAGCTGGTCGAATTTTTCACGCTCAGCAGAAATCAGCCCACAGGACAGGCCGTAGCGAGTGTGATTCGCCATCGCGATGGCCTCGTCAAAGCTTTCATAGCGCCACACGCAAAGCAGCGGACCGAACACTTCTTCATCCGCCACGTTTGTCGCCTTGCTCATGTCCAGAATACCCGGCGTGACTAATGAGGTCCCTGCTTCCAGCAAACGCGGCTCCAGCAAAGTGACCGCGCCATTCGCCACATGCTGTTCCCACGCGCTGCGCACATTTTTCGCCGCCTGTTCTGAGACCAGCCCGCCGATAAACGGCTGAGGTTCTGCATTCCAGCTGCCTGGAATAATACGGCGACTGACTTCCACCAGACGGTTAAGGAAGGCATCGCCCACTTCGCCACGTTTCACCAGCAGACGCCGCGCACAGGTACAACGCTGCCCGGCGGTAATAAATGCCGACTGAATGGTCAGATGCACCGCCGCATCGATATCCTGTGGCTCATCGACGATCAGCGGGTTGTTGCCGCCCATTTCCAGCGCCAGAATTTTTTGTGGCTGTCCGGCCAGCTGACGATGCAGCGTAAAGCCCGTATTCGAGCTGCCGGTAAACAGCAAACCGTCGAGATCGCTTTGTCCGCTGAGCGCTTCACCCACAGCGCGACCGCCCTGCACCAGGTTCAACACGCCCGCTGGCAACCCGGCTTGCTCCCACAGTTTCACTACGGCTTCACCGCTCATCGGCGTTAATTCGCTCGGCTTGAACACCACGGTGTTTCCCGCCAGCAGCGCAGGCACGATATGGCCGTTAGGCAAATGCCCCGGGAAATTATAAGGGCCAAACACCGCCAACACGCCATGAGGACGGTGACGCAGCGTTGCTGCACCATCTGGCACCGCGGTTTCCTGCTTACCGGTGCGGCTGTGATAAGCCTTCACGGAAATGGCTATTTTGTTGATCATCGCGCCAATTTCTGTCGCCGCTTCCCAGCGCGGTTTACCAGTTTCTCGGGCAATGATTTCTGTCAGCGTTTCTTTATTGGCTTCCAGCAGACCGGCAAATTTTTCGGCAATCGCCTGACGAACGCTGAAAGGCTGTTTTGCCCAGCCAGCAAAGGCGCTGCGTGCCGCTCGCACGGCTTGCGCGACTTGTTCCGCGTCGGCGTCGTTACCGCGCCACACCGCTTCGTGGGTGACAGGATTGTTTTTGCTGCGGGCTTCAGCACGCCCGGTGACCCAGTCGCCATTGATCCATAGACTCATGCTTTTTTCTCCTCCGGGCAAAGACGCACCAGCCGGACGCGGTCGCCCGTGTGGCACTTCAGGGCATCTAATTGTTTGGCGCTTAACAGCAGTTTTTCAGTGTGCGGATCGGCCTGAACCAGCATCGCGCGGTAGTTTCCGTATTGTTCATTCGCCACCAGGCAGGTCGGCAACTCACCCGGCGCAGGCTGGCCTTCGCCCACTTCCACCAGGCGGCTTTTACGGATGGCCCGCACGCGGTCGACATCGCACTCAAGCGTTGGCCCGCCGTCGAAGATGTCGACATAGTTGCGGTAGCGGAAGCCCTCTTTTTCCAGCACAGCACGGGCTGGCGCGGTTTGAGGATGGACTTCACCAATCACCGCACGCGCTTCTGGCGTCAGGAAATCGGTGTAGATAGGATGCTTCGGCATCAGTTCAGCGATAAACGCTTTTTGCCCAATGCCGCACAGGTAATCGGCGCGGGCAAACGGCATGGAGAAGAAGCGCTGGCCCAGGCTTTCCCAGAACGGAGAATAGCCATGGTCGTCGATAACGCCGCGCATTTCTGCCACCACTTTGTCGTTAAAACGATCGCGGAAGGCCGCCATAAACAGGAAGCGAGATTTCGACAGCAGATAACCGTTGCCTTCTTTACGCCACGCCGGGTCGAGAAACAGCGTGCAGAGTTCGCTGCTGCCGGTGTGATCGTTACTCAGAAACAGCGTCGGCAGTGCGTTATAAACATTCAGCTCTTTCGACGCATGCACCAGTGTACCGACGCGGTAGTTGTACCAGGGATCGTGCAACCCCACCGCCACTTCGATGGCGCAAATCCCCGCCACGCTGCCGGTTGAGGTATCTTCCAGAACAAAAACATAGCCCTGATCGCCTTTTTCCAGGCTGCCGTTCCAGGTGTTAATCGAGCGTTCAATCCGTGCCGAGAGCGTGGCCTCGTCCGCTGGCAGCGACGTCAGGCCGCCGCCGGTTTTCCCTGCCAGAGCCATCAGGCCGGACAAATCCTCACGTCCGACCGGGCGGATGACCATCATGATGTCACCCCGGCGACAAAGCTTTCGCAAGTTGTGGCGAAGCGGTCGAGGCCCGCATTCACTTCTTCTTCACTGATGATCAGCGCTGGCGCGAAACGCACCACGTTGGCCCCGGCGATCAACACCATCAGGCCGTGTTCGGCGGCAAGCTGGCTAATTTGTTTCGCTTTCCCGGCGTATTCCGCCTTCAGCACACAGCCGATCAACAGCCCCATGCCGCGAATGTCGTCGAACAGGCCGACTTTATTATTGATGGCGGTCAGTCGCTCGGTGAACCACTGGTGGCGTTGTTTCACCCCGTTCAGTACGTCGTGAGTGTTGATCGTCGCCAGCACTTCGTTTGCCACCGCGCACGCCAGCGGGTTACCGCCATACGTTGTGCCGTGGGTGCCAACAGTCATCACGCTGGCAAATTCATTGCGCGTTAACAGTGCACCAATCGGGAAACCGCCGCCCAGCGCTTTGGCGGTAGACAACACATCAGGCGTGACACTGTAACGCATATAGGCATACAGCTCGCCCGTACGGCCTACACCCGTCTGCACTTCATCGAAGATCAGCAGCGCGTTGTGTTGGTCGCACAACGCACGCAGTTCTTGCAGGAAAGCAGGCGTTGCAGGCACCACACCGCCTTCACCCTGAATCGGCTCGACGATCACCGCGCAGGTGTCGTCGTTAATCAGCGCCCGCGCAGAGTCGATGTCGTTGTAAATCGCATGCTGGATTTGCGGCGGCAGCGGCGCAAAATCCTGAGAATAAGAAGGCTGCCCGCCCGCACTCACGGTAAACAGCGTGCGGCCGTGAAACGCATTTTTGAACGCCACAATGCCGCTCTTCTGCGGGCCAAATTTGTCATGAGCGTATTTACGCGCCAGCTTCAACGCCGCTTCGTTGGCTTCGGCCCCGGAGTTACAGAAAAACACTTTCTCGGCGAAGGTGGCATCAATCAGTTGTTTTGCCAGCTTTAGCACCGGTTCGTTGGTGTAGCCATTCCCGGTGTGCCAGAACTTGCCTGCCTGTTCAGTCAACGCGCGAACCATCACCGGGTGCGCATGCCCTAGCGCGTTGACGGCAATACCACCTGCAAAATCAATATACTCTTTGCCCTGCTGGTCCCACAGGCGCGAACCTTCCCCACGTACCGGAATAAAAGGCGCCGGGGCGTAAACCGGCATCATCCAATCGTCAAAATTTCCACGCGATACTGACTGATTCATAGCAACCTCTTCCGGTAAACATAAAGTTATTGTGATGTTAATAAAAATGAGTGTTTGTGCTGTAAATGTATATTGCAGACATCGTGCCAGCCAGCGACAAAACTGCATAAACGGAAGAGGACAACAAAATATCAATGACTTATAACCTAACGCTATTCATATCAAATGCATAAAAAGTGAATAAATACGAGATAAAGTGCCATTAGCAGCATTAATAATCGCAACGTTATGCATTAGTAAAACTTAATTCACGATCTGTGATCGCCTGCGAGATTTATCGTCAACCAGCGCACTAAAACGGAGCACAATGCGCCAAAAAAGCGCATTTTTCTGTCGGTTTGTCAGGGTGATCGCCCTGCACTACGCTCAATCAGTGTGCAATACAGCCTGACAATCGAGGAACCTTATGCGTCATTATGATTCTGTGCTGATAGGCGCGGGCCAGGCCGCTCCGTCGCTGGCGGTGGAACTGGCTTCGCGTGGGCAGCGCGTCGCCATTATTGAAGCCAATTTCTATGGCGGCACCTGCGTAAATTTTGGCTGTACGCCGACCAAAACCCTGCGTAAATCTGCCCGCATTGCTCATCTGGCGCGCCATGCCGCAGAATTTGGCGTGAAAACAGGGAACGTTAACGTGGATTTTTCAGCCGCGATTAAGCGAATGCGCGAACGCGTCGAGAGTTCACGAACAGGTTTGACGCAGTGGCTGGAAGGCACGAAAAATCTGGACATGTTCCACGGCTGGGGCAGCTTTAAGGGTCGCGATGGCGAGCGTTTTTTGCTGGAAGTGAACGGTGAAACACTGAGTGCGGCACAGGTTTATCTTAATACCGGCACCCGCGCGTTTGCCCCAACGCTACCGGGCATCGACAGCGTGCCCTGGCTGGACAATGCCAGCCTGCTGGCGCTGGAAACCTGTCCTTCGCATCTGCTGATTGTCGGTGCCAGCTATATCGGGCTGGAACTTGGGCAAATTTATCGCCGCCTGGGCGCTGAAGTGACCATTATTCATCGTGCTGGACGAGTGGCCGAGCGGGAAGATAACGATGTGAGCGAAGCCATCGCCGACGTGTTATCTGCGGAAGGCATCACCTTTCATTTTAATGCCTCGGTCACTGGCCTCTCTTCTGAGAATGGCGGTATAAAAGCCACGCTCAGTGATGGCACTGCGCTTACCGGCAGCCACATTCTGTTTGCTACTGGCCGCGTACCAAATTCTGACAGACTGAATCTTGCCGCAGTGGGTGTCGAAACGGATTCGAGAGGATTTATCCGCACGGACGCACACTTCAATACCAACGTACCGGGGATAAAAGCGCTCGGCGACATCAACGGACGCGGCGCTTTTACCCACACCAGCTATCACGACTACCAGATTGTGTCGGCAGAAATCGAAGGCCAAACGCCCGTGGGCCAGTGGCAGGACGCTGATCAGCGTGTGATTTCGTATGCCATGTTTACCGACCCACCGCTCGGCCGCACCGGCATTACGCTTGAGCAGGCCAAAAAACGGGTTGCTGACGGCAGGCAAATTTTGGTGGCTAACTTCCGCATGGCGGATGTCAGCCGAGCGAAAGAAGAAAGTGAAACGGCCGGGATTATCCGCCTGATTGTTGATGCCGAAACTGAACGTTTTCTCGGTGCCACGTTTCTGGGTATCGGCGGCGATGAAATTATTGCGGTTATCACCAATTACATGGCGACGGGCGCAAGCTATCGGTTAATGCTTCAGGCGCTGCCCGTCCACCCCACCGTGGCCGAATTTTTACCGACAATCCTGTCTCGCTTAACCCCGCTTTCTGCGGAGTAGGCAAAGCCTTGCAGGCTGTGGCGCTGTCTACAGCCTGACTCATTCATGAACCATTCTGATTAACCTTAGCGAATTACCCCCTCTAATCGTATTAATCGCTCTGCGTTAAGCTCTCTGCATTCCCAACGAAGGATTACGCTATGCAAACAGTTACCCTGAATAACGGTATTCACATGCCCCTGCTGGGCTTTGGTGTGTTTCAAATGACGGACGCCGCCGAATGCGAGCGCGCGGTGATTGAAGCCATCGAAACCGGTTACCGCCTGATTGATACGGCGGCGTCTTATCAGAATGAAACCCAGGTCGGCAACGCGCTGAAACAAAGCGGGCTGGCACGCGATGAGCTTTTCGTCACCACCAAGCTGTGGCTTCAGGACACGAATTATGAAGGCGCGAAAGCGCAGTTCGAGCGCTCGCTCAATCGTCTGCAACTGGATTACGTCGACCTTTATTTGATTCACCAGCCTTACGGTGATGTCCACGGCGCATGGCGTGCAATGGAAGAACTCCAGCAGGCCGGGAAAATCCGCGCGATTGGCGTGAGTAATTTTCACCCCGACCGTCTGGCCGATTTGATGGCTTTCAACACCCTTACGCCAGCGGTTAATCAGATAGAAGTGAACCCTTTCAATCAGCAATTGCAGGCCGTGCCGTGGATGCAAAGCCGGGCATTCAGCCAGAAGCCTGGGCACCGTTTGCCGAAGGGAAAAACGGCCTGTTCGAGCATCCCGTGTTAACAGCCATCGGTAAGAAATACGGCAAAAGCGTGGGCCAGGTTGTTCTGCGCTGGGTATTCCAGCGCGGCATTGTGTCGCTGGCAAAAACCGTCCGCAAAGCGCGAATGGAAGAGAACATCAACATCCTCGATTTCGAGCTTACGCCAGACGAAATGCTGCACATTACCGCCCTTGATACCGCCACCAGCGCATTCTTCGATCACCGTGATCCGGCCAAAGTGGAATGGCTGACTGACCGCAAGCTTGACGTGTGATCCGCCGCGGCAAGACCGTTACTCCGTATGACGTAAGGCCTCAATCAGCAGCGCAAATGCCGCCGGATGCTGTTTGCGGCTCGGGTAATAAAGATAGTAACCGGGGAACGTCGGGCACCACTCGTCCAGCACTTGCATCAGTTCCCCGCTTTTTAGGTATTCCGTGACGGTATCTTCCGGCACGCTCGCCAGGCCAAAACCTGATAACACCGCATCGATTCTTTCCGACAGTAAATTCAGCGTTAACTGCCCTTCCACCCGCACGCGCAGCGGTTTGCCGTCACGTTCAAATTCCCAGTGATAAAGCCCGCCCGCCGTCGGTAAACGCATATTGATGCAGCGATGATACTGAAGATCATGTGGCGTAACAGGCGCAGGATTATCAGCAAAATAGCCCGGCGAGCCGACCACCACCATCCGCATGTCCGGCCCGATTTTTACCGCGATCATATCTTTGTCGACACTCTCGCCAAGGCGCACGCCTGCATCGAAACGCCCTTCGACGATATCGACAAAGCCGTTATCAGCAATCAGCTCCACGTTAATCTGCGGGTACTGTTTCAGAAAAGGTTTTAGCTTCGGCCAAACGAGACTGCGAGCGGAATGCTCCCCGGCAGATAAACGAATGTTCCCGGAAGCGGTGCCGTTCATCTGCAACAGCGCTTCAAGCTCCTGCTCCAGATCGGCAATGCGCGGTTCCAGACAAGCCATGATCCGCTCCCCGGCTTCTGTCGGTGCCACACTTCGCGTCGTGCGAGTCAGCAAGCGCAGGTTCAGGCGCTCCTCAAGTGCCTTAACAGCATGGCTAAGCGCAGACTGAGACACGCCCAATTTGCTGGCCGCCTTGGTGAAACTCCGCTCTCTGGCCACCACCAAAAAAATCTGCAGTTCGTTGAAGTTCTCTTTAAGCACCGTGCATCCTTTATCAGGCTGGTTAGCTGGCCTTCGCCGCGACATTGGGGGACAGTATAAGCATAAAGGTTGCTGGGCTTGAAATTCTGCGGGATGGTGGGTTGCTTGGGGTTTGGGGAACGCTGGTCATCGCTGAGAGCGCCCCCTGGGCTTCTTGTAGGGCGGCTTTGTGCCAGGAGGGGACGTTGACTAGCAGGACTATGGCTTACTGAGTTGTCAGAACTTAGTGAGCCAGGCTATGTAGTGAAAAAACGATGAGTAGAATCCCTCCCGCGGTGTTCACATATTTTTTTAGCTGCACAGGATTAATCTTTTTGGCTGAGAATACTAGGGTATGACTAATAGCGATCAGCCAAAGACTCATCACCACTACGTGAACAGAAGCTAATGCCAAATAATTGCCAACGCCTCCATGCTTCCCACTAAACTGAGAAACAACTGTGAGGTAGAAAATAATGGCTTTAGGATTTAATAAGTTAGCCAGCCACGCATCTTTTAGAGTTACGGTGGTCATGCCATTACTTAAGTGATTGGGCTTTGCACTCATGCCGCTTCGGATGAGCATAAAACCCAACCAAAGAAGATAAATGGTACCTGTAAGTCTCAGGAAATCATAAATTGCGGGAGATGAAACAATAACGGCAGTTATACCGAGTCCGATCAGAAGAGCATGAGTATAAATGCCCAACGCTGTTCCGGCGACGGTTCTGAAAAGACCACTGCGCCCGTCAGACAGAGCACTGCTCATAACAAGCGTGAAACTTGCACCGGGCGATAATGCAATAGGCAGTAATGCAGGTATGAAGCCCAGAAGATTTATTTCCATATGCTTTCAATAGTATGCAACATCTCTTTGATCTGCAAACTCAGTAACACACTCGTTGTTTTACGAGAGAAGGGCTGTTCTGTATCGATGAATGTCCACTGCTCGCTCATAGCGTACCCAACTCCCACCAGCTTCGAACCATAAGCCAACGCCCCCACTACCGCAACTCAACCAGCCCCTTTGCAAAACACACAGCTTCATCCCTGCCAATATAAGGGCCATAATTTTCGATACGGGCATACCCATTCTTCTCGTAAAAATCGACTGCCCTGTGGTTGATGCATCGGGTTTCTAGCCAGATCTCGCTATATCCCATTTCGCTGGCTGAGGTTTCCAGAAAGGTGAGCAACGCTTTGCCAACACCTGGCACGCTTCGGTCTGAATACATCCTTTTAAGCTCGGCTATATTTTTCGTTAACGGCCGGATAGCGCCACACCCTATCGCATCGCCTTGCGCATTTCTTGCCAGGACCCATAACGACTTGTCTTCCTTCATTGCATCCACGGTGAAATTGCTTTTGCCGGTATCACCCGTTATCGCGGCAAGTTCAGATGACAGCATGTCGATTAAACGTTGAGATTCTGAACTTAGAGGATCTGATTTCTCTACTATTATCATGGTTATATCCTGTGCAAAGGTTTGAGCCAGCATAAAGCATTCTGCCGGTAAATGCCGTAGCTCAGCCCCCATGAGCAGGGAGTTAAGTGCAACATTCTCTTCCCGCTCATCTTCGCCCTACAAAACACACCGCATAAAGCCAGCCGCCAGAAATTCTGCTACCATCCCTGCATCATTCACCCTGCAAAGTGGCTGCGACTATGAAATTTGTCTCTTTTAATATCAACGGCCTGCGCGCCCGTCCTCATCAGCTGGAAGCGATCGTTGAAAAGCATCAACCTGACGTGATTGGCCTTCAGGAGACCAAAGTTCACGACGACATGTTCCCGCTCGAAGATGTCGCCAAACTCGGTTACAACGTCTTCTACCACGGCCAGAAAGGCCATTACGGCGTGGCGCTGTTAACCAAAGAGACGCCGATTTCTGTGCGCCGTGGTTTTCCGGGCGATGATGAAGAAGCGCAGCGTCGCATTATCATGGCTGAAGTGCCCTCTCCGTTTGGCAATCTCACCGTGATTAACGGCTACTTCCCGCAGGGCGAAAGCCGCGACCATCCTGTGAAGTTTCCTGCAAAAACGAAGTTTTATCAGGATTTGCAGGACTATCTGACTGGCGAGCTGAAAAAAGAGAACCCGGTGCTGATCATGGGCGATATGAACATCAGCCCGACGGATTTGGATATCGGCATTGGTGAAGACAGCCGTAAGCGCTGGCTGCGCACGGGCAAATGCTCCTTCCTGCCGGAAGAACGTGAGTGGATGGAGCGTCTGCTCGGTTGGGGTCTGGTGGACACCTTCCGTCACGCGAACCCTGAAACGCAGGACAAATTCTCATGGTTTGACTACCGTTCCAAAGGCTTCGACGACAACCGCGGCCTGCGCATAGACTTGCTGCTGGCAAGCCAGGGGCTGGCACCGCACTGCATCGAAACCGGCATCGACTACGAGATCCGCAGCATGGAAAAACCGTCGGATCACGCACCGGTCTGGGCGACCTTTAAGGGCTAAGCTCGGGTAATCCGCCAAAGTGAATACACGTAAACTGGGGCTGCTGGCGTTGCTGGCAGCCTTTATTGTTGCCGTTTTAATCTGGCTGCCCCGCGAGTGGCTTTCATTAAGCACCTTGCAGCAGTCGCACGCTGCTGCCGTCAGCTGGTATCACGCGCATCCTCAACTGGCTTGTGTCGCTTACTTCCTGATTTATGTGCTGGTTACCGCGTTGTCCATTCCAGGCGCTACGCTTATTACTCTACTCGGCGGCGCTGTGTTGCCGTTTTGGTTGGCGGTTGTGATGGTCTCTTTCGCCTCAACAACCGGTGCGCTGCTGGCGATGCTCGTCAGCCGTTACCTTCTGGCCGATTGGGTCAGTCAGCGCTTTCCCGCTCAAATGCGCAGAGTGAATGACGGCATTGCCCGCGACGGTGCGTTTTATCTTTTTGCGCTGCGGATGATGCCGCTGTTTCCGTTCTTTTTGGTGAATCTGCTGGCGGGTGTCACGCGATTAAGCCTGTGGCGCTATTGGTGGGTCAGCCAGTTGGGCATGCTGCCCGCGACGCTGATTTATCTCAATGCAGGCCGTCAGTTAAGTCAGCTACACTCGCTGGCCGATATTCTCTCCGGAGGAATGCTGCTCGCATTCGCTCTGATTGGCCTGTTGCCGTTGATTTCTCGCCGTCTGCTGGGCCACTTTCTTCATCGTTAAAGGAGTTCGTATGCGCCGTGTGCGTTATGGGATCTTTTTCGCCGGGTTGCTTGCCAGCAGCCCATTACTCGCCAACACCTCGTGGCAGCAAACTGAAGCGCAGGCGCGCGGGCAAACCGTCTGGTTTAATGCCTGGGGCGGCGATCAGGCGGTGAACCGCTATCTCGACTGGGTCAGTGGGGAAGTGAAACGCGATTACGATATCACTTTGCGCATCGTGCATATTGCCGACGCTGCCGATACGGTGAAGCGCATTCAGACAGAAGCGAAAGCAGGCCGCACGCACAACGGTTCGGTCGATTTGCTGTGGGTGAACGGGGAAAACTTCCGTACCCTGAAAGAGGCAAATCTGCTGAAAACAGGCTGGGCCGAACAGCTACCAAACTGGCGCTATGTTGATGTGCAAAAACCCGTTCGGGAAGATTTTTCCGTGCCGACTGACGGCGCGGAATCACCGTGGGGAAGCGCACAATTAACGTTTATCGCCCGTCGCGAACAAACGTCACAGCCGCCGCTTTCCGCCGCTGATTTGCTCAGTTTTGCTGCCGCTCACCCCGGCACGGTGACTTATCCTCGCCCACCAGATTTCACCGCAACGGCGTTTCTGGAACAACTTCTGCTGGTGCTCACCACGCAGCCTGATGCACTAAAGCTGCCGCCGAATGCTGAAACCTTTGCCGAGGTGACTGCGCCGCTGTGGGCGTATCTGGATAAACTGCATCCGCAACTTTGGCGTAAAGGTACGGATTTCCCGGCATCACCGGCGAAAATGGATGCCATGCTCGCCAACGGGACTTTGCGGCTTTCTTTGACGTTTAACCCCATGCACGCTGCGCAAAAAGTCGCGAGCGGCGAATTGCCAAAAAACAGCTACAGCTTTGGCTTTCGTAAAGGCATGATCGGCAACGTTCATTTCGTCACGATCCCGGCAAACGCCCGTTCCCCGCAGGCTGCACAGGTTGTGGCGAACTTCCTGCTTTCCCCGGCTGCTCAACAGCGTAAGGCTGATGCTGCTGTATGGGGCGACCCGACAGTGTTAGACATGCAAAAGCTGCCTGAGCCCTGGCCTGAAGTCACCTCAGAACAGACGCCAGCAGTATTGGCTGAGCCGCATGCCGCCTGGGTCAACGCGCTGGAGCAGGAATGGCTGCGCCGTTACGGTACGCACTGATTTCCCTGCTGTGGACAACAATGGCACTGATTTATCTGCCGTTGTTGCCTGCACTCAGCCAGCTTGTGCAACCGGCCTTCTCGCTGGCTGACTGGCAAACGCTGCTTCACGATACGCAACTGCCACAGGCGCTGCTTGCAACCCTTGTCTCTACGGTGATTGCCGTGAGTGGCGCGCTGTTGATTGCGTTAGCCGTGGTCGCTGCGCTTTGGCCTTCTCAACGCTGGCAGCGTCTTGCCTCGCAGCTTCCTCTGCTGCTCGCCGTGCCGCATGTTGCTTTTGTCACCGCCGCCCTGTTGCTCTTTGCCGAAGGCGGCTGGCTGTTTCACCAGTTCCCCACGCTGACGCCGTTTATCGATCGTTATGGCATTGGGCTCGGCCTGACGCTGGCGGTCAAAGAGAGCGTGTTTTTGCTGTGGACGCTCTATGCCCTACTCAGCGGCAAACGGCTCACGCAACAAAGCCTGGTGCTACGCGCTCAGGGTTACGGCCGCTGGCAAATTCTGGCCTGGCTGGTATTGCCGCAATTGATGCCACAACTGCGGATCGTGCTGCTGGCGACGACAGCCTGGACGCTTTCTGCGGTAGATGTGGCGATTATTCTTGGGCCAGGAAACCCGCCGACACTGGCGGTTCTTGCCTGGCAATGGCTCTCACAGGGTGATACCCAGCAACAAACGCAAGGGACGCTGGCTTGTCTGCTTTTGCTATTCATCCTGGCGGCGATGATTTTGGCAGCCATGCTGGTCTGGTGGCTATTCCGTCGAAGCATTCCTGATTTTCAGGGCGTTCGCCGCCCCGCTTCTTATGACTTTGCTGGTCGCGTGTTTGCGTGGCTGTTGCCGCTCTCTGGCTTACTCTGTGTCTTGACGCTCGCGCTGCTTTCCCGCCTGGATGGTGTCGCAATGACCAGCCTGTTCAACAGCCTGTGGCTGGCTCTCAGTGCATCACTTCTGGCGGCGATGCTCGGCTTGCTGTGGCTCGAATATGGCCCGAAGCGTTATACGTTCTGGATTTGGTTACCGCTGGTGCTACCTGCGCTGCCGCTTGTTGCCGGGCAATATCAGCTGGCGTTATGGAGCTGGCAAGATGGCGAGGGACTCACCGTTCTCTGGGGGCACTTGCTGTGGGTGGTGCCGTGGACGTTGTTTATCCTGCATCCTGCCTGGCACAAACTTGACCCGCGAATTTTACTCGTCGCTCGCACGCTCGGTTGGGGTCAATGGCGCTGCTTCTGGACGGTGAAATGCCCTCTTCTGCTGCGTCCTGTGCTCAGTGCTGTCGCGGTCGGGTTCTCGGTGAGCATTGCGCAATATTTACCGACCGTCTGGCTGGGTGCGGGGCGAATCACTACGCTTACCACTGACGCCGTGGCGCTGAGCAGCGCCGGCAGCACGCCTTTGCTGGCAACTCAGGCGCTGTGGCAACTGTTGCTGCCGGGCCTCTTTTTCGGGGTCATCGCCCTGCTGCTCAGGCTGACAGGCCATTACCGACAAGGACTTCGTTGATGTTAATCGTGAAAAACCTGACCCTGACTTGCGGCTCCTCACCGTTACTTCGTGGCGTAACCTTTCAGGTTGAGAAAGGCGAAGTGTTGACGTTAATGGGCGATTCTGGCAGCGGAAAATCCACCCTGTTTACATGGATGGTCGGTGCGCTGCCTGAAGCCTTTCAGGCTTCGGGTGAACTCTGGCTGGCAGATAAGCGCCTGGATGGACTGCCAACCGAAACCCGGCATGTCGGCATCCTTTTCCAGGACGCGCTGCTGTTTGATCACTTCAGCGTCGGGCAAAACCTGCTGCTCGCCCTTCCGTCGTCGGTCGCTCGCCTGCAAAGGCGCTCAAAAGTTGAGGCCGCGCTGGAAAGTGCCGGATTAGGTGGTTTTTACTCACGCGACCCTGCCACGCTTTCCGGTGGACAACGTGCTCGCATTGCGTTGCTGCGTTCGCTGCTAGCTCAGCCCGATGCCCTGCTGCTTGATGAGCCGTTTAGTGGCCTCGATGCCACGCTTCGCGATAGCTTCCGCGCGTTCGTTTTTAGCCAGATTCACCAACAGAATATTCCCGCCGTGCTGGTCACTCATGACGTGGCAGACATCCCGCCAGAGGGCCGTTGTCTGCAGCTTGAAAGCTGGCGCTAATCTGTTTCAGCGCAAGGATTTTCTCAATCCGGAGGTGCAGAATGACGCTTCATTTCACTCCTGTCGGGCAATTCGATGAAACGTGTTTCTCAACTGACCGCGCTGGCCCTGCTGATCGGGCTGTCTTCCTCTGCTTCCTTTGCCGCTGATAAGGCTTCGACCTTGACGCTCAGCGAACTGCAACAACAACACGGTGTCGCCATTGATACGCGCCTGAGCGCGTTTTATAACGGCTGGCCGCAAGCACTCAATGGTACTGAAGGTCATGAACCTTCTGCGCTCAACCTTTCGGCAACCTGGCTTTCAGCGATGAACGATGAACAGCTGGCCGCCTGGATCAAACAACACCAGTTGCAGCCTGCCACGCCTGTCGCGCTGTATGGTGCAATCCAGGATAACGAAGCCGTTGCAGTTCGCCTGAAAAAAGCCGGAATGACTCACGTCACCCTGCTTAGCGATGCCTTACAACAGCCTGAAAGATTGCAAAAACTGCCGCACTTTGAACAGCTGGTTTACCCACAATGGCTGCACGATTTGCAACTGCAAAAGGTGGTCACTGCCGCGCCAGAAGGCGACTGGAAAGTGTTTGAAGCAGCCTGGGGCGCGCCAAAACTTTATCTGCTGAGCCACATTCCGGGGGCCGGGTACATCGACACCAATGAGGTGGAAAGCGAGCCGCTGTGGAATAAAGTCCCGGACAACAAGCTGAAAGCATTGATGGCAAAACAAGGCATTCGCCATGACACCACGGTTATCCTTTACGGACGTGATGTTTACGCGGCGGCCCGCGTGGCGCAAATCCTGCTGTATGCAGGCGTGAAAGATGTTCGTCTGCTGGATGGCGGCTGGAAAACCTGGTCAGATGCCGGTTTGCCTGTTGAGCGCGGCATGCCCGGCAACATCACTCCCGCCCCGGACTTTGGCGCGCCAATCCCAGGCCAGCCACAGTTGATGCTCAACGAACAACAGGCTCGTGGCTTGCTGCATCGTCAGGATGCGTCGCTGGTCAGCATTCGTTCCTGGCCGGAATTTATTGGCACCACCAGCGGCTACAGTTACATCAAGCCAAAAGGTGAGATTGCTGGCGCTCGTTGGGGCCACGCAGGCAGCGACTCCACGCACATGGAAGATTTCCATAATCCGGATGGCACCATGCGTACCGCCGATGACATCGCGGCAATGTGGAAAGCATGGAATATTCTGCCGTCGCAACAGGTGTCTTTCTATTGCGGCACAGGCTGGCGCGCTTCCGAAACGTTCATGTATGCCCGCGCCATGGGCTGGCAGAACATTTCGGTGTATGACGGCGGCTGGTATGAGTGGAGCCAGAACCCGAAAAACCCGGTTAGCCGTGGTGAGCGTGGGCCTGAGTCTACACTTTAATCTTTTCATGCCCGGCGGCGATGCCTTGCCGGGCCTACACCGGCTTAGACCCCGTAGGCCGGGTAAGCGTCAGCGCCACCCGGCAATCAATCAAACTTGCTTCAGCGTCTGATAGCCACTCCAGATCCTCGTCAGCGTCGTCAGCCAACACAGCGCGCCAAAAATCCCTGCCAGCCATGCAAAATACTGTGGGAACAGGCAGCACAGCACGAAGAGTAAAATCGTTTCCGTCCCTTCCGTTAAGCCGCCCAGATAGTAAAACGACTTGTGCGCGTAGCCAGGGTTATCAATTTGATGTTTTGCCTCCAGCGCGGCGAAGGCCAGAAAACTGCTGCCAGTGCCGATAAACGCAAACAGCAGCCAGCCACCCGCCACGGCGTTCGCCTGAGGATCGGCGAGAATAAACCCGAACGGCACCAGTGCGTAAAACAGAAAATCGAGCGAAATATCGAGAAAACCGCCTGCATCTGTCAGCCCACGGCGACGAGCCAGCGCGCCATCCAGCCCGTCCAGCAGGCGGTTGAGCAAAATCGCCACCAGCGCCGGAAGATACCAACCTAGTGCCAGAAACGGCAGTGCCAGCACGCCGATGGCAAAACCTGTTAGCGTCACGCCATCAGCCGAAATGCCCTGCTTCTCAAGCTTCGCAGCAAAGTGATTGAGAGCCGGTTTCAGGCGAAGGTGCAAATGGCGGTCAAGCATGGGGTTTCCTTTCACTGCTGCATAATCCCTGCGAGGGAATCTCCAGCGCGGCGTTAAATCGGGCAGACAGATTCTGGAAAGCCACCAGCGCAGTCAGCTCGCAAATCTGATCGTCGTTATAGAAGTTTTTGAGTGCGCTTTTTTGCGCTTCACTGATAACGGGTGGCGTAGCGGTCATCGCATCGGCATAGGCCAACGCGGCACGTTCGGCCTCACTGAATAGCGTGGAGTTTTGCCACTGGGCGACCGCCTGCACTTTCTCCAGTGCATCGCAGCGTTGTGCCAGTCGCAGCGTGTTCGCATCAATGCAAAATGCACAGTGACACTGCTGTGACACCCGAGTCATCAGCATCGCCCGCAGTTCGGGCGAGAGGCGTGCCTTTTTACGTTCCAGCCAGCCAACAAACAGCGCCACCAGCCAGAAAAGACGCGGCATGCGTCCCCACCAACGTGTGGGATACAACACGTCACCATAATGTTTTATTTGCATCCTGGTGATGGGCACCAGCGAAGCCGGAATTTTACTGAGCGGTGGCACCCACAACTGAGGATTTTTCACCCTAACACTCCTGCAGATCTTCAGATTTATCAACGGCAGAGATAGTATGGCACGCCATCACCAGGAACCTTGACCTCTATGCTGAAAACGATTGATGTCGTCGCTGCCATTCTCGAAAGGAATGGATTAATACTGCTGGCCCAGCGTCCGCCTCATGCGGACCAGCCAGGCATGTGGGAGTTTCCCGGCGGAAAGGTTGAAACGGGTGAAACGCAGCCCGAAGCGTTAATTCGCGAGCTACGTGAAGAACTGGGGATTGAAGCGTTACCTGCTGAATATGTTGCCAGCCACCAGCGTGAAGTGTCCGGGCGCATTATTCATCTGCACGCCTGGCATGTGCCAGACTTCAGCGGCGAGCTGACCGCGCACGAGCACAGCCAGCTTGAATGGGTGCAGCCGGAACAGGCGTTTGGCTATGCGCTCGCGCCTGCGGACATTCCACTGCTGGAAGCCTTTATTGCCTTACGCGACGCCAGACCAGCGGATTCGTGCTGAGGGTTTTGTCATCACGCTGACACTGCAATAACACGCCTTCGGCCTTGATGACCGCGCCTTCCGAGTAGTTGGCGTTCTCATAAATGCAGCACTGGCTGCAAGGCTGCCCACGCTGTCCGCCGCTGCTGAACACTTCCGGGGGCACATTCACTTCGACATCCGGGCGAATGCGCTGATCGGCCTGCACGCCGCCCGCCATCAGCACCAGCAAACCAGCCATCAGAGTTCTTTTCATCGTCATTCCTTTTTTCGGGTTTCAGATAACAGTATCGGCTCAGGACGGGCTTTTCTTAAATTTTAGCTCTCATCGGTTTTTGTTATGACAAACGCCCGGTTATAAATTTTCCCTTCTTCACGCTATTTTTCCTTGCCTGCCGCCTCGTCTGCGGGGATAGTCAAAAAAAAACGCCTTAAACACAACAACTGCATCAACATCATACCGTTAACACCCTAAGAGGAACTTATCGTAATGGAATCGACGCTCTCTCTGGAAAACTTTCTGCAACGCGTACAGCAGCGTGATCCGCACCAATCTGAATTTGCCCAGGCTGTGCGCGAGGTCATGTCTACACTTTGGCCTTTCCTTGACGCCAACCCTCGCTACCGTGAAATGTCTCTGCTGGAGCGTCTGGTCGAGCCGGAACGCGTCATTCAGTTTCGCGTGACCTGGGTTGACGATCGTAATCAGGTGCAGGTCAACCGCGCCTGGCGTGTACAGTTCAGTTCGGCGATTGGTCCTTATAAGGGCGGGATGCGTTTCCACCCTTCGGTTAACCTGTCAATCCTGAAATTCCTCGGCTTTGAACAGACGTTTAAAAACGCCCTCACCACCCTGCCAATGGGTGGCGGCAAAGGCGGCAGTGATTTCGATCCGAAAGGCAAAAGTGAAGGCGAAATCATGCGCTTCTGCCAGGCACTGATGAGTGAGCTGTATCGCCACCTCGGCGCAGACACTGACGTTCCTGCCGGTGATATCGGCGTGGGTGCGCGCGAAGTCGGCTTTATGACCGGGATGATGAAAAAGCTCTCTAACAACACCGCTTGTGTGTTTACGGGCAAAGGCCTGTCGTTTGGCGGCAGCCTGATTCGCCCGGAAGCCACCGGTTACGGGCTTATCTATTTCACCGATGCGATGCTCAAACGCCACGGGCTGGGCTTCGAAGGTATGCGCGTGGCAGTGTCTGGCTCAGGCAACGTGGCGCAATATGCGATTGAAAAAGCCATGGCGCTGGGCGCTCGCGTGGTCACGGCTTCTGATTCCAGCGGTACCGTGGTCGATGAAGCAGGTTTCACGCCTGAAAAACTGGCCCGTCTGGAAGAGATTAAAACCAGCCGCGATGGCCGCGTTGCCGATTACGCCCGCGAGTTTGGTCTGCAATACCTGGAAGGCCTGCAGCCGTGGTCTGTGCCTGTTGATATCGCCCTGCCGTGCGCGACTCAGAACGAACTGGACGTGGAAGCAGCTCGCACGCTTATCGCTAACGGCGTGAAAGCCGTGGCTGAAGGTGCCAACATGCCAACCACCATCGCCGCAACGGATTTGTTCCTCGAAGCGGGTGTTTTGTTTGCCCCAGGCAAAGCGGCGAATGCGGGCGGCGTGGCGACTTCAGGCCTTGAAATGGCGCAGAACGCGGCGCGTATGGGCTGGAAAGCAGAGAAAGTCGATGCTCGTTTGCACCACATCATGCTGGATATTCATCAGGCGTGCGTGGAGTACGGTGGCGAAGCCAAACAAACGCATTATGTGCGTGGCGCGAACATTGCCGGTTTTGTGAAGGTCGCTGATGCGATGCTGGCTCAGGGTGTGATTTAAAGACGGTGCCGGGTGGCGCTCACGCTTACCCGGCCTACAGAATGGGTAGGTTGGGTAAGCGTGAGCGCCACCCGACACCTCATGAAGCCTCCGGCTTTTTCTTTTTCGCTTTGCTGAAACTCTTCTTCTTCGGCTGCTCGCCGCCTGGCGCAATTAAGCCACGGAACTGCTTCACCGGCGTGCTTCGGGCCTGCTGAATCAAGTCGTACAGCGTGCCGACCAGCGGCTGCATGAAATCCTGATAACGACACTGTTTCTCGCTGATTTGCGTCAGCACGGATTCCCAGTGCGCGGTCATATCCGGGCGGGCCGCCATTTCCGGCAGCGAATGAATCAGCGCTCTTCCTGCGTCAGACGAGTGAATATAACGCCCTTTCTTGGTCAGAAAACCGCGTTTAAACAGCAGTTCGATGATCCCCGCACGCGTCGCTTCCGTGCCCAATCCGTCTGTGGCTCGCAGGATCTTCTTCAGATCTTTATCCTGCACGAAACGCGCGATACCAGTCATGGCCGACAGCAGCGTCGCATCGGTGAAGTGGCGCGGCGGTTGCGTCTGACGCTCAATCACTTCGCCCTTTTCACACAGCAGCTCGTCGCCTTTCGCCACTACAGGCAACGGCGTGCCGTCGTTTTCTTCATCACGTTCTTTGTTCCCCAGCAGCGTGCGCCAGCCTGCTTCCGCCAGAAAACGCGCTTTGGCGACGAACTTGCCGTTGGCAATATCCAGGTCAATCTGACATTTGCGGAACACCGCATCCGGGCAGAATTGCATCAGATACTGACGGGCGACCAGCTCGTAGACTTTCGCTTCGTTATCCGTCAGACGCACAGAAGAGCTACGCGCCGTCGGGATAATGGCGTGGTGCGCATCAACCTTTTTATCATCCCAGCAGCGATTGCGAATTTCTGGGTCAACCACTGGCTGCGGCAGCAAATCCGGCGCATGAATGCCGATGGCATTGAGCACCGCCTGACGCCCGGCAAAGTGTTCATCCGGCAGATAGCGGCTGTCCGAACGTGGGTAGGTGATCAGTTTGTGGGTTTCATACAACTTCTGACAGATATCCAGCACGTTCTGCGCGCTGAAACCAAAGCGCTTCGCCGCTTCAATCTGCAAAGCCGAGAGCGAGAACGGCAGCGGAGCCGGTTCTGATTCCCGTTTATCGTTATAACCGGTGACCATTGCAGGCTGCCCGGCAATGCGCGCAACCACATGATCGGCCAGCGGGCGATGCAACAAACGCCCTTCTTCATCCTGATACGGTTCGCACGCCTCACTCGGCTGCCAGGTGGCGGTAAAGCGCTCATCGGCAGGGGTGACGATATGCGCTTTCACATCAAAAAAGTCCTTCGCGACGAAGTTCTCGATCTCTTCGTCGCGACGCACCACCAGGCCCAACACCGGAGTCTGTACGCGGCCCACGGACAACACGCCTTGATAGCCTGCGTTGCGGCCCAGCAAGGTGTAAGCGCGCGTCATGTTGATGCCGTACAGCCAGTCAGCACGAGCACGAGCCAGCGCGGACACGCACAGCGGGATAAACTCGCTGTTCGCGCGAAGACGTGAGATAGCACGTTCCACCGCCTGCGGGTTGAGATCGTTAATCAGGCAACGCTGCACGTGCTGGCGCTTTTCGGCGGGAAGTTCCAGATAATCCAGCACTTCATCCACCAGCAACTGTCCTTCTCTGTCCGGGTCACCTGCGTGGATAACTTCGGTGGCTTTACCGAGCAAATGCTTGATCGCGTTCAACTGTTTGGTCACTGACGGCCGCGGTTGCAGCCGCCATTTTTCCGGTACGATCGGCAAATCCATCAGGTTCCAGCGCGCGTAACGGCTGTCGTAAACATCCGGTTGCGCCTGTTCCAGTAAATGGCCGATACACCAGGTGACCACCTGGCCGTTACCACATTCGATATAACCATCGCCTCTGCGGTGCGGTTTAGGCAGCACATCGGCAATGGCACGAGCCAGACTCGGTTTTTCCGCGATAAACAAACGCATGGGGTTAGCGGATCTCGATCATCGGACGTCCACCGCGCGCGGTCACCAGCTCGCCAATGGCCGTCAGGGTGATGCCATACTCAGCGGCCGTCGCTTTCATCTCGGTTTCCGCTTCCGGCGTAACAGCCAGCAGCAAGCCACCCGACGTTTGTGGGTCACACAGCAGATTACGCCACGCTTCAGGCATTTCGCCCATCAGGTGACCGTAGCTCGCGAAATTACGCGAAGTACCACCCGGTACCGCACCTTGCGCGATGTACTCTTCAACACCTGGCAGTTTTGGCACGTCGGCAAAACGAATTTGCGCCTGCACGCCTGCGCCCTGACACATTTCACTGAGGTGCCCGAGCAAACCAAACCCGGTGACATCGGTCATCGCTTTAATGCCGTCGATATTGGCGAAAGCAGCACCGGCGATATTCATCTGACACATCACTTCCGTCGCCAGCCCCTGATGTTCAGGTTTGAGCAGCGATTTTTTCTCTGCGGTGGTCAGCACACCAATGCCGAGCGGTTTCGTCAGAAACAGCTTACATCCGGCCTGCGCCGTGCTGTTTTTCTTCACCCGCTCTGTCGGCACAATGCCCGTGACCGCCAGGCCAAAAATAGGTTCTGGCGCGTCGATGGAGTGCCCGCCGGCCAGAGCAATCCCCGCCTGCTGGCAGGCAAAGCGCCCGCCTTCAATCACTTCACGGGCGATTTCTGGCGCAAGAGTGTTGATTGGCCAGCCCAGAATGGCGATCGCCATGATCGGCTTCCCGCCCATCGCAAAAATATCGCTGATGGCGTTGGTGGCAGCGATGCGGCCAAAATCGAACGGATTGTCGACGATAGGCATGAAGAAATCGGTGGTGCTGATAACCGACGTTCCGTTGCCTAAGTCATACACCGCCGCATCGTCTCGGGTTTCGTTACCGACAAGCAGGTTCGGGTCGACAAACTTCGCCTGGGAGCTCAGCAGAATGGTTTCCAGCACTTTGGGGGAAATTTTACAACCGCAACCGGCTCCGTGGCTGTATTGCGTCAAACGAATGGCTTGCTCGCTCATGGACATCTCCTGTCATTGCAATCCCGTTATGTTAGCGCCCATTTGCGTGGGTGATAAGAGTGACAGTCTGAAATCGCGCGCTGTTGCTCACTATCCGCGCAATCCAGGGATCGGCACGGCCCCTTTTGTCCGCATTAATACATTCATCCGTCTTATGTATCTGCGGTTTTGCGAGGTACCGCAATTTTTTCTGCGCCGTTTTTCTTTCTACTGTTTATGACAGAAATGTTACAGCCTCCTCGGGACGACTTAATAACGAAAGGAAACCTTGATGAAAAAAAGTCTTTTGGCGTTTTGCGTAGCCAGTTTGTTCTCTGTGAATGCCTTTGCTCTGGTGCCGTCGGGCAATGACGCCACCACCAAACCTGACCTCTATTACCTGAAAAATGCCCAGGCTATCGACAGCCTTGCCCTGCTGCCACCGCCACCGGAAGTGGGCAGCATTGCCTTCCTCAACGATCAGGCCATGTATGAACAAGGCCGCCTGCAGCGTAATACCGAGCGAGGTAAGCAGGCTGCGGAAGATGCGAACCTGAGCAGCGGCGGCGTGGCGAATGCCTTCTCAACGGCGTTTGGCTCACCGATAACCGAGAAAGACAGCCCTGAGCTGCACAAACTGCTGACCAATATGATTGAGGATGCGGGCGATCTCGCCACCCGTTCAGCTAAGCAGAAATATATGCGCATTCGCCCGTTTGCGTTCTATGGCGTGCCGACCTGTAACACCAAAGAGCAGGATGAGCTGGCGAAAAACGGCTCTTATCCGTCGGGCCATACTTCGATTGGCTGGGCAACCGCGCTAGTGCTGGCAGAGATTAACCCGACTCGTCAGAACGAGATCCTTAAACGCGGATACGATCTGGGCCAAAGCCGTGTTATCTGTGGTTACCACTGGCAAAGTGATGTGGATGCGGCGCGTATCGTAGGCTCTGCGGTTGTTGCCACGCTTCACACCAATCCGGCTTTCCAGCAGCAGTTGCAGAAAGCCAAAGACGAGTTTGCCAAAGCTCAGAAGTCATAAGGGAAATTGCCCGGCGGCACTTCGCTTGCCGGGCCTACCTGGGACGTAGGTCGGGTAAACGAAGTGCCACCCGACAGATTTTTAAAAACGCACGACAAACGGCGTGGTGTCGGGAATGGAAATGCTCGAAGACGCTTTCAATTGCGGCGTGCCCAGATAGAGGAATCCGACGATTTTATCTTGCTCGCGGCACTGCAAACCCTCGCGAACGACCGGGCTTTCCGTTAATGCGCCGCTGCGCCAGATCCCGTTAAAACCTTGCGCCACCGCCGCCATTTGCATCGCCATCACGGCGCAACCGGCAGACATTTCTTGTTCCCACTTCGGCACTTTGGGGTGCTCCTGACATTTCGCCACCACGGCGATAATCAGCGGGGCGCGAAACGGGGCGTTGCGGGCTTTCTCGATTGCTTTTTCATCTTGTTCAGCAGCAATCGCCCCCTTCTCAAGGAGCTGGCTGAAACGCTCGCGTCCTTCGCCTTCAATCACAAAAAACTGCCAGGGTGTGAGCGTGCCATGATCGGGGGCTCGCAGTCCGGCGCGGAGAATATTCTCCAGTTGTTCGCCCTGTGGGGCGGGCTCGGCAAGGCGTGAAGCGCTGCGGCGGTTGACGAGCAGGTCAAGTGCATCCATTACTTATCTCCGGGTTACAGGGATTTTCACAAAATTAACATGGAAGCAGATTTTGTTACAGCGCGGGCGCCGATTCCTGCTGACAACCGACGACGGTGTCTTTAGGATAGCCACACGTCGCGCCTTCTCGGGCGGACCTCTATTCATTCAGGCAGGGAGAAAACATGCGAACCCTTTGGCGAATTATTGCCGGATTCTTTAAATGGACATGGCGTCTGTTGAACTTTATTCGCGAACTGGTGCTGAACCTGTTCTTTATTTTGTTGGTGCTGGTGTGTGTCGGCATCTGGATGCAGGTGAGCAGCAGTACAGTTGAGAGCACGGGCCGTGGCGCGTTGCTGATGGATCTCACCGGGGTGGTGGTCGATAAACCCTCAACCAGCAGTAAATTCAGTGCCATCAGCCGTCAGTTGCTGGGTGCCAGCTCCGACCGTCTGCAGGAAAACTCCCTGTTTGATATCGTTCAGACGATTCGCCAGGCCAAAGACGATCGCAATATCACCGGCATCGTGCTGGATTTGAAAAACTTTGCCGGGGGCGACCAGCCTTCCATGCAGTATATCGGTAAAGCGCTGCGCGAATTCCGCGACAGCGGTAAACCCGTGTATGCCGTGGGCGATGACTACACCCAGGCTCAGTATTATCTCGCCAGCTTCGCCAACAAAATCTATCTGTCGCCGCAGGGCACGGTCGATCTTCACGGCTTTGCAACCAACGGGCTGTATTACAAATCTCTGCTCGATAAGCTGAAAGTCACCACCCATGTGTTCCGCGTCGGGACGTATAAATCTGCCGTTGAGCCGTTTATCCGTGACGATATGTCCCCGGCCGCACGCGAAGCGGACAGCCGCTGGATTGGCGAGCTGTGGCAAAACTATCTGAACACCATTGCGGCAAACCGCCAGACCACTGCTGAGCAGATTTTCCCTGGCGCGCAAGGTGTGCTGGACGGTCTGCGTAAAGTCGATGGCGACACCGCGAAATATGCGCTGGAGAACAAACTGGTTGATCAGCTGGCGTCGAACACCGACGTTGAAAAAGTGCTGACCAAACAGTTTGGCTGGAGCAAGGCGGATAATAACTATCGCGCAGTCAGCTATTACGACTACAACCTGAAAACTCCGGCAGATACGGGTGCAAGCGTGGCGGTTATTTTCGCTAACGGCGCGATTATCGATGGTCAGGAAACCCCGGGAAATGTGGGTGGCGATACCACAGCCTCACAAATTCGCGATGCCCGTCTGGACCCGAAAGTGAAAGCCATTGTGCTGCGTGTCAACAGCCCTGGCGGCAGCGTTAGCGCCTCGGAAGTGATTCGCTCTGAGCTGGCGGCTGCACGTGCGGCAGGCAAACCTGTGGTTGTCTCTATGGGTGGAATGGCCGCTTCCGGTGGCTACTGGATTTCGACTCCGGCAGATTACATCGTGGCGAACGCCAGCACCCTGACCGGCTCCATCGGCATCTTCGGGGTGATTAACACCGTTGAAAACAGTCTGGATTCCATTGGCGTGCATACCGATGGCGTGTCGACGTCCCCACTGGCGGACATCTCGATGACCAAAGCGCTGCCGCAGGAAGTGCAGGACATGATGCAGCTCAGCATTGAGAACGGTTATAAGCGCTTTATCACCCTGGTGGCGCAGTCTCGCCATAGCACGCCAGAACAGGTGGATAAAATCGCTCAGGGCCACGTCTGGACCGGTCAGGATGCCAAAGCTAACGGCCTGGTGGATAGCCTCGGTGATTTCGACGATGCCGTCGCGAAAGCCGCCGAGCTGGCGAAACTGAAACAGTGGCATATCGATTACTATCAGGAAGAGCCCACGTTCTTCAATATGGTTATCGACAGCCTGAGCGGGTCTGTCCGCGCAGCATTGCCACAGGCGCTTCAGGCTTATCTGCCTGCACCGCTGGTCACCGCCGCCAGTGTGGTCAAGGAGGAAGGCGATAAGCTTGCCGCCTTCAACGATCCGCAGAACCGTTATGCGTTCTGCCTGACCTGCGCTAACATACGCTAATTCGCATCCCCTCCACTGGAGGGGATTTAATTGTCTGACAAAGAAGGATAAAACGTGGTTTTTCCTTCTTTGTGGTTATCAGCCGAAAATCACAAAATGATTTTCCTCATTTTCATGTGGTGCTATCTGTTTGTATTGTGAATGCTTGCAAGCAGGCATCAGTCTATGTCCCCTCCTAACCAGAGGGGATTTTTAGTTAAAATTCAGTCACTCATCATGCAAAAGAAATCGATCTACGTAGCCTACACCGGCGGGACTATCGGCATGCAGCGTTCCGAACACGGGTACATCCCCGTTTCAGGTCACCTGCAACGCCAGCTGGCGCTGATGCCGGAATTCCACCGCCCGGAAATGCCTGACTTTACCATTCACGAATATCAGCCCCTGATGGACTCCTCGGATATGACGCCAGAAGACTGGCAGCACATCGCCGACGACATTCAGGCGCATTATGATGATTACGACGGTTTCGTGATCCTGCACGGCACGGACACCATGGCATTCACCGCCTCTGCGCTGTCGTTTATGCTGGAGAATCTCGGCAAACCGGTCATTGTGACAGGGTCACAAATCCCGCTGGCTGAACTGCGCTCTGACGGGCAAATCAATTTGCTGAATGCGTTGTATGTGGCGGCGAACTACCCGATTAACGAAGTCACGCTGTTCTTCAATAACCGTCTGTATCGCGGCAACCGCACCACCAAAGCTCACGCCGACGGTTTTGATGCGTTCGCCTCGCCAAACCTGCAACCGCTGCTGGAAGCCGGGATTCATATTCGCCGCCTCGGCACGCCACCTGCGCCACACGGTACTGGCGATCTCATTGTTCACCCTATTACACCGCAGCCTATTGGCGTGGTGACCATTTATCCGGGGATCTCCGCTGATGTGGTGCGCAACTTCCTGCGTCAGCCGGTAAAAGCACTGATTCTGCGCTCCTACGGCGTGGGCAACGCTCCGCAAAGCGGTGAGTTCATTAAGGAACTGGCAGAAGCCAGCCAGCGTGGCATCGTGGTCGTCAATTTGACGCAGTGCATGTCCGGTAAAGTGAACATGGGCGGTTACGCCACTGGCAACGCCCTCGCCCAGGCTGGTGTGGTCAGCGGCTTCGATATGACCGTAGAAGCGACCCTGACCAAGCTACACTATTTGTTAACGCAAGGGCTGAATGCTGACGCGGTTCGCACCGCCATGCAGCAAAACCTGCGCGGTGAACTGACGCCCGACGAGTAAGGAGAAGCGATGAACACAAGAGCGCTGTTACTGGTTGATCTCCAGAATGACTTTTGTGCCGGGGGCGCACTGGCGGTGCCGGAAGGCGACAGCACGGTAGATATTGCCAATGCGATGATCCACTGGTGTCTGGTTCGCGGTGATTCCATTGTCGCAAGCCAGGACTGGCACCCCGCTAATCACGGCAGTTTCGCCAGCCAGCATGGCGTTGAGCCCTATACTCAGGGTGAGCTGGATGGCCTGCCGCAAACCTTCTGGCCCGATCACTGCGTGCAGAACAGCGAAGGCGCTGAACTGCACCCGCTGCTCAACAGCCAGCACATCGATATCGTTTTCCCGAAAGGCGAAGCGGTAAACATCGACAGCTACAGCGCTTTTTACGACAACGGCCATCGCCAGAAAACCGGCCTTGATGAGTGGCTACGGGCGCAAAAAGTCACTGAGTTAATTGTGATGGGGCTGGCGACAGATTACTGCGTGAAGTTCACGGTGCTGGATGCGCTGAAGCTGGGTTATGAAGTCAACGTCATTACTGATGGTTGCCGCGGGGTAAACCTTCATCCGCAGGACAGCGTTGAAGCGTTTATGGAAATGGCAGCCGAAGGCGCAACGCTGTACACCTTTGCCGACTGGCAGGAAACTCAGGCCTGATTGTTCTACCTTGCCCGGTGGCGGCTGATGCCTGACCGGGCCTACAGTTTACGATACCTGCAATTCAGCCAGGCCCGGTAAGCACAGCGCCACCGGGTAATCATCATCACAACCCCCTCATTTTCCTCTCTAAATTGAATCCCTCTCGCAGTTTTAACGCAACGGTGATGCTACTCTGCTCTGGCTGTTTTTTCGCCACGCCCTTGTGTGGCGTGTCGGTCTTTTTTATCAGTCAAAGAGGATGATTTATGAAACTATTGCCTGTTCTGGCAGCCTTACCCCTGCTCTGCACCTCGACAGTTTTCGCGGCTGACCTGATGTCAGTCGGCTATTTTAACGGCGGCGGAGACGTCACCGCCGGGCCTGGCGGCGATATCAATAAGCTGGATGTCCGCCAGATAACCCACCTCAACTACTCCTTCGGCCTTATCTACAACAACGAAGCGGGTGAAACCAATGAAGCGCTGAAGGATGCCAGCAAACTGCACCAAATCTGGCTCTCACCGAAAGTGATTGCCGATCTGCGCAAAGTACCGGAATTACGCAAACAGAACCCTGACCTCAAAGTGCTGCTTTCCGTTGGCGGCTGGGGCGCTCGTGGCTTCTCTGGCGCGGCGGACAGCAAAGAAAGTCGCGCAGTCTTTATCCGTTCTGTTGAAGAGGTGGTGAACACCTACGGGCTGGATGGCATCGATCTTGACTGGGAATATCCGGTCAACGGCGCATGGGGGCTGGTGGATAAGCAGCCTGAAGACAAAGACAACTTCACCGCCCTGCTCAAAGAACTGCGTGCCGCAATGCCTACACAGAAACTGGTGACCATTGCCGTAGGTGCCAATGCTGAAAGTCCGAAAAGCTGGGTGGATGTGAAGGCTATCGCGCCTTATCTGAACTACATCAACCTGATGACCTACGACATGGCGTACGGCACCCAGTACTTCAACTCAAACCTGTATGACTCCAGCCAGTGGCCAACCGTCGCCGAGGCAGATAAATACAGCGCTGATTTTGTGGTGAATAACTACCTTGCCGCCGGGCTGAAACCGGAACAGATGAACCTTGGGATTGGTTTCTATGGCCGCGTGCCGAAACGCGCCACTGAACCAGGCATCGACTGGAGCAAACCGGACGCAGAGAAAAACCCTGCAACTCAGCCGTACTTCAGCCAACAAGAAACCGAGCTGTTCCGTTCACTAGGGTTTGATCTCAGCAAAGACACCTACGTGAAGTACAACGACATCGTCGGCAAGCTGATTAAGGATCCGCAGAAACGCTTTACCGAGCACTGGGACGATCAGGCCAAGGTACCGTGGTTGTCGGTGAAATCAGCGGAAGGGAAAGCCTTGTTTGCTCTGTCGTATGAGAACCCACGGTCTGTGGACTTGAAAGCGCAATACATCAAGGAAAAAGGACTGGGTGGCGCGATGTTCTGGGAGTATGGCGCGGATGACAATAACCAGTTAGCTAAGCAGTTGGCTACTTCGCTGGGGATTAAACACTAAAAACACTTTGTTGCCCGGTGGCGGCTACGCCTTACCGGGCCTACCTGGCTCAAAGCCCTGTGTAGGCCCTGCAAGCGTTAGCGCCGCTGGGCAACAGACCGAATTGTCACTGCATCTTCAGTGTCGCAATTGGCTTCGGTGCGATACCGAAATCCTCTTTAAGCTGCTGCTTACTCTTCATCACCATCTGACCTTGGGTGTCGATAGTCATGTGCTGCGCGTCCGTGTTGTAACGGGCCTGCCACAACATCACCAGTTGCAGACTGTTCTCTTTTTGCTCCGGCGTTAACGCGACGCCATCAGGCCATTTTCCCAGCTCTACGGCCGTCGCCAGACGCTGATACACTTCCTCGGTCATGCCGTCGATAATTTGCTCGATTTCCACGATCTGCGGTGCTCCTCAGGAATAATTTGCTGAATCGTTTCTTCAGCCTTTGGTTTTGTCACCGTTTTGCTCATCGGTGAAACTCAATGACGCTGAGTTCACACAATAGCGCTCCCCTGTCGGCTGCGGGCCATCCGGGAACACGTGACCGAGATGCGCGTCACAGTTTCCGCAGCGGATTTCCGTGCGCTGCATGCCGTGGGCGTAGTCATTCAGGTAACGAATCGCCGTGTCGCTAACCGGTTCATAAAAACTCGGCCAGCCACAGCCTGAGTCGTATTTGCTTTCGGCGGTGAACAGCGGTGCATCGCAGACCAGGCAATGGTAGAGGCCGTCACGCTTGTTGTGCAGCAGACGCCCGGTGAAAGGCGGCTCGGTACCGTGCTTCTGGGTCACGTAAAACTGCATTTCGCTTAAGCTGCTTTCGAGCTCTTCGGGAGTGGGTTTGTTCGCCATTGGCTCACTTCTCGCTGGATAAATATCGACTTATGGCTGCGATTCTAACAAAACATTAACAATGAAGTGCGAACTTTTGTTCTAAACTTAGTCGTTGCGAAAGGGCAGCCCGATAATCGTGATCAAAATCACATTTTTATCTCTTCTGGCCTTTAAAATTCCGGGCGCAGCCCTCATATGGAATTTGGCCCAAAGGATGAGTGAGGCGGTCAATCGTGCAAAGGCTATGCAGAGGATTGATTTGTCGCAATGATTGACACGATTCCGCTTGACGCTGCGTAAGGTTTTTGTAATTTTACAGGCAACCTTTTATTCACTAACAAATAGCTGGTGGAATATATGACTATCAAAGTAGGTATCAACGGTTTTGGCCGTATCGGTCGCATTGTTTTCCGTGCTGCTCAGGAACGTTCTGACATTGAAATCGTTGGTATCAACGATCTGTTAGACGCAGAGTACATGGCATACATGCTGAAATATGACTCAACTCACGGTCGTTTCAACGGCACCGTTGAAGTAAAAGACGGCCACCTGGTTGTTAACGGTAAAAAAATCCGTGTTACCGCTGAAAAAGATCCGGCTAACCTGAAGTGGAACGAAATCGGTGTTGACGTTGTTGCTGAAGCAACCGGTATCTTCCTGACCGACGAAACTGCTCGTAAGCACATCACTGCTGGCGCGAAAAAAGTTGTTCTGACTGGTCCATCTAAAGATGACACCCCGATGTTCGTTAAAGGCGCTAACTTTGACAAATACCAGGGTCAGGACATCGTTTCTAACGCTTCTTGCACCACCAACTGCCTGGCACCGCTGGCAAAAGTTATCAACGACAACTTCGGCATCATCGAAGGTCTGATGACCACTGTTCACGCGACCACCGCAACTCAGAAAACCGTTGATGGCCCGTCTCACAAAGACTGGCGCGGCGGCCGCGGCGCAGCTCAGAACATCATCCCATCTTCTACCGGTGCTGCTAAAGCAGTAGGTAAAGTGCTGCCAGAACTGAATGGCAAACTGACGGGTATGGCGTTCCGCGTTCCAACTCCAAACGTTTCTGTTGTTGACCTGACCGTTCGTCTGGAAAAAGCAGCGTCTTACGAAACCATCAAGAAAGCTATCAAAGCGGCTTCCGAAGGCCCAATGAAAGGCGTTCTGGGTTACACCGAAGACGACGTTGTTTCTACCGATTTCAACGGTGAAGTTTGCACTTCCGTGTTCGATGCTAAAGCAGGTATCGCGCTGAACGACAACTTCGTGAAACTGGTTTCCTGGTACGACAACGAAACCGGTTACTCCAACAAAGTTCTGGACCTGATCGCTCACATCTCCAAATAAGTTGAGATGAGAACCTGATCCAAAAAGGCGACTTCGGTCGCCTTTTTTTATGCTTCTCGATTACGGTTGAATCAAGGATTGCATCATGATGACTAAAATTTTCGCTCTCCCTGTTGTTGAACAACTTACCCCTGTTCTCTCCCGCCGTCAGTTGGACGACCTGGAACTGATCGTTGTTGACCACCCACAAGCTAAAGCGTCTTTCGCTTTGCAAGGCGCACATCTGCTTTCGTGGAAACCCGCTGGTGAAGAAGAAGTCTTGTGGCTCAGCAACAACACGCCGTTCAAAACTGGTGTAGCGCTGCGTGGCGGCGTGCCAATCTGCTGGCCATGGTTTGGCCCGGCGGCACAACAAGGCCTGCCAGCGCATGGCTTTGCGCGTAATCAAGCGTGGACGTTGAAAGCACACAATGAAGACGACAACGGTGTGGTGCTGACGTTTGAACTGCAGAGCAACGAAGAAACCAAAGCGCTGTGGTCACACGATTTCACGCTGTACGCTCGCTTTAAAGTCGGCAAAACCTGCGAAATCGAACTGGAAGCCCACGGTGAATTTGAAACCACTTCCGCCCTGCACACCTACTTCAACGTGGGTGACATCAGCAAGGTGAAAGTCAGCGGCTTTGGCGATCGCTTCATTGATAAAGTGAAAAATGCCGAAGAAGGCGTTCTGAGCGATGGCGTACAAACCTTCCCGGATCGTACTGACCGCGTTTACCTGAATGCTGAAGCCTGCAGCGTGATCCACGACGACGCGTTAGCGCGTAATATCGATGTGATTCACGGGCATCACAGCAACGTGGTTGGCTGGAACCCAGGCCCCGCGCTGTCTGTCAGCATGGGCGACATGCCGGACGACGGATACAAAACCTTCGTCTGCGTTGAGACAGCTTGTGTGACCAAACCGCAGAAAGCGTCTGAAGAGAAACCGTCCCGTCTTTCTCAGTCCATCCGTGTGGCTAAGCGTTAAGTCAGACCATATCCAGCGGCGTTTTCCGGCCCGGTGCCGGGAACGCCCTGTTCAGCTCTGCCCTTTCCTCTTCACTCAGTTTGATTTCCAGCGCCTGCGCATTTTGCTTCACATGCTCAACAGAAGACGCTTTCGGAATGGCCAGCACACCAGGCTGGGAGAGCAACCACGCCAGCATAATTTGTGCCGGAGTCGCACTGTGCGCGTGGGCAATCTGCTGAATAACAGGCTGAGTGAACACGCCGTTACGCAAACGGCCAGCTTGCGCAAGCGGTGAATAAGCCATCACCGGCATCTGTTGCTGCTGACACCATGGCAGCAAATCATACTCAATACCGCGTGACGCCAGATGGTAAAGCACCTGATTGGTAGCGCAGGCTTGTCCTCCTGAGAGCGAATGGAGTTCCCTCATGTCGTCCAGATCCAGGTTTGAGACACCCCACTGGCGAATCTTGCCTTCTCGCTGCAGCGACTCCATGGCATCGACGGTTTCAGACAGCGCAAATTCCCCACGCCAGTGCAGCAAATAGAGATCCAGCGTGTCGGTGCCTAACCGGCGCAAGCTGGCTTCACACGCAGCCTTAGCGCGTTGCCCTCCTGCATTCCAGGGATAGACTTTTGATACCAGATAGACCCTATCACGCTGGCCGTGAATGGCTTCGCAGACGACCTCTTCCGCGCCGCCCTCGGCGTACATTTCTGCCGTGTCGATAAGCGTAAGTCCGTGATCGATGCCCGCTCGCAGTGCAGTGATTTCTTCGGTTCGGTGGGATGCTTTTTCGCCCATAAACCAGGTGCCCTGGCCAATGCGTGGCACGCTAATCAATTCATGGGTGTGATGTGTGCTCTGAGACATAACAACCTCCGTTTGCATGAGTGCCCTACCATAATGCAAAACAGGGCATTGCTGCCCTGTGAAATTGCACGGATTGCACTCATCTGGTGCAAATCAGAAAGTATAGGTAATACCGGTAGAAAGCAGCCCTGTCCAGGTCTTATCGACCATTGGGCTGTCGGTGATTTCATCCGACAGACGCAGATAGCGACCGGTTCCGTAGACACTCCAGCTGTCCGTCAGTTTGTAGCTCATCGACAGTTCGATATACGGGTTGAAGCCGTTGTCCGCATCATAGCTGCGCAGGCCACTCTTCGAGGATTCTTTCTTCGACACACCGTAGTAGTACTCGTTCTGGTTGTCGCTATCCCAGCGCACACCGATGCCAGGCGTGACCGTCAGTGCACCGTTGGTGTAGCGATAAAGCCATGCGGCATCCCAGACGATACCGTTGCTCTTGTCGAGCGTATCGCCCGCAAGCGTGGTGCGCAGGAAACCGTACTGGGTAAAGTGCATATAAGACAGGCCCGCCATCATCGTCGACTGGCGACGATCGAGCTTACGTAGCTGATTGTTGTCACTGTCGCCCGGCTTAAAATACTGCGGCGACCAGTAAGCGGTGATGGAGAGCTTATCGGCCGTATCATTCCAGAGGTAGTAACCGCCCCCGAGGCCATGGAACCAGAAGTTATTGCTTTCAAAATCAATAGCCGGCACCGGATAGACGTCAGTGTGATACTGTTTGTACGGATGTCCTATCACGCCAACACCGGCGCCCAACGTTAATTTGCTGTCTTCAGCATGGACAACGGACGCTGCTGTTGCGAGGAGCAGGCCCGTTGTCAGAAGTTTCAATGAGTTCACGTTGCATATCCCTTAAAAAATACAAGCGGTTGAAGTTTACCCGCCCGTACCGCTTACCTCAAATTCTTTACTTCCACTGACAGTAATTAACCGACCAGGCTGCCATTAGCCGATGACACTCCGCTTGCAGTGAGATGACAGCCCGATGAAGTCTTGAAATTTCTTCATCTTTAAGTGGCGGTATTTTTTGATGAGTTATTGATATGTCATTGAAATTGATATTTGCCAGCATGCAAGTTTTGAAAATGCCATCTACGCTTAAATTCAGAAGGTGCAAACGCGGGGCACGTTATGCCTTTCACCCAGGCAACCTGGCACAAGGGTTGCTGAATCAGAGGTGAGAATGTCGGTGAGCGTCGTTCAGCTTACGCCTTCCGGGAGCCTCCATTATTCATACGAACGGCTCTCATCCTGTGCTAAAAAACGAAAGGACGGCATGCCATGAATATATTCGATCACTATCGCCAGCGTTATGAAGCTGCCAAGGACGAAGAGTTCACACTGCAGGAATTTCTTGCGACCTGTAAACAAGATCGCAGTGCCTATGCCAACGCGGCAGAACGACTGTTAATGGCTATTGGTGAGCCAGTGATGGTTGATACTGCCCATGAGCCACGGCTGTCCCGTCTGTTTTCGAACCGCGTAGTCGCACGCTACCCGGCGTTTGAAGAGTTCTATGGTATGGAAGATGCTATCGAACAGATCGTCGCCTACCTGAAACATGCCGCTCAGGGTCTGGAAGAGAAGAAACAGATCCTCTATCTGCTGGGGCCCGTCGGCGGCGGTAAATCTTCTCTGGCTGAACGACTGAAAGCCCTGATGCAGCGCGTACCGATTTACGTGCTCAGTGCGAACGGTGAACGTAGCCCGGTTAACGATCACCCGCTGTGCCTTTTCAACCCTCAGGAAGATGCACAGATTCTGGAAAAAGAGTACGGCATTCCTAACCGCTACCTCGGCACCATTATGTCGCCGTGGGCGGCGAAACGCCTGAACGAGTTTGGTGGCGATATCACCAAATTCCGCGTGGTGAAAGTGTGGCCGTCCATTCTGGCGCAGATTGCTATCGCCAAAACCGAACCGGGCGATGAGAACAACCAGGACATCTCGGCGCTGGTTGGTAAAGTGGATATCCGTAAGCTGGAAAACCACGCGCAGAACGATCCGGATGCTTATGGTTACTCCGGCGCGCTGTGCCGTGCTAACCAGGGGGTCATGGAATTCGTTGAGATGTTTAAAGCACCGATTAAAGTGCTGCATCCTCTGCTGACTGCGACCCAGGAAGGTAACTACAACGGGACAGAAGGTATCTCTGCCCTGCCGTTCAACGGGATTATCCTCGCGCACTCGAACGAATCTGAGTGGGTGACGTTCCGTAATAACAAAAACAATGAGGCGTTCCTTGACCGTGTGTACATCGTCAAAGTGCCTTATTGCCTGCGGATCTCCGAAGAGATCAAGATTTACGAAAAACTGCTTAATCACAGTGAGCTGACCCATGCGCCATGCGCCCCGGGCACCCTGGAAACGCTGGCTCGGTTCTCGATTCTGTCGCGTCTGAAAGAGCCGGAAAACTCCAGCATCTACTCCAAAATGCGCGTGTATGACGGTGAAAGCCTGAAAGACACCGACCCGAAAGCGAAATCCTATCAGGAGTATCGCGACTACTCGGGCGTGGACGAAGGCATGAACGGTCTGTCGACTCGCTTTGCGTTCAAAATTCTCTCTCGCGTCTTCAACTTTGACCATATCGAAGTCGCGGCGAACCCGGTGCATTTGTTCTATGTGCTGGAACAGCAGATTGAACGTGAGCAGTTCCCACAGGAGCAGGCTGAGCGCTACCTTGAGTTCCTCAAAGGCTATCTGATCCCGAAATACGCTGAATTCATCGGCAAAGAGATCCAGACCGCCTATCTGGAATCCTACTCCGAGTACGGGCAGAACATTTTCGACCGTTATGTTACCTACGCGGACTTCTGGATTCAGGATCAGGAATACCGCGACCCGGATACTGGCCAGCTGTTTGACCGTGAATCCCTGAACGCGGAGCTGGAAAAAATTGAGAAGCCTGCCGGGATCAGTAACCCGAAAGACTTCCGTAACGAAATCGTCAACTTCGTGCTGCGCGCCAGAGCGAACAACAGCGGACGTAATCCGAACTGGACCAGCTACGAAAAACTGCGCACGGTTATCGAGAAGAAAATGTTCTCCAATACCGAAGAGCTGTTGCCGGTGATTTCGTTCAATGCCAAAACCTCAACCGACGAGCAGAAAAAGCACGACGATTTTGTCGACCGCATGATGGAGAAAGGCTATACCCGCAAACAGGTTCGCCTGCTTTGCGAATGGTATCTGCGCGTGCGTAAGTCGTCTTAACAACAGTGCCCGGCGGCGCATGCGCTTGCCGGGCCTACAACGACAAGATTCCGTAGGCCGGATAAGCGGCAGCGCCATCCGGCACTTACTGGCACTGAAGTTGGCAGTACGGGAGGGGCATATGACCTGGTTCATAGACCGACGCCTGAACGGTAAGAATAAAAGCGCGGTAAACCGCCAGCGCTTTTTGCGCCGCTATAAGGCGCAGATAAAACAGTCGATCTCCGAGGCCATCAATAAACGCTCGGTCACGGATATCGACAGCGGCGAATCTGTTTCCATACCCACGGACGACATCAGCGAACCGATGTTCCACCAGGGGCGCGGCGGCCTGCGCCATCGCGTCCATCCCGGTAATGACCATTTCGTCCAGAACGATCGCATCGAGCGTCCACAAGGCGGCGGTGGCGGCGGCGGAAGTGGTCAGGGCCAGGCAAGCCCTGACGGAGAAGGTCAGGATGAGTTTGTGTTTAACATCTCCAAAGACGAATATCTCGATCTGCTGTTTGAAGATTTGGCCCTGCCAAATCTGAAAAAGAATCAGCATCGTCAGTTGACGGAATACAAAACGCACCGCGCGGGCTTCACCGCCAACGGTGTTCCGGCCAATATCAGCGTGGTGCGCTCGTTGCAAAATTCACTGGCGCGACGCACCGCAATGACAGCAGGAAAACGGCGAGAACTGCGTGAACTGGAGGCGAGCCTGGATACTGTCGCCAAAAGCGAACCGGCGCAATTGCTGGAAGAGGAACGCCTGCGCCGTGAAATCGCGGAACTGCGGGCGAAAATCGAGAAGGTGCCGTTTATCGACACCTTCGACCTGCGTTACAAAAACTACGAGAAGCGCCCTGAGCCCTCCAGCCAGGCAGTGATGTTCTGCCTGATGGACGTGTCGGGTTCGATGGATCAGGCCACTAAGGATATGGCGAAACGCTTTTACATCCTGCTCTATCTGTTCCTGAGCCGCACCTATAAAAACGTGGAAGTGGTGTATATCCGCCACCATACGCAGGCGAAAGAAGTGGATGAGCATGAGTTCTTCTACTCGCAGGAAACGGGCGGCACCATTGTGTCGAGCGCGCTGAAACTGATGGATGAAGTGGTGAAAGAACGCTACGACCCTGCACAGTGGAATATCTATGCCGCGCAGGCCTCCGATGGCGATAACTGGGCCGATGACTCACCGCTGTGTCATGAAATTCTGGCGAAGAAAATTCTGCCCGTAGTGCGTTATTACAGCTATATCGAGATTACTCGCCGCGCACATCAAACCCTGTGGCGTGAGTATGAGCATTTGCAATCGATGTTTGAGAACTTTGCCATGCAGCATATTCGCGACCAGGAAGATATCTACCCTGTCTTCCGCGAACTGTTCCATAAGCAAGGTTCATCGGTCAGTTAATCGCTCCCCGGCCAGTCTTTCTCTGGCCGGATTTTCATTGAATCCTAAGCCCGACGGTGCATAGCGCTTGCCTGTAAAGTGAAAGGCAACATCGTTTCACTCATCAGGATGATCGTGCATTTTCTGGTCCTCGAAACCCACGCTCATTTTGTCCTACAGTTCCCTTTCTAAGTGATCGGATAATGACGCCTGCGCTGAGCGCGATCATTTTTCCCCTCGCCGGTAAAAAAAGCCTGTTTACTCACGACGATATGCGTAAAGTAAACGGGTTTACTTTTTTTACCTTTTGGCAAGGACTCCCTATGATTGATCCGACTCTGCTTATCCTGCTCGGGCTGGCGGCACTCGGCATTATTAGTCATAACACCGCCGTGACCGTCTCCATTCTGGTTTTGATTATCGTGCGCGTCACCCCGCTTAACGGATTGTTCCCCTGGATTGAAAAACAGGGGCTGAGCATCGGGATTATCATCCTGACTATCGGCGTGATGGCCCCTATCGCCAGCGGCACGCTGCCTGCTTCGACGCTGCTGCACTCATTTGTTAACTGGAAATCTCTGGTGGCGATTGCCGTCGGCGTTTTTGTGTCATGGCTGGGTGGGCGTGGCGTGCAGTTGATGGGCATTCAACCGCAGCTGGTTGCCGGTTTGCTGGTGGGAACGGTTCTGGGTGTCGCACTCTTTCGCGGCGTGCCTGTCGGGCCACTTATCGCCGCCGGTATTGTCTCGCTGTTTATTGGGAAGGCGTAGTCAGCGCGTTGAGATACCGCCCCGGCGTTTGGCCTAACCCTTTGCGGAACATGGTGATAAACGCCGTGGTGGATTCATAGCCTAACGACAGCGCCGTCTGTTGCACCGTTTGCCCCCCAATCAGCATTTGCAACGCCAGAATCAGCTGCAACTGGTGCCGCCAGCGACGAAAACTCAGCCCTGTTTCCTTCACCACCAGCCGCGCCAGGTTGCGTTCGCTCATCGCAAACCGACTCGCCCACTGCCCCAGCGTTTGCCACTCGGCAGGCTCAGCCGCCATCGTTTCCACCATCATACGAATTTTGGGGTGTAACGAGACAGGGAGCTGTAACTGCTCCTGCGGCTGTTGCGGAAGTTCATCAAAAAGCACCCGCGTCAGGCGCTGCGTGGCCTCTGTCTTTAGTTCATTTCCGAGGCGTGCCGAAAGCGAAAGGATCAGTTCGCGAACCAACGGAGATATCTTCAGCGTACAGCAATGCTCAGGCATTGCCGCCGCGCCGGGTTCGATAAATAAAAAGCAAAGCTGCGCCCCCGGCGTGGCGCGATTGCTGTGCGGCACAAGCCCTGGGATCCACACGGCAAACTGCGGCGGCACCATCCACATCGCATTCTCGACTTCACAGGTGATAGCCCCGTGCAGCGCCAGGATCAGCTGCCCTTTACGGTGCCGATGGCTGGGAATGAACTGCTCATCTTCAGCAACCTGAATACGAAACGCCACCGCGAGGTCACGCTGGCTGTCAGGTTCATAGCCGCCAAGTCCTAACCCTTTCATCTTCAGTTTGTCCGATATTAGCGATTATTTGTCATTCTGGCTTGATTCTATCATGAACAGAAAAGCGTATCGTAGCCCCTCCTGTGGATGACCGAGAAAGCCATGAGTATGACGACCCTCTCTTCACGTCGGCAAAATCTGTTACTGATTGCCGGCATTCTGCTGATTGCCACCTCGTTGCGTGTGACGTTTACCGGCGCCGCCCCTCTGCTTGACAGCATTCGTGCCGATTATGGCCTGACGACTGCCCAAACCGGGCTGCTGACCACGTTACCGCTGCTGGCTTTTGGCTTAGTTTCCCCTCTGGCCGCAGGTTTTGCGCGCCGATTTGGTATGGAGCGCAGCCTGACGGGCGCGCTTCTCCTGATTTGCGCCGGTATCGCCGTGCGTTCTCTGCCTTCGCCAACGCTGTTGTACGTCGGCACCGCCATTATTGGCTGCGGTATCGCCCTCGGAAACGTGCTGTTGCCGGGGCTTATCAAGCGTGATTTTTCCGGGCATGTGGCAAAAATGGTCGGCGCATATTCATTGACCATGGGCGGTGCTGCGGCATTAGGATCGGCGCTGGTCGTGCCTTTGGCGTTAAGTGGATTAGGCTGGCAGGGTGCGTTACTGGCATTGATGGCTTTCCCTCTACTGGGATTCCTGGTGTGGTTGCCACAATGGCGTAATCACACGCCTGCCGCCGTGACAACGTCGCGTAGCCTGCACGATAAAGGCATCTGGCGTTCCGCTCTCGCCTGGCAGGTGACGCTGTTTCTGGGCATCAACTCGCTGGTTTACTATGTCATCATCGGCTGGCTGCCCGCCATTCTGATTAGCCATGGTTACAGTGAAGCGCAAGCCGGTTCCCTGCACGGGCTTCTTCAGCTTGCGACAGCAGCGCCAGGCCTGCTTATCCCGCTGGTGTTACACAAACTCAAAGATCAGAAAGGCATCGCAATTGGCGTGGCGCTGATGTGTGCTGTTAGCGCCGTCGGTTACTGGCTGATGCCGCAACAGGCGGTGCTGTGGACGCTGATTTTCGGCTTCGGTTCCGGTGCCACGATGATCCTCGGCCTGACGTTTATCGGTTTACGCGCAGGCTCTGCACATCAGGCGGCTGCCCTTTCTGGCATGGCGCAATCGGTGGGTTATCTGCTGGCCGCTTGTGGGCCTCCGGTGATGGGGAAAATTCACGATGCGAGCGGCGACTGGCATATTCCGCTGATCGCTGTCGCTGTGATTTCACTGATTATGGCGGTGTTTGGCGGTCTCGCCGGGCGTGATAAAGAAATCACAAAACCATAATGAACGTGTAGGTCGGGTAAGGCACCAGCCGCCACCCGACAACATTCCTCGATATTGCCCGGCGGCACGTTGTTTGCCGGGCCTACGACATCCAATCAAGCTTAGTTAGCCGCAGCACGTAAAAACGCATGAACCAGCGGAGCAGGACGCCCGGCCAGCGCGTTACGTTCATGCTGGAACAGCGTCGCAACAAAGAACGGATGCGTGATGAGCTCGACTGCGCGAATCTCCCCTTCTTCATCCCAGCCCGTCACCCGTAATGCGCCCTCTTCCAGTTCAGAAGCAAAGTCCGGGGAAATACCGTAGTTGCAGTGGTAACCCTCTTCGATGCTCAGACGACCGTACGCTTTAGCAATCAGGGTATTCGCACGCAGCTCGATCACATCTGACTTTTCCACCAGCGAACAACTTAGCGGGGCAATAACCATGCGCCCTTCGCTGTCGGTTTCGGCGTGCGCCGCGTCGCGCCAGCCCAATACGTTACGGGCATATTCGATGATCGCGTGCTGAAAACCACCGCAGGTGCCAAGGAAAGGAATACTGTTTTCACGCGCATAGCGAATAGCCGTCAATGCGCCTTCTGCGTTCTTATAAGGACTTGCCGGAACAACCCAGATTGCATCATAGCCAACCAGGTCTTCTGCACTGCCTACCTCAGTGGTGGCAATCCAGTCGTAATCAGCCGTCAGTTCCTGTACGGCGGCGGCATCATCAATGGCCAGCGGGATCGCCTGATGGGCAATCACATCCGGATTGAAGTCGCCCACAAGGGCAATGCGCAACGTTTTTTTAGCGGGAGTGTGTTCCATGAGGGGTTCCTTATGAGCAGCAGTTTTTGGACTTCATAAGGAACCTCAGATTACCGGGATTTTGCTCAGGCCACAATCCCCTTAAAGGGCAGGTGGCGAGAGTTTCTTCTTCCCGCGCAACGTATTACCCTTGGGTAAAGCAGCAGGAGGAGGAAAAGGAATGATCCAGTGTAAGCGTGTCTATGACCCTGTTTCTACGGATGACGGCTATCGGGTTCTCGTCGACCGACTTTGGCCTCGCGGCATCAAGAAAGAGGCATTGGTTCACGACGAATGGTGTAAAACACTGACGCCCTCAAATGAGCTTCGTAAAGCCTTCCACAGCGAGGTGATTGACTTCCCGACGTTCTGCCAGCATTACCGGGCTGAACTGGATAAAAACGTGGAGGACGGCAAACGACTTGCCGCCCTTGCACAGAAACAAACGGTGACGTTGCTGTACGCTGCCACCAACACCCAGCGTAACCATGCGCGAGTGCTGGCAGACTGGCTATCCAGCCTTACTCCATAATTTTTGCGAGTTCGTCCGCAGGCAGTGCGTCCGGCGTTAACGGCATCAAATGCTCCGGGCGCACAAACGCAAAACCGGCCTGACCATCGACAGAAAGAATATCGCCCGTCACCAGCCATAACGCCCGCTGTGATTCTCTCGGCAATTCTGTCACGACACCGTTGATAGGATTAAGCAGACGCTCGCCAGGCTGGCACAGCGCGAACAAAGAAACGGATTTGCCGATGTTAACTCGGCCAGCGGAAGTACGAGCCCCGATAATCATTGCCACGGTGCCCGGTTTAAGCTGAATCATGTTGCTCTCGTCAGGATTGATATTAGGATAAATCTTAATACGAATTGTACCCTGGAGAGCAACGCAATGTCACGATTGCGGATGGTCGCGGCGGTAAAGCGTCCATTCATCGATCACATCGCCATTCGGCAGTTTACAGTCGCTGCGAACGCCTTGTGGAGTTTCCACCGGCACGCTTGTCCCGCCTTTCTGTTGGCAATAAACGGCAGCAGGATTTGCCATACCCATGGCGGGCGGTGGGGGCGCATCGTTCTGCTGACTGGCGCATCCCGCCAGCAGCAGGGGCAACATCATTCCGGCGTATTTGTTCACGGTGAATTCCTTACAATGGGTTGATTTCGCTTTAATCTTCACTATTTCTTCATTTTAACTGCACTTTTGCAAATTAAATTAGGACTGTTCTCGCACTGACCAGAGAACAGATCATTCCATAATCAATGAGTTTTCCCCGCCGCCCCCGGCGGGGCTTTTTAAGCGGAAATTTGTCGCATTCCCCTGCTTTCGATGTATAAAATTTGATGTATTCATGGTTTACTATGATGGATAGTCGATTTATTCAGCATAGCGTGCCGTCTTCGCTGTTGAAGTGCACGGGAGTTTCCAGAAAATGTCAGATATTATTCTCGCCCGCGTTTCGCAAACCCTTGCAACGGAACAATCCCTTGAGAGCCTCGTCCGGCAACTGCTGGAGATGCTTGAGATGGTGACGCATATGGAATCGACCTATCTGACACGTGTCGACAACAGCACTCGCTTGCAGCACGTGGTTTATGCGCGTAACAGCAGCGATATGCAAATCCCCGAAGGCCACTCTCTGCCCTGGGATGAGTCACTGTGCAAACGCGCAGTCGATGAAGAATGCTATTTCAGCAACGATGTCCGCCACCGCTGGAGTGACTGCGAAGCCGCCCAGGCGCTCGGTATCAACACCTTTTTCACCACGCCGGTCCATCTCGCCGACGGTTCCCTGTACGGAACACTGTGCGCCTCCAGCCGGGACCAACATAATTTCAGCATCAACAGCGAACACGTGCTACACCTGTTTGCGAGCCTGATTGCCCGTTATATCGAAAAAGAGTCGCTGGTCGAGCAACTGCGTGAAGCGAACGCCGCGTTGATTGCACACTCTTATACTGATGCGCTGACAGGTCTCTCTAACCGCCGTGCGGTGTATGAGCAACTTGATGCCCTGTTTAACAACGCGCGTAAAAATGACTCACGCGTGCTGGTGGCCTTTATCGATTTGGATGATTTCAAAGAGATAAATGATATCCACGGCCATCAGGCTGGCGATGAGTTCCTGATTCAGGTCGGACAGCGCCTCAGTTCTATGATGAGCCACGAAGATATTGTCGGCCGTCTCGGGGGCGATGAGTTCCTGGTGGCTTGCGAAATCACGACCAACGTCAAAAAAACGGCCTTTGTCGAATTATTGCGTCGACAAATTCAGGGCGGTTATCAGTTGGGCGATCACCGGATTCAGTATCCCGGCGCGAGCATTGGCACCATTGAGGTCTGCCCGCAGGAAATGGACGCAGAAAGCGCGATTCAGGCCGCAGACGCGGCGATGTATCTCGACAAGAAAGCTCGTCAGCGGGTCAGCGTCGCGTCCTGACGCGCCTGTTTCATTCGGTACATATCGGCATCCACCTGCTGGATGGTGGCGTCGAGATCGTCATGAAACTCCATCCATTCCCATGAAACCGACACCGGACAGCTCACCGCATTCGCTGGTGCCACGAATCTGCGATCAAGTTGCCGGTATGTTCGGTGGAAGGTCAGCGATCAGCAGGATTTACTCTCAGGAGGGCCCGGCTTGCTGAAAGGAAAATTATTTAGCTGAAATTCAGATACAAAAAAACCGCCCAATTGGGCGGTTAAAAGGACAATCAAACATTAGAGATATTTTTCAGCGGCTTTAAGAATTTCTTCTGCGGCTAATTCTCTGTCTGTGGCGACATGAACCACGTGATGATCACCCGTCAATGAGGCGAAACTGGCAGACATTATTTTTAAACTTGCCGTTTCGCCATTAGGATATTCACGTGATATTGACGTTTCATCCGGATTTACCGAGACAACAACGAGCGGTTCTGCGTTAAAAAACACGAGGACTTTTTTCATTTGTTCTCCGGCGCGGGATAAATGTCGGTCACCGTCCTGAAATATTTATCTGACAGCTCGTTATCTATTTTCTGTATTCAACAGAAGCCGAAGCCGGTCGATGCCAGGTATAAATATTATCGAAGGTCACCATTGCCGATTTGCAAAATATACATTTTGCACCATGCGGATTTTTTTCCGACACATCAAACGAAGAGGTACGGTATTGCGATCCGTGGCAGCAAGGACAGCGAAAGTGGATTGAATCAGTAATTTTCAGGCCCTCAACGCGGGACCACGTTGACAGCGGATGGACCTTTAGGACCGGCTTCAACGGAGAATTCGACTTCCTGATTTTCGTAGAGAGTACGGAAATCATTGCTCTGGATAGCGGAGAAGTGGACAAACACATCTTTACTACCGTCTTTAGGGGTAATAAAACCGAAACCTTTCTCGGCATTAAACCATTTAACAATACCAGTCATTTGAGAAGACATATATTTTTACCTTTAATTATATTTCGCCCGCAGGCAGTGCTGGTCTGAAGAAACTATCGGGTACTGAGAAAACTGAAGAAGAGACATCAAAGGAAGAGAAAATGATGAGAACGACTTAAGAGAACTGTTTCAGATAACGTTTTTGTTCAAACCGATGGGCCATTAACGCATGTTCAACATGACTTAGCAAGGTTTATCTCAAAAAGATTTGTCAGTGCGGTTCGGTTTCCTCTTAATCTGCGTATTTCTAAAATGAGTTAGCGCTTTTTGTTTTTGCTTAAGGTATTGTTTCGCGCCAACCAAAAAAGGAAACCACATGGCTGAACGTAAAAATCGTCAACTTCGCCCTTCCCAGCCTGCCGGATGTACCTGTCCGAAATGCGAAAAACAATCGATGCACAGTCCATCCCGAATCAAAAAAAATAGTCCCCTCCTGTGCCCTTACTGCGGAACGTTATTTTCTGCCGCTGAATTAACCACCAGATAACCGACATCGCTATGTTTCTGTCTGCTGCACCTGTTTTATTGTTCAGGCAAAGAAGAAAATATGTGACAAAAAAACGGGAACCTTTCGGCTCCCGCTTTTATTGCAATCAGCAAACAGATTACATGTTCGCGATAATCGCGTCACCAAACTCTGAACATTTCAGCAGCTTAGCGCCTTCCATCAGACGTTCGAAGTCATAAGTCACGGTCTTAGCGGCGATTGCGCCTTCCATGCCTTTAACAATCAGGTCTGCGGCTTCGAACCATTCCATGTGGCGCAGCATCATTTCTGCGGACAGGATCACGGAACCTGGGTTCACTTTGTCCTGACCAGCATACTTAGGCGCGGTACCGTGGGTGGCTTCGAACAGGGCGCACTCGTCACCGATGTTCGCGCCTGGCGCAATACCGATACCACCGACCTGTGCGGCCAGGGCATCAGAGATGTAGTCGCCGTTCAGGTTCATACAGGCGATAACGTCGTACTCTGCCGGACGCAGCAGGATCTGCTGCAGGAACGCATCGGCGATAACGTCTTTGATGATGATTTCTTTGCCGGTTTTCGGGTTCTTGATCTTCTGCCACGGGCCGCCGTCGATCAGCTCACCGCCGAATTCTTCTTTCGCCAACTGGTAACCCCAGTCTTTGAAGGCGCCTTCGGTGAATTTCATGATGTTGCCTTTGTGAACCAGCGTCACAGAGTCGCGATCGTTAGTGATAGCGTAGTCAATCGCGGCACGCACCAGACGTTTGGTGCCTTCTTCTGAACATGGCTTGATGCCGATACCGCAGTGCTCAGGGAAGCGAATTTTCTTCACGCCCATCTCTTCACGCAGGAACTTGATCACTTTTTCTGCATCAGCAGAGTCCGCTTTCCATTCGATGCCCGCATAGATGTCTTCGGAGTTTTCACGGAAGATAACCATGTCAGTCAGTTCCGGGTGTTTCACCGGGCTTGGCGTACCCTGGTAGTAACGTACCGGGCGCAGGCAGACGTAAAGGTCCAGCTCCTGACGCAGAGCAACGTTCAGAGAACGAATACCGCCGCCGACTGGCGTGGTCAGTGGGCCTTTGATGGCAACGCGATATTCACGAATCAGATCCAGCGTTTCGGCTGGCAGCCAGACATCCTGACCATAGACATGAGTCGATTTTTCGCCGGTGTAAATTTCCATCCAGGAAATTTTACGCTCGCCTTTGTAGGCTTTCTCTACGGCAGCATTCACGACTTTGATCATCGGCGGAGTCACGTCAACACCGATGCCATCCCCTTCGATGAAAGGGATGATTGGGTTGTGAGGTACGTTGAGTTTGCCGTTTTGCAGGGTGATTTTTTGGCCTTCCGCCGGAACAACTACTTTGCTTTCCATCAACTTCTCCTTCGAGCGCTTCTGGTGATTGCCCGTTCTCTTCGCGTCCTGGGTGCGAAGCTTTTTTACCGCAACGCGAACAAGTGTGAGCAATATTTTTTGTTAATGATTTGTAATGAGCTGGTTGATACTACCTGATTGTTGGGTCCCATGAAAGGTCTTCGTTATTAGGCTATAATGCGGCAATTGACCCAGCCTGAAAATACCATGACGAAAACTTCTTTTAGAAATCACCGGGTTGAGCGATTCAGCTCACGCCTTGCCACCAGACAACGTAAAGAAAGCCAACCAAAAAGGGTGATTTTGTTCAATAAACCCTACGATGTTTTGCCCCAGTTTACCGACGAGGCCGGGCGCAGCACGCTGAAGGACTATATCGACGTGCAGGGTGTGTATGCGGCAGGTCGTCTGGACCGCGACAGCGAAGGATTGTTGGTGCTGACCAACGACGGCGCGTTACAGGCCAGGCTGACTCAGCCGGGCAAGCGCACGGGGAAAATCTATTTCGTTCAGGTGGAGGGCGCGCCGGATGAAGCCGCACTGAATGCCTTACGTACCGGTGTGACGCTGAACGATGGCCCAACATTGCCTGCAGGTATTGAACGGGTCGAAGAACCTGAGTGGCTCTGGCCGCGCAATCCGCCTATTCGCGAGCGTAAAGCCATCCCGACCAGTTGGTTGAAAGTGACATTATATGAAGGGCGGAATCGTCAGGTTCGTCGTATGACAGCGCATGTCGGCTACCCTACCCTGCGCCTGATTCGCTACGCGATGGGCGATTACACCCTGGATAATCTCGCTAACGGCGAGTGGCGGGATGTGACGTCAGAGTAAAACTTTCAGGTCTGCACCGTCCTGAGTGACGTGTGAGACCCGGCTATTCAGGAAAGCATCGCCATCAGGGACCACAATCTCTAACGCCTCTTTGAATCGCGCGGAGTGCAGTAAAAAGTCGGCGCTGGTTGGATTGCTGGCGATGGGGATATTCCACACGGTTGCCAGTCGCATCAGCGCTTTGACATCGGAATGATGAGGCACGGCGCTGAGCGGGTCCCAGAAGAAAATGAGAATGTCGATTTGCCCGGTGGCAATCAAATACCCCAATTGCTGATCGCCGCCAATCGAGCCGCTCATCAGGCTGAGCACCGACAAACAGGTCTGGCTTTGTAACAATCGGCCTGTTGTTCCGGTGGCATAAATGACATGATCGCTGAGAGACTGTTGATTCGCCGTCGCCCAGTTCAGCAGCGACGCTTTGCAGGGATCGTGTGCTACCAGCGCAACACGTTTACGAACGGGCATGGTGCGAGTGGTCAGTTGCATGATTCAACCCTCTGAACGCGTGTTCGGTCGAACACCCGACTGAAGTATAGTGGTCAGATTAAAATGTGATCCATATCAAATAAATATACTCACCCACTGTTACCAGGAGCCACCATGTTTACACCCCACGTTACCGTCGCTTGCGTTGTTCACGCCAAAGGCAAGTTCCTGATTGTTGAAGAAACCGTGAACGGAAAAGTCACCTGGAATCAGCCTGCCGGGCACCTTGAAGTAGATGAAACGCTGGTGCAGGCCGCTGAACGAGAACTGTGGGAAGAAACCGGCATCCGCGCCACACCCCAGCACCTGGTTCGCATGCATCAATGGATTGCCCCTGATCAAACGCCCTTCCTGCGCTTTTTATTCTCGATAGAACTTAACGATACGTGCGCTACTGAACCCCACGACGACGACATCGATCGGTGTTTGTGGCTGAGCGCGGAAGAAATCCTTACCGCCTCTCACCTGCGTTCGCCGTTAGTGGCTGAAAGTATTCGCTGCTGGCAAAGCGGGCAGCGTCTGCCGCTGGAGATTATCGGCGAATTTAACTGGCCTTTCACAAAGGGTGATCACACCGGGGCTGCGTGATAGAATACGCCGCCTTGAAGTTCAATGTCGTGAGTATTCCAATGTCAGAAAGCCCAAAAAAAGTGATCGTCGGGATGTCCGGCGGTGTCGATTCCTCCGTTTCTGCTTACCTGCTGCAACAGCAGGGCTATAAAGTAGAAGGCCTGTTCATGAAGAACTGGGAAGAGGACGACGGCGAGGAATATTGTACTGCTGCCGCGGATCTGGCAGATGCCCAGGCCGTGTGCGACAAGCTCGGCATTGAGCTGCACACCGTTAACTTTGCCGCAGAGTACTGGGATAACGTCTTTGAGCTCTTCCTCGAAGAATACAAAGCGGGCCGTACGCCCAACCCGGATATTCTGTGCAACAAAGAAATCAAATTTAAAGCCTTCCTGGAATTTGCCGCCGAAGATTTAGGTGCCGATTATATTGCCACCGGCCACTACGTGCGCCGTGCTGACGTTAATGGCAAAAGCCAGCTACTGCGCGGCCTGGATGGCAATAAAGACCAGAGCTATTTCCTCTATACACTCGGTCACGAGCAAATCGCCCAGAGCCTGTTCCCTGTTGGCGAGCTGGAAAAGCCTGAAGTCCGCCGCATTGCCGAAGAGCTCGATCTCATCACTGCCAGGAAAAAAGATTCCACCGGTATCTGCTTCATTGGTGAGCGCAAATTCCGCGAGTTCCTTGGTCGCTATCTGCCAGCCCAGCCGGGCAAAATCGTTACCGTCGACGGTGACGTAATTGGCGAGCATCAGGGTCTGATGTATCACACTCTCGGCCAGCGTAAAGGCCTGGGCATTGGCGGCACCAAAGACGGCAGCGAAGAGCCGTGGTACACCGTTGATAAAGACATTGAGAACAATATTCTGGTAGTGGCGCAAGGTCATGACCATCCTCGCCTGATGTCTGTAGGGCTGATTGCCCAGCAGTTGCACTGGGTCGATCGCGAACCGCTGACCGGCACTGTGCATTGCACCGTGAAAACCCGCTACCGTCAGACAGACATTCCGTGCACGGTCACCGCACTGGATGAAGACAGAATTGAGGTTCGCTTTGACGAACCCGTTTCCGCCGTAACGCCAGGCCAGTCTGCTGTGTTCTACAGCGGTGAAGTGTGCCTCGGTGGCGGCATTATTGAGCAGCGCCTGCCGCTGCCCGTTTAAGACTGACACGGCACACCGAAAGGAGTTTTAGTGGCGAAGAACTATTATGACATCACGCTGGCGCTGGCCGGGATTTGCCAGTCAGCTCGTCTGGTTCAGCAACTGGCGCATCAAGGGCATTGCGATAGCGACGCCCTGCACGTCTCGCTGAACAGCGTTATCGATCTCAACCCGGATTCCACTCTGGGTGTCTTCGGTGGCAGTGAAGCCAATCTTCGCCTCGGTCTGGAAACCCTGCTCGGGGTGCTGAACGCCAGCAGTCGCCAGGGCCTGAACGCTGAACTGACGCGTTATACCTTAAGCCTGATGGTGCTGGAGCGTAAACTGGCTGCCGCCAAAGGTGCGATGGACACGCTCGGCGATCGCATCAACGGTCTGCAGCGCCAGCTGGATCATTTTGATTTACAGTCTGAAACGCTGCTGAGCGCCATGGCGGCTATTTATGTCGATGTGGTTAGTCCACTTGGACCGCGTATTCAGGTCACCGGCTCCCCTGCTGTGCTGCAAAGCCCGCAGGTGCAGGCCAAAGTTCGTGCCAGCCTGCTCGCCGGTATTCGCGCCGCCGTGCTGTGGCACCAGGTCGGCGGTGGCCGTCTGCAACTGATGTTTTCTCGTCATCGCCTGACCACTCAGGCCAAACAAATTCTTGCTCATTTAACTCCGGAGTTGTGATCTATGGAATTATCCTCACTGACCGCCGTTTCCCCTGTCGATGGACGCTACGGCGATAAAGTCAGCGCGCTGCGCGGTATTTTCAGCGAATACGGTTTGCTGAAATTCCGTGTACAAGTTGAAGTACGCTGGCTGCAAAAATTAGCCGCGCACGCAGCGATCAAGGAAGTTCCTGCTTTTGCTGCCGACGCAAACGGTTTCCTCGATAAAATCGTCGCTGACTTTAACGAAGAAGACGCTGCGCGTATTAAAACCATCGAGCGCACCACCAACCACGACGTCAAAGCGGTTGAGTACTTCCTGAAAGAGAAAGTGGCGGAAGTCCCTGCCCTGCATGCCGTGTCTGAATTCATTCACTTTGCCTGCACCTCTGAAGACATCAACAACCTTTCCCACGCGCTGATGCTGAAAACCGCGCGTGATGAAGTGGTGCTGCCTTACTGGCGCAAACTGATTGATGCGGTTAAAGATCTCGCCGTGCAGTACCGCGATATCCCTCTGCTTTCCCGTACGCACGGCCAGCCAGCCACGCCGTCCACCATGGGCAAAGAAATGGCTAACGTGGCTTATCGTCTGGAACGCCAGTATCGCCAGCTGAACCAGGTGGAGATCCTCGGCAAAATCAACGGTGCGGTGGGTAACTATAACGCCCACATCGCCGCGTACCCGGAAGTGGACTGGCACCAGTTCAGCGAAGAGTTTGTCACTTCGCTGGGTATTCAGTGGAACCCGTACACCACGCAGATTGAACCGCACGACTACATCGCCGAGCTGTTTGACTGCATGGCGCGCTTTAACACCATCATTATCGATTTCGATCGTGATGTGTGGGGTTACATCGCCCTGAACCACTTCAAACAAAAAACTATCGCCGGTGAAATTGGCTCGTCCACCATGCCGCACAAAGTGAACCCAATTGACTTCGAAAACTCCGAAGGCAACCTGGGGCTCTCTAACGCCATGCTGCAACACCTGGCGAGCAAACTGCCGGTTTCCCGCTGGCAGCGTGATCTGACCGATTCCACCGTGCTGCGTAACCTCGGCGTGGGTATTGGCTACGCACTGATTGCTTATCAGTCCACCCTGAAGGGCGTGAGCAAACTGGAAGTGAACCGCGATCGTCTGCTCGCGGAACTGGATAGCAACTGGGAAGTGCTGGCTGAGCCTATTCAGACCGTGATGCGCCGCTACGGCATCGAAAAGCCGTACGAGAAGCTGAAAGAGCTGACCCGCGGCAAACGCGTTGATGCCGAAGGTATGAAGCAGTTTATCGACAGCCTGGCCGTGCCAGAGCACGAAAAAACTCGCCTGAAAGAAATGACTCCAGCCAACTACATTGGCCGCGCGATCACCCTGGTCGACGAACTGAAGTAAGTTGTCTCGCCTCTCTTTCCTGCTCAGGTGGGAAAGAGAGGCCCTGCCTCCCCTGTTTATCTGATGTTTATCCCCGCCCCCGCATAATCGCGTTAAACTATTCAAATCGAAAATGAAAGGGAGCCCCCCTATGCGCGTACTCGTTGTGGAAGACAATGCTCTTTTGCGTCACCACTTGAAGGTTCAGCTTCAGGAACTCGGCCATCAGGTGGATGCGGCGGAAGATGCTAAGGAAGCGGATTACTATCTGGGTGAACATGTGCCGGATATCGCGATTGTCGATCTCGGTTTGCCGGACGAAGACGGTCTGACTATGATTCGCCGCTGGCGCAGTCACGACATTTCAGTGCCGGTGCTGGTGCTGACGGCTCGTGAAGGCTGGCAGGATAAAGTCGAAGTCTTAAGCGCGGGTGCAGATGATTACGTCACCAAGCCCTTCCATATTGAAGAAGTGGCGGCGCGTATGCAGGCATTGCTGCGCCGCAACAGCGGCCTGGCCTCTCAGGTTATTACGCTGCCACCGTTTCAGGTTGATCTCTCTCGCCGCGAACTGTCGGTGAATAACGAGGTTATCAAGCTGACCGCGTTTGAATACACCATCATGGAAATGCTGATTCGCAACAACGGCAAAGTCGTCAGCAAAGATTCCCTGATGCTGCAACTCTACCCGGATGCTGAATTGCGCGAGAGCCATACCATTGACGTGCTGATGGGTCGCTTACGGAAGAAAATCCAGGCGCAGTATCCTCAGGATGTGATAACCACCGTGCGAGGCCAGGGCTACCTGTTCGAACTTCGCGGATGAAAAAAATGCTCAGGCACGTGTTACCGCTCTCTCTGCGCGTCCGATTTTTGCTGGCGACAGCCGCCGTTGTGCTGGTGCTGTCACTGGCGTATGGCATGGTCGCGCTGGTGGGTTACAGCGTCAGCTTTGATAAAACCACCTTCCGCTTATTGCGCGGCGAGAGCAACCTCTTCTACACCCTCGCCCGTTGGGAGGATAACAAGCTCAGTGTCAAAATCCCGGATAACCTGAATCTGCAAAGCCCGACGATGGCGTTAATCTACGACAAAGAGGGGCATTTGATGTGGGCCCAACGCGATCTTCCCTGGCTGCAAAAACGCATCAATCCTGACTGGCTTAAAAGCAACGGTTTCCACGAAATCGAGGCCGACGTAGGCTCATCCAGCATGCTTTTGCGTAACGATCACGAAGTGATGCGCCAACTGGATGAGATTCGCCAGCAGGACGACAGTTCAGAGATGACCCACTCTGTGGCGGTCAATATCTACCCGGCCACCGCGCGAATGCCGCAGTTGACGATTGTGGTGGTGGATACCATCCCTATCGAACTTAAGCGTTCGTATATGGTGTGGAGCTGGTTTATCTACGTGCTGGCTGCCAACCTGCTGTTGGTCATTCCTTTGCTTTGGGTCGCGGCCTGGTGGAGTTTGCGGCCTATCGAGTCTCTGGCGAAAGAAGTGCGTGAGCTTGAAGAACATAACCGAGAAACGTTGAACCCTGAAACCACACGCGAGCTGACGCATCTGGTGATGAACCTCAACCGCCTGCTGAAAAGCGAGCGTGAACGTTACGATAAATACCGCACCACGCTCACCGACCTGACTCACAGCCTGAAAACGCCGCTCGCCGTGCTGCAAAGCACCCTGCGTTCACTGCGCGGCAATAAGCTGAGCGTCGAAGAGGCTGAACCGGTGATGCTGGAGCAAATTAGTCGTATTTCCCAGCAAATTGGCTATTACCTGCATCGCGCCAGCATGCGCAGCGGCAATATGCTGTTAAGCCGTGAACTGCATCCGGTCGCGCCGTTGCTTGATAACCTGACATCTGCTTTGAACAAGGTCTATCAGCGCAAAGGGGTCAATATCACGCTGGATATTTCGCCGGAGATTAGCTTCGTTGGCGAGCGCAATGACTTTATGGAAGTGCTGGGCAATGTGCTCGACAACGCCTGTAAATATTGTCTGGAATTTGTCGAAGTCTCAGCCCGCCAGACCGATGAACATCTGCACATTATCGTGGAAGACGACGGCCCGGGCATTCCCAACAGCAAACGGGATATGGTGTTTGACCGTGGACAAAGGGCTGACACGTTGCGTCCTGGTCAGGGCGTTGGGCTTTCTGTCGCCAGGGAAATAGTCGAACAATACGACGGCAAAATTCTGCCTGGAGACAGTCCTCTCGGCGGGGCGAAAATGGAAGTCCTCTTCGGTCGTCAGCATCCGGAAACCAAAGAGTCATAAGTCACTTATTTTACCGCCGCCTGCATCGCCTGGCGGCGGTATCCGTTATAATCCGAACAGAAACCTGCCTGTGGAATAAAACATCATGGATTATCACTTATCGCTTGACTGGCCTGACTTCATCGAACGCTACTGGCAAAAACGCCCGGTGGTGCTGAAGCGCGGCTTTACTAACTTCGTTGATCCGATTTCCCCGGATGAACTGGCTGGCCTTGCCATGGAAGACGAAGTGGACAGCCGACTCGTCAGCCATCACGAAGGCAAATGGCAGGTCAGCCACGGTCCTTTCCAGAGCTACGATCACCTCAACGAGAATAACTGGTCGCTGCTGGTGCAGGCCGTTAACCACTGGCATGAGCCCACCGCCGCGCTGATGCGTCCTTTCCGCGCCCTACCTGACTGGCGCATTGACGATTTGATGATTTCCTTCTCCGTCCCTGGCGGCGGCGTAGGCCCGCATCTCGATCAGTATGACGTGTTCATTATTCAGGGCACTGGCCGCCGTCGCTGGCGCGTGGGTGACAAAGTGCCAATGAAACAGCACTGCCCGCACCCGGATTTACTGCAGGTCGATCCTTTCGAGGCCATCATCGACGAAGAAATGGAACCGGGCGATATCCTCTATATTCCGCCAGGATTCCCGCATGAAGGCTACTCGCTGGAAAACTCGCTGAATTACTCCGTCGGCTTCCGCGCGCCAAGCGGCAAAGAGCTTATCAGCGGCTTCGCCGATTACGTTCTACAGCGCGAGTTGGGTACACATCGTTATACCGACCCTGATGTCGCGACACGCGTCCATCCGGCCGATATTCTGCCGCAGGAGCTGGATAAACTGCGCGAGATGATGCTTGGCCTTATCAACCAGCCGGAGCACTTCAAACAGTGGTTTGGTGAGTTTGTCAGTCAGTCTCGTCATGAGCTGGATGTCTCCCCGCCGGAGCCGCCGTATCAGGCCGATGAGATCTATGATGCGCTGCAACAAGGTGACAAACTGGTTCGCCTCGGCGGTCTGCGCGTACTGCGCATTGATGGCGAAGTGTTCGTCAATGGCGAGAAAATTGACTCTCCGCACCGCCCGGCACTGGATGCACTCGCCAGCCACATTGTGCTGACAGCAGAACAGTTTGGCGATGCGCTGGAAGATCCATCCTTCCTGGCAATGTTGGCCGCGCTGGTCAACAGCGGGTATTGGTTCTTTGAAGATTAATTTCTGCAGGATTGCCGGGCGACACTGCGTTTGCCCGGCCGACCAAAGAAAGGTTTCATAGTCCCGGCAAGCACGAGCGCCACCAGGAATACGAACGGTAGATTTGGTAGGCCCGGTAAGCGTAAGCGCCACCGGGCAACTGGGAGGATTTACTTCGCTTTCGCGGTTAATTCCGCAATTCGCACGATCACCTGAACCGCTTTTTCCATCCCTTCCAGCGTCACGAACTCATGCTTGCCGTGGTAGTTATAGCCGCCGGTGAAGATGTTCGGGCACGGTAATCCCATGAAGGACAACTGGGAACCGTCGGTGCCGCCGCGAATTGGCTTCATGTCCGGTTCGATATCGCAATCACGCATCGCCTGTTGGGCAATCTCGATAATATGCGGATGCTCCATCACCTTCTCATGCATGTTGTAGTAGCTGTCTTCAATGATGAGTTCGATGTAGCAGTCCGGGTGTAACCCCTTCCCGACTTTCTTGGCGATTTCCATCATCTTGCGCTTGCGGGCTTCGAACTGCTTGCGGTCGAAGTCACGGATGATGTAGTGCATCTGCGCGGTATCGACAGTGCCTTTAATGCTGGTGAGATGGAAGAAGCCTTCGTAGCCGTCTGTCTGTTCAGGGCTCTCTTCGGCAGGGACTTCTGCATGAATGCGGGTCGCCAGCGACAGCGCATTCACCATCACGCCTTTTGCGGTGCCAGGATGCACATTGTTGCCCACAATTTTAATGGTCACTGACGCGGCATTGAAGTTTTCATACTCCAGTTCGCCCACGCCACCGCCATCAACGGTATAAGCCCACTGAGCATCAAAAGCTGGCACATCAAAATGCTTCGCGCCTTTGCCCACTTCTTCATCCGGTGTAAAAGCCACACGAAGATCACCGTGCGGAATATTTTTCGATTTCAGCACGGCGAGCGCCGTCATAATTTCCGCCACTCCGGCTTTGTCGTCTGCGCCAAGCAGCGTTTTGCCATCCGTGGTGATAAGCGTCTGCCCAAGCAACTGATGCAACACCGGGAACATCACCGGGGAAAGCACCTCATCGCCAATCCCAAGGGCAATATCACCGCCACGGTAGTTTTCAACGATTTGCGGGTTCACGTTTTTACCGCTGAAATCCGGGGACGTGTCCACGTGCGAGATAAACCCAATGGCTGGTATGTCGCCTTGCACATTCGCTGGCAGCGTGGCCATTACGGTGCCCTTCTCGCTCAGGCTGACGTTAACCAGCCCCATGTCTTCGAGCTGTTCTTTGAGCAAACGCAGCAGCTTCCATTGCCCTTCAGTGCTCGGCACCTGACGCACGCCAGGCTTCGACTGTGTGTCCAGAGATACGTACTGCAAAAACCGCTCAAGTAATTTATCCATGTCGTCGCCCTCGTTTTTTGTGACAACATTATCAGTAAGCCCCGATCGATAACTCTTGCGTCAGATCACTTTTGTCCCGGCAAACGAGATTTTTTTTCAATCGCAGTGACGATGGGTTTAAAGGTAGCCCACAAGGGCGCAGAATGATTGGCGATTTCAGGGGATTGCCGTAGAATGCCAGCCCTTAATGATGTGTCAGACCTCTAAGGTGGTTAACCACAAACCCCGTAACGACAGCCTTTCGTTACGCCTACATGGGACAGAGTAAAAAATTGAATACACAATCGCGTTCGCTTTCACCGCTGGTAGAGTTAGCGGGGATTCGCAAAGGCTTTGAAGGTAAAACAGTCATTTCAGATCTCAACCTCACCATCAATAACGGTGAATTCCTTACCCTGCTTGGCCCCTCTGGCTGCGGTAAAACAACCGTATTGCGTCTTATCGCCGGGCTTGAGAACGTCGATACAGGCCGCATTCATCTTGAAGGCCAGGATATCACCGATGTCCCCGCCGAAAACCGCCACGTCAATACCGTTTTCCAGAGCTACGCCCTGTTCCCGCACATGAGCGTGTTCGAGAACGTCGCGTTTGGCTTACGAATGCAAAAAACCCCCGCCGACCAGATAACACCGCGCGTGACAGAAGCCTTGCGAATGGTGCAACTGGAAGCGTTCGCCCAACGCAAACCGCATCAGCTCTCTGGCGGTCAACAGCAGCGAGTCGCCATCGCGCGCGCCGTGGTGAACAAACCCCGCTTGCTCCTGCTGGATGAATCCCTCTCCGCGCTGGATTACAAACTGCGTAAGCAGATGCAAAACGAACTGAAAGCGCTGCAACGTAAGCTCGGTATCACCTTCGTTTTTGTGACACACGATCAGGAAGAAGCGCTGACGATGTCAGACCGCATTGTGGTGATGCGCGATGGCAAAATCGAGCAGGACGGCACCCCTCGTGAAATTTACGAAGAGCCTGAGAATTTGTTCGTCGCCAGTTTCATCGGTGAAATCAATCAGTTTACCGCCACGGTGATTGAACGTCTGGACGAACAGCGAGTTCGCGCTAACGTGGAAGGCCGCGAGTGCAATATCTACGTAAACTTTGCCGTCGAGCCCGGCCAGAAGCTGAACGTGCTGCTGCGCCCGGAAGATTTGCGCGTCGATGAAATCAATGACGATAACCACATCGAAGGCCTGATTGGCTATGTGCGTGAACGCAACTACAAAGGCATGACCCTGGAATCCGTGGTTGAGCTGGAAAACGGCAAAATGGTGCTGGTCAACGAATTCTTCAACGAAGACGATCCGGATTTTGACCATTCGCTGGATCAGAAAATGGCCATCAATTGGGTTGAAAGCTGGGAAGTGGTGCTGGCTGATGAAGAACACAAGTAAATTCCAGAAGGTGGTGATCGCCACCATCGTCGGTTGGCTTGTGGTGTTTGTGTTCCTGCCCAACCTGATGATTATTGCGACCAGTTTCCTGACCCGCGATGACGCCAACTTCGTCAAGCTGGTCTTTACGCTGGACAACTACTCACGCCTGCTTGACCCCCTCTATTTCGATGTCCTGCTGCATTCGCTGAACATGGCATTGCTGGCGACTCTGGCCTGCCTGATCCTCGGGTATCCCTTCGCCTGGTTCCTTGCACGGCTGCCGCAAAAAGTGCGCCCGCTGCTGCTGTTCCTGCTGATTGTGCCGTTCTGGACTAACTCGCTGATTCGTATTTACGGGCTGAAGATTTTCCTCAGCACCAAAGGCTATCTCAACGAGTTCCTGCTGTGGCTCGGGGTTATCGACACGCCGATTCGTATTATGTTCACGCCCGGCGCGGTGATCATCGGGCTGGTCTATATCCTGCTGCCGTTTATGGTGATGCCGCTGTATTCCAGCATCGAAAAGCTGGATAAACCGCTGCTGGAAGCAGCCAAAGATTTAGGCGCAGGTAAACTGCAGACCTTCATTCGCATTATTCTTCCGTTGACCATGCCGGGTATTGTCGCCGGATGTTTGCTGGTGATGCTCCCTGCGATGGGCTTGTTCTATGTGTCGGATCTGATGGGCGGCGCGAAGAACTTGCTTATCGGTAACGTCATCAAGAGTCAGTTCCTGAATATTCGTGACTGGCCGTTTGGCGCAGCCACCAGCATCACCCTGACGGTGGTGATGGGCCTGATGCTACTCGTTTACTGGCGTGCTTCGCGTTTGCTGAACAAGAAGGTGGAACTCGAATGATCGGTCGACTGCTTCGCGGCGGTTTTATGACTGCCATTTATGCTTACCTTTATATCCCGATCATTATTTTGATCGTGAACTCATTCAACAGCTCTCGCTTTGGCATTAACTGGCAAGGCTTTACCACCAAATGGTATGGGCTGCTGATGAACAACGACAGCCTGCTTCAAGCCGCGCAACACTCGCTGACCATGGCAGTGCTGTCAGCCACCTTTGCCACGCTGATTGGCTCACTGACGGCTGTCGCGCTGTATCGCTACCGTTTCCGTGGCAAACCTTTTGTCAGTGGCATGCTGTTTGTGGTGATGATGTCGCCGGATATCGTGATGGCGATTTCCCTGCTGGTGCTGTTTATGCTGATTGGCATTCAGCTCGGCTTCTGGTCCCTGCTGTTTTCCCACATCACGTTCTGCCTGCCTTTTGTGGTGGTCACCGTCTATTCACGCCTGAAAGGCTTTGATGTGCGAATGCTGGAAGCGGCGAAGGATTTAGGTGCCAGTGAAATGACCATTCTGCGCAAAATCATTCTGCCGCTGGCGATGCCTGCTGTCGCGGCGGGCTGGTTGCTAAGCTTTACGTTGTCGATGGATGATGTGGTGGTGTCTTCCTTCGTCACCGGGCCGGGATACGAAATTTTACCGCTTAAGATTTACTCTATGGTTAAAGTCGGCGTGTCACCGGAAGTGAACGCACTGGCCACTATTCTGTTAGTGCTTTCTCTGGTCATGGTCATTGCCAGCCAGATTGTTGCTCGTGATAAAACGAAATCTCAGGGGACCTCGAAATGAAAAAAATGCTTGCCGCAGCAGCGCTGGTGCTCGGTATGAGTGCCGCGCATGCCGATGACAGCAAAACGCTTTATTTCTACAACTGGACGGAATACGTACCGCCAGGCCTGCTGGAACAGTTCACCAAAGAGACCGGGATCAAGGTGATTTATTCGACCTACGAGTCGAATGAAACCATGTACGCCAAGCTGAAAACCTACAAACAAGGCGCATACGATTTGGTCGTGCCGTCGACTTACTTTGTCGACAAGATGCGCAAAGAAGGCATGATCCAGAAGATTGATAAGAGCAAGCTGACTAACTTCAGTAACCTCGACCCGGACATGCTGAACAAACCGTTTGACCCGAACAACGACTACTCTATTCCGTACATCTGGGGTGCAACGGCGATTGGCGTCAACAGCGATGCCATCGACCCAAAAACTGTCACCAGCTGGGCAGATTTGTGGAAGCCTGAGTACAAAGGCAGCCTGTTGCTGACGGACGATGCGCGCGAAGTATTCCAGATAGCGCTGCGCAAACTGGGCCTTTCCGGCAACACCACCGACCCGAAAGAAATTGAAGCGGCGTATAAAGAGCTGCAAAAGCTGATGCCAAACGTGGCGGCCTTCAACTCCGACAACCCGGCAAATCCGTATATGGAAGGCGAAGTGAACCTGGGGATGGTCTGGAATGGGTCTGCATGGGTCGCTCGTCAGGCCGGTACACCGCTGGAAGTGGTGTGGCCGAAAGAAGGCGGCATCTTCTGGATGGATAGCCTGGCGATCCCGTCTAATGCAAAAAATGTCGACGGCGCGTTAAAGCTGATTAACTTCCTGCTGCGCCCGGATGTGGCAAAACAGGTCGCAGAAACCATTGGCTATCCAACCCCAAACCTTGCCGCACGCAAGCTTTTGGACCCGAAAGTCGCCAATGACAAAACGCTCTACCCGGATGCGGACACCATCAAAAAAGGCGAATGGCAGAACGACGTCGGCGATGCCAGCCGTCTTTATGAAGATTATTACCAGAAGTTAAAAGCGGGACGGTAAAATTACCGGTGCCCTCTCCTCTCTTAGGCTGAGACAGCCCCAGAAATAAGTGTATATAGAACAGCAGTGGAATCGTTCCGTTCACTATAAGTCCACTGCTACTCTGTAATCCCTTCTGCGGTGAACGTGCTAAGGGAATTCACCGCCATTCCCTTACATTATTCGGCCCATCCATGGGCCTCACCCCTTCGGGGCCAGCGCAAGCGCTGTTCAAATTTGTTCCTGACAAATTTGTCCCGGCTCCCGGCAAAAGAAAATCGCCGCTTCACGGAACCTCAACCTCCAGCAACTGGCTAATCGGGTCGGGCGAGATGCAACGTCCCTGTAAGTCACGCCCTCAGCCCGCATCCATGCGGGCTGCCCCGGCCAGTCGCTGAAGGTTGAGGCGATTTTCAGCCGGACCAAAACCCACCACATCGGCTTCAGTGGGCGCTGGTGTTGCCCCCCCGCTGAAACCGCCGAGCTGACGACCAGATGACAAGGTCAGGCCGCCATGGATGGCGGACTGAGGCGAAATGAGACAGGGACGTCGAGTCGAGCCGGCCGCAGGCAGCTGGTTGGCAGGGAGGTTTAGTGCAAAGCACCGGTTTCATTCGCGGGGTCGCCGGGATTGTTAAGGGAGCCGCGAAAGGCTCCCTTAACCCGTTCACGTGCAGGGGAAGTTAAGGTGGCTGCAAGTCATAAAGTGAACGGAACTGTACTCTGTACAGCATTCGACAAAAACCAGTGGCGATTCCTCAGCATTTAGGAAGAAGGCCTGGGTGAGTAGCCAGACTCAAAGCCCCTTCAGCAGTCGCTCAATAAACTCCGGCACGACAGCACTGGCCAGACCGTAGTGCTTTTCTTCAAACTCACTGCCGACCTGGCTCGGTTCGAGGTTCAGTTCTACGGTATGTGCGCCCTGCAGTTTGGCTTCGTGAACAAAACCCGCTGCGGGGTAGACGTGGCCTGACGTGCCGATAGCGATAAAAACATCAGCCGTAGCAAGCGCTTCGTAGATTTCGTCCATTCCCAATGGCATTTCACCAAACCATACCACGTGTGGGCGCAGAGGTTGTGGGAACTGGCAGCAGTGGCATTTGTCGTCAACGGTCACATCGCCTGTCCATTCCAGCACCTGCCCGCTCCACGCACAGCGCACTTTGAGCAGTTCGCCGTGCATATGGACGACACGCTGGCTTCCAGCCCTTTCATGCAGGTTATCGATGTTCTGCGTCACAAGCAGGAAACGATCGCCCAGCGCTGCTTCCAGCTTCGCTAACGCCAGATGCGCCGCGTTGGGCTGGATTTCAGGTTGCTGCAATTGCTGACGACGAGCGTTGTAAAAAGCCTGCACCAGGGCCGGGTCTCGGGCGAAACCTTCTGGCGTCGCCACGTCTTCTACCCGATGTTCTTCCCATAAACCGTCCGCTGCACGAAATGTGCGGATCCCGGACTCAGCCGAGATCCCCGCGCCGGTCAATACGACAACCCTCGGTTTGGCCATTTCTTCAGGCGCAATACGGTCTCTGAAGAACACCCGTTGGCGCAGACGATCGTGCAACCGACGTTTGGTAAGGCGAAAACGACTGAGTCGATGAAAGCGACGCGACTGCATAAAAGCCCCTGTAATTAGTCTTTGAGATGCAGGAATGCGGCACCGCGCATTCCTCCAGCATCACCATGGCGAGCACGTTCGATACGAGGAACGCGTGCCACCGGTAGCAGATGACGCGGCAAACGTGCTGCCAGCCCTTCTGTTATCGCAGTAAAGTTAGACAATCCACCGCCAATCACCACTAAATTCGGGTCGACAATGGTCAGAATATTGCCCAGACAGACGGCAAGCAAGTCGAGATAACGCTCAACATGCTCGCGGGCAGCAGTGTCACCCTTTTCCCATAGTGCAACGATATCAGGGGAAGAAAGCGACTGCTGGTTGAAATGGTTGTACAGCCACGCAAAACCCCGCCCGGAAAGGTAATTTTCGATGCAGCCTGATTGACCGCAGCCACAGCGGGTTAGCGGGAAATCACGCCCAACGACCTCAAGCGCATCAACAGGCAGACGGATATGCCCAAATTCACCGGTGATGTAGCTGTGACCGGTTATCGATTTGCCGTTCAACACCAGTCCGCCGCCCACGCCGGTACCGAGGATAAGCCCCATCACCAGCGGATAGTGGGTGAACTCATCGTCCCAGGCTTCAGAAAGCGCAAAACAGTTGGCGTCGTTATCGAAGCGGACATCGCGGTCAAGGAGGGTGGAAAGGTCGCGGCGCAGTGGTTTGCCGCTGGCGGCTGGGACGTTGGCGGCATAGAGCGTGCCGTCTTCGGTTTCCGGCATCCCCGGGATACCAATCCCGACGCTGCCTTTTAGGCCAAAGCGCTCGTCGGCTTCAGCAACCAGCCCACAAACAGCCTGAAGGAAGGCGTCATAACTGTCTCGCGGCGTGGCGATGCGCTTTTCCCACTGCAAGCACCGCTGGCTGTCGAAGACGCCAAGGGCAATTTTGCTGCCGCCAATGTCAAATCCGTAGTACATAGTAATTCCTCTTTACTGACCCAACAGGTCAGGACATAAAGAGTGGATTACTGGCAGGAATTGCACGCTCTGTAGGTCGGGTAAGGCGCAGCCGCACCCGACATTATTGCCCGGCGGCGCTGCGCTTGCACGGGCCTACACTCAGCGACAAAAGCACTCCCCGCAATCCACTGAATTACTGGCCACTTAACACTCTTGCAGGATCAATCCGGCTGGCGCGACGGGCAGGATACCAGCTCGCCAGCAAACTCAGCACCAGTGCCGTGACCAGCACATAAAAGACATCCAGCCAGTGCAATTCAGACGGCAGGAAGTCGATAAAATAGATATCGCCAGACAGGAACTGATGGCCAATCAGGGTTTCAATCCCCTTGATGATGGTCGTCAGATTCAGGGCACACAGCACGCCAATCACAACGCCACTGAGGCTGCCCAGCAGCCCAGCCAGCAGACCGTACCAGACGAAAATAGCGCGGATCAGGCCATCTTTTGCACCCAGCGTGCGCAACACCGCGATGTCGCTGCTCTTATCTTTGACGGCCATCACCAGTGTGGAAACGATGTTAAAGCAGGCGACGCCAATCACCAGAATCATCGCCAGATACATGATCGCGCGGATCATCTGGATGTCGCGGTACATATAACCATACGTGCCAATCCAGCTCTTGATGTACACGTAGCTGTTCGTCACTTCGCCTGCGTCGCGCACCAATTTGTTGGCATTGAAGACGTCGTTTACTTTGATGGCAATGCCGGTCACGCTGCTGCCCATGTCCAGATACTGCTGGGCGTCGGGCATTGGGAGCATCGCAAAGCTGTGGTCAAGCTGGCCGCTCAGTTGCAGAATGCCGGTCACGTGTAAACGGACACGTTTGGGTTGCAGGAGCTGATGCTCTTTGTCGGAGTTAGGGATCATGATTGACACCCAATCGCCCTGCTTCACCTTCAGCGCATTGGCCACGCCTTTACCCAGAATGATTTGCTGGCTGCCCGCTTTGAAATCAGCCCAGGCGTTGTTCTGCACATAAGCAGGCAGCGCGCTTAACTTACTTTCTTGTTGCGGATCCACGCCTTTAATTTGAATCGCGCGCAAGTTACTGCCGCTCTCGATCAGGCCCGTGAAATTGATATACGGCGCAGCTGCGGCAATCCCCTTCACTTTTTCGACCTTGTTCAGCGCGTCGTTCCAGTTATTCCACGGTTGATTAACCGGCTCGATTTCACCGTGTGGAACGACAGCCAGAATGCGGTTATTCAGCTCACGTTCGAAACCGTTCATGGCGCTCAGGCCAACGATCAACACCGCCACACCCAGTGCAATACCCACTGTAGAAATGACCGAAATCAGCGACACCATGCCGCCACGACGGCGACCACGGCTGAAGCGTAAACCAATAAGCAGGGATAACGGAGAAGCCATTTACTGCGCTCCCATCAGGGTCAGCTCGGCATTCAGGTGACCGTCACGCATCTCCAGTTGGCGACTCATTCGCTTCGCCAGTTGCAGATCGTGCGTGACAACCAGAAACGCCGTGCCCTGCTGTTTGTTCAGATCGCCAAGGAGCTGGAAAATGCTGTCTGCATTACGCGCATCCAGGTTACCGGTGGGTTCATCGGCCATCACCAGACGCGGGTTATTCACCAGCGCACGGGCAATCGCCACCCGTTGACGTTCGCCACCGGAAAGCTCAGACGGACGATGGCTGCGACGATGATCGAGGCCCACGGCCGCCAGCATAGCGCGCGCGCGTTCCTGGATTTCAGCAGGCTTCTTCTTCCCAATCAGCAGCGGCATCGCCACGTTTTCCTGCGCGGTGAAATCTGGCAGCAGATGGTGGAACTGGTAGATAAAGCCCAGTTCGCGGTTACGCAGTTCGGCTTTGGCCGCTAAAGACATGTTGGAAAGTGGCTTTCCGCTAAAAATCACGTCACCGGAGGTGGGCGTATCAAGGCCACCCAGCAGGTGCAGCAGCGTACTTTTGCCGGAGCCGGAGCTGCCGACGATCGCCATCATTTCGCCTTCCTCAATGCTGAAACTGACATTGTGCAGCACGTCGGTCTGCACGGTGCCTTCCTGATAGCGTTTGCACAGGTTGTCGCATTGCAACAGGATTTTATTCATAACGTAATGCCTCAGCGGGTTGAGTGGCGGCAGCGCGCCAGGAAGGATACAGCGTAGAAAGCAGCGCCAGCAGCATCGCCACCAGCGCGATAACAATCACCTGCAGCGGTTCAATCGCCACCGGTAACGCGCCGCCATCGACAAACGCGCCGATGATTGGCATCAGGTTATTCAGTTGGCTTGCAAGCAACAAACCGAGCAGCGCACCTAACAGTGCGCCTATCACCCCTGCGCTTGCGCCCTGCACCATGAACACTGCCATAATCTGGCGCGGCGTCAGGCCCTGGGTTTGCAGGATTGCCACTTCGCCTTGTTTCTCCATCACCATCAGGCCAAGCGAAGTAATAATGTTAAACGCGGCAACGGCGACAATCAGGCTCAACAGTAAGCCCATCATGTTTTTTTCCATCCGCACGGCCTGGAACAGTTCGCCCTTACGCTCGCGCCAGTCCTGCCATTTAGTGCCTTCTGGTAATTTTTGCGCGCTCAGGGTGTCGACTTCCAGCGGCTTATCCAGCCATAAACGCCAGCCGGTGATGTTGCCAGGGGGATAACGCATCAGACGTGAGGCATCCTGAATGTTGGTCAGCATCTGGTAGCCGTCGACTTCGCTGTTGGCCGCAAACGTGCCAATGACGTTAAACAGTCGCTGGCTTGGCACACGGCCCATCGGTGTGAACTGGCTTGCCGAGGGCACCATAATGCGAATCTGGTCGCCTCGTTTGACGCCAAGCTGCCCGGCCAGTTGTTCGCCAAGAATGACGTTATATTGCCCGGCTTCCAGCGCGGTTTGTTTCACGTTGACGAGATACGGGGTGAGCGGATCATTCTGCGTGGGATCAATACCCAACATGACGCCCACCGCTACGCTACGCGGGCTTTGGATAACCACATCACCCGTGGTTAACGGCGCGACACGCGTGACGCCCTGCAGTTTGGCTTTGCTTTCAGGAAGCTGTTGAGGATTAACCGAACCTTGTTCAGAACTGAGTACCGCCTGCGGCATCAGCCCCAGGATGTTGTTTTGCAGCTCACGCTCGAAGCCGTTCATGACCGACAACACGGTCACCAGCGCCATCACGCCAAGCGTGATGCCGATGGTCGAAAGCCAGGAGACAAAGCGACCGAAGCGGTCTGCTGCGCGCCCACGCATGTAACGCAGGCCAATGAATAGTGCGACAGGTTGGTACATGTAATCCGTCTGGTTGCTGTTAGCTAGAGCCCGAGTATATAAGCGAAAGCCGGGAGCGTAAATGCGAGAAGTCAGATACGGCCTGCCGTAAGAGCATTTTAAAATGAAAAAATACAGTCTGTTACTGATTATGGCTGCGCAGCCGTGAAACAGGGGGACAAAAGTCCGAAAGCATAGCCTTTCGCCACCAGGCGTGTAGCCGGAGTGCATGCTTAACCTTCTTCGATCAAAATAAACCTGACGGACGAAGGGGAAAATTCAGCATGCTGATTTAGGGCCACTAAGACCATCGGCGGTTTGCTAAACCCTGATGATCAAGGATAATAAGCCTCATTGAAGAAAGGCGGTTTGCCCCCACCATCAGAGGTAAACCCACGAGGGACCTGATATTACCTATGCCTGAATTAGCTGAAAACCAACGCTATACCCTGCCTGTCAAAGCAGGTGAACAACGTCTTCTGGGTGAACTGACCGGTGCCGCCTGTGCGACCGAAGTTGCTCAGATTGTGGAACGCCACAACGGGCCCGTGGTGCTGATTGCGCCCGATATGCAAAATGCGTTGCGCCTGCATGACGAAATCAGCCAGTTCACCAATCAGATGGTGATGAATCTGGCGGACTGGGAAACCTTGCCGTATGACAGTTTCTCTCCCCATCAGGAAATTATTTCCTCGCGCCTTTCGACGCTCTATCAGCTTCCCACCATGCAGCGCGGCGTGTTGATTGTTCCCGTTAATACTCTGATGCAACGAGTCTGCCCGCACAGCTATCTGCACGGGCATGCGCTGGTGATGAAAAAAGGTCAGCAGCTTTCGCGTGATGCGCTTCGCGCGCAGCTCGATAGCGCGGGTTATCGCCATGTGGACCAGGTCATGGAACACGGTGAATATGCTACTCGTGGTGCGTTGTTAGATTTGTTCCCGATGGGGAGTAGTCAGCCTTATCGTCTGGACTTTTTCGATGATGAAATCGACAGCCTGCGTCTGTTTGATACCGACACTCAACGCACGCTGGAAGAAGTCGAAGCGATCAATTTATTGCCCGCTCACGAGTTCCCCACGGACAAAACCGCTATCGAGCTGTTCCGCAGCCAGTGGCGAGATAAGTTCGACGTTAAACGCGATGCCGAACATATCTACCAGCAGGTCAGCAAAGGCACGCTGCCTGCGGGTATTGAATACTGGCAGCCCCTTTTCTTTAGCGAACCTTTGCCACCGCTGTTTAGCTATTTCCCTGCTAACACGCTGCTCGTCAGTACCGGCGATCCTGAAGCCAGCGCACAGCGTTTTGAAATCGATACGCAAGCACGTTTCGAAAATCGTGGCGTTGACCCGATGCGCCCTCTCCTGCCACCTGCCCAGCTGTGGCTTCGTGTCGATGAGTTGTTTAGCGAGCTGAAAAAATGGCCGCGTGTGCAGCTCAAAACAGAGCAGCTCGCAGACAAAGCTGCCAACGTCAATCTTGGCTATCAAAAACTGCCAGACCTGGCGGTGCAGGCGCAGAACAAATCACCGCTCGATAACCTTCGTCGCTTCCTTGAGTCTTTTGAAGGCCCGGTAATTTTCTCGGTCGAAAGTGAAGGCCGCCGTGAGGCGCTGGGTGAACTGCTGTCACGCATTAAGCTGGCGCCTAAACGGGTTCAGCGCCTTGACGAAGCCACGGGGAATGGTCGTTTTCTGATTACCGGCTCCGCCGAGCACGGCTATATTGATACGCTGCGCAATCGGGCGTTAATTTGCGAAAGCGATTTACTCGGCGAGCGCGTGGCTCGCAGGCGTCAGGATTCGCGTCGCACGATCAACCCGGACACGCTGATTCGCAATCTTGCCGAATTGCATGAAGGACAACCCGTTGTCCATCTGGAACATGGTGTTGGCCGGTATGCCGGCATGACGACGCTGGAAGCTGGCGGCATCACCGCTGAATATCTGATGCTCATCTATGCCAATGACGCGAAACTGTATGTTCCGGTGTCGTCGCTGCATCTGATCAGCCGTTACGCCGGTGGCGCGGAAGATAATGCTCCGCTGCACAAACTGGGTGGCGATGCATGGGCAAGAGCGCGTCAAAAAGCGGCCGAAAAAGTTCGTGATGTCGCGGCTGAACTGCTTGATATCTACGCGCAACGGGCGGCCAAATCAGGTTATGCCTTTAAGCACGATCGCGAGCAGTATCAACTCTTCTGCGACACCTTCCCGTTTGAAACCACGCCTGATCAGGCGCAGGCGATCAATGCGGTGCTGAGCGATATGTGCCAGCCGCTGGCGATGGACAGACTGGTGTGCGGCGACGTGGGCTTTGGTAAAACCGAAGTTGCCATGCGCGCCGCGTTCCTGGCGGCAGAAAACAACAAACAGGTTGCCGTGCTGGTGCCGACCACCCTGCTTGCTCAGCAGCATTTCGATAACTTCCGCGATCGCTTTGCCAACTGGCCAGTGCGCATTGAGATGCTCTCACGCTTCCGCAGTGCCAAAGAGCAGACGCAGATTCTGGAACAAGCCAGTGAAGGTAAAATCGATATCCTGATTGGCACACATAAATTGCTGCAAAGCGACGTGAAATGGCGCGATCTCGGCTTGTTGATTGTTGATGAAGAGCACCGTTTCGGCGTGCGTCATAAAGAACGCATTAAAGCGATGCGTGCCGATGTCGACATTCTGACCCTGACGGCAACGCCGATTCCGCGTACGCTGAACATGGCGATGAGCGGCATGCGTGACCTGTCTATTATCGCCACACCACCTGCTCGCCGTCTGGCAGTCAAAACCTTCGTGCGCGAGTATGACAATCTGGTTGTGCGCGAAGCGATTCTGCGTGAGGTGCTGCGCGGCGGTCAGGTTTATTACCTCTATAACGATGTCGAAAATATCCAGAAAGCCGCAGACCGCCTGGCAGAACTGGTGCCCGAAGCCCGTATTGCTATCGGCCATGGGCAGATGCGCGAACGCGAATTGGAACGGGTGATGAATGATTTTCACCACCAGCGTTTCAACGTGCTGGTGTGTACCACGATAATCGAAACCGGGATCGACATTCCGACGGCCAACACCATCATCATTGAACGCGCTGACCACTTCGGCCTTGCTCAGTTGCATCAGTTACGTGGTCGCGTTGGGCGTTCTCATCACCAGGCCTACGCATGGCTGCTGACGCCGCATCCAAAAGCCATGACCACCGACGCGCAAAAACGTCTGGAAGCCATCGCCTCTCTGGAAGATTTAGGCGCAGGCTTTGCGCTCGCAACCCATGACCTCGAAATTCGTGGCGCGGGTGAGTTGCTGGGTGAAGATCAGAGCGGTTCGATGGAAACCATTGGCTTCTCGCTGTACATGGAACTGCTGGAAAATGCGGTGGATGCGCTGAAAGCGGGCCGTGAGCCGTCGCTGGAAGATCTCACCAGCCAGCAGACCGAAGTTGAGCTGCGTATGCCGTCATTGCTGCCGGACGATTTTATTCCGGACGTTAACACCCGCCTCTCTTTCTACAAGCGTATCGCCAGTGCCAAAGGCGAGCAGGAGCTCGATGAGCTGAAAGTTGAGCTTATCGACCGCTTCGGCCTGCTGCCGGATGCCGCACGTAACCTACTGGATATTGCTCGTCTTCGCCAGCAGGCGCAGAAACTGGGCATTCGCAAGCTTGAAGGGAATGAGAAAGGCGGCGTGATTGAATTCAATGAAAAGAATCACGTGAATCCTGCCTGGCTTATTGGCCTGTTGCAGAAGCAGCCTCAGCACTATCGTCTTGATGGGCCGACTCGCCTGAAGTTCTTCCAGGAACTGGCCGAGCGTAAAGCCCGAATGGAGTGGGTGCGCAACTTTATGCAGCAGCTTGAAGAGAACGCTGTTGCCTGATTCCCTTCCCGGCGGCGTCTGTCGCCGGGACTGCTCCCCCCGCGTCTTTACACACTCTTTGCAATTCACTGAAACGTCCAGACACAGCCTGATGCCATAATGAGGGTCTCTCCTGCTTAATCACCATTATGGATGTGCTGTGATGATGATTCAATCGCGTTTCCTGCGGCTGATGGCGCTGTTTGCCCTCGCTGCAACTGTGGCTGTGACTTTACCCGCACGCGCCAATACCTGGCCTCTTCCACCTGCTGGCAGCCGTCTGGTCGGTGAAAACCGTTTTCACGTTGTCGCTAACGATGGCGGCTCTCTGGAAGCTATCGCGAAAAAATACAATGTCGGTTTTTTGGCTTTGCTTCAGGCGAACCCCGGCGTTGATCCGTATGTTCCACGCGCCGGCAGCGTGCTGACCATTCCGCTGCAAACTCTGCTGCCTGATGCGCCACGAGAAGGCATGGTGATTAACCTTGCCGAGCTGCGTCTCTATTATTACCCGCCGGGCAAAAACAGCGTCACGGTTTACCCGATTGGCATCGGCCAGTTGGGAGGCGACACACTGACGCCAACCATGGTGACCACGGTATCCGATAAGCGCGCTAATCCTACGTGGACGCCAACGGCCAACATCCGCGCCCGATACAAGGCCAACGGGATTAATTTACCTGCCGTAGTGCCTGCCGGGCCAGATAACCCGATGGGCCATCACGCTATTCGCTTGTCGGCCTATGGCGGTGTGTATCTGCTGCACGGGACTAACGCTGACTTCGGTATTGGCATGCGTGTGAGCTCCGGCTGTATCCGTCTGCGTGATGGCGACATCGAAACGCTGTTCAGGCAAGTGACGCCAGGCACCAAAGTGAACATCATCAATACGCCAATCAAGGCGTCCGTTGAGCCAAACGGTGTACACCTTGTGGAAGTGCATCAGCCGCTGTCCAGACATATCAATGATGATCCGCAGGTGTTGCCCATCACGCTCAGCAGCACAATGCAGGCCTTCAAAAATTCCGCACAGACAGATGCATCGGTGATGGAACATGTGATGGAAGTGCGTTCGGGTATACCTGTGGATGTCACCACTCACGGTGAAGCAACGGCACAAACGCTATAAACCGCCCCTTTCTGAGAACAAAAAAAAGACCACGACAAATGTCGTGGTCTCAGACTGCTGACAAAGAAGGAAAAAGCGTGGTTTTTCCTTCTTTGTGGTGAGCAGCCGAAAATCAATAAATTGATTTTCCTTGTTTTTTTATTCGGTACCCTATGACAAATCTCATTCGTTAGAGGTTTGTCATCACTCTCGTCTTTTTTATGGCAGTGGCATTGCCAAGGGTTAAATAAGGAGGGCCTTATTTATAAATTACCGCAGTCCCGTGCAGGGAATTTGGACCGGTAACTGAGGTAATACGGAATGATTTGGCGCCCATGGCGTCTGCTTTCTGTGCCAACTGGTCTTCCAGAGAACCCAGGTTGGTGCCTGCGTCAGCAGAGATAACGCCGACTTTGTGTTGGTCAACCGGTGTGGACTGAACTTCTACCGCTGCGAAGCTTGCGAATGACAGTGAACTCAGGACGGCAGCAACAGCGAAAGTTTTGATGCTTTTCATGATTTTTTACCTTTGCAGATGAATTTTGCCGGGTCGTTATTATTAACTTAACGATCGATAGGGAAATAATAGTGTGATCTGAATCACGCGTCAACGGATTTTTATAATGATGATTATATAAATAATTTATCTCTTATTTTTCATATCGATATGAGAATTTTATTTTGTCTCATCCGGCGCTGGTTATGCTGAGGGTTTATTTTTATAATGAACGTTCAACACATCCATAGAGGTACAACGGCACCATGACAACTGACGTTGCAAGTTGCGTAAAAAAAAGCCGTGGCCGACCAAAAGTGTTCGACAGGGAAGCGGCGCTCGATAAGGCCATGACACTCTTCTGGCAGCACGGCTATGAAGCAACATCACTCGCGGATTTAGTGGAAGCGACAGGTGCGAAAGCCCCGACGCTGTACGCAGAATTCGTCAACAAAGAAGGCCTGTTCCGGGCTGTTCTGGATCGCTATATCTCACGCTTTGCCGATAAGCACGAAGCTCAACTTTTTTGTGAAGAGAAGCCGGTAGAACAAGCGCTACGTGATTATTTCAGCGCTGTGGCCACTTGCTTTACCAGCAAAGACACCCCGGCTGGTTGCTTCATGATTAACACCTCGGCGACGCTTGCGGCCTCGTCGAAGGACATTGCGCGAACGATAAAATCTCGCCACGCAATGCAGGAAAAAACACTCTGCGAGTTTCTGACCCAACGTCAGGCCCGCGGTGAAATCCCTGCCGATAAGCCCGTTTGCGAACTGGCCCTGTTCCTGAGCTGCATTCTGCAAGGGATGTCCATCAGCGCGCGTGAAGGCGCAAGCTACGAATCGCTGATGAAGATAACGGACACCACGTTACGACTGTGGCCACAGATGCTGAAAATCTGATTGCGACAACAGCTGCCATGCCGGGTGGCGGCTTCGCCTTACGCCGGCCTACGACACGCACCAGGCCTGGCAAGCGCAGCGTCGCAGGGCAATGAGCCATAAAAAAGGCCCCTCAGCCTGAGCGAATGAGGGGCCAATTAACAGATAAACTGCTTTTTTAGGCTTTGTTAGTCAAAACCAGCTGACCATTGCTGTCGAGTGGGATCTGAGTACCAGGATCTTTATCCATACGGATTTTCCCCTGCTGATCGCCAATTTTGTAGGTCACATCGTAACCCAACATCTTATCTGACTTGTCGTACACGGTTTTACAGCGCTGCTGCGTGGTGGTGTACGTATCGTTATCCTGCATCGAACCCTGAATCTGGTTACCCGCATAACCGCCGCCTAACGCCCCAGCGATGGTGGCAACATCTTTACCACGTCCACCCCCAAACTGATGGCCAATCACGCCACCCGCTACGGCACCGAGCACTGAACCGGCGATACGGTTTTCATCCTGAACCGGACGGCGATGCGTCACCGCAACGTTCCGACATTCCTGACGAGGTGTTTTCACTGACTCTTTAATGGGCGTTGCAGAGATAACCTGCGCATATTGTGGGCCACGATCAAGCACGTTAAGACTGGCCACCGCCGCCACACCCAGCGCAGCAGCTACGCCAATCCCTATACCCGCTAACATTGATTTATTCACGGGAGTTCCTCCTTTGTTGCTGTTGGTAACAATTTTGCAACCAGAAGGTGAAGTTGGATATAAGAAAACCCCTGAAAAAATCGCCGGGAAACGGCGGATTCGAGCGATTCAGAGCATTCTGAAGGAGAGAAACTGGATTTTAAAGAGGTAGAAAAGATGCCGGTGGCGCAGCGCCACCGGGCATTAGGCAATCAGTGCAGTTTAAGGCGAGGACGGATCACGCGGTTGATGCTACCCACCAGCATCATCAACCCGGTTTTGAAGTAACCGTGCAGTGCAATCTGGTGCATACGGTACAGGGAAATGTACACGAAGCGGGCAATGCGCCCTTCTACCATCATTGAGCCGCGCATCAGGTTACCCATCAGGCTGCCGACGGTCGAGTAGTTCGACAATGAAACCAGCGAGCCGTGATCTTTATAGGTGTACGCCTTCAGCGGCTTGCCTTTGCTCTGTGCCAGGATGTTGTTCAGCGCGCAGGTCGCCATCTGGTGAGCAGCCTGAGCACGCGGTGGCACGAAGCCGCCTTCTGGGCGAGCACAAGAGGCGCAGTCACCAATCGCGTAGATATCAGCATCACGGGTGGTTTGCAGCGTTGGCTCGACCACCAGCTGGTTGATGCGGTTGGTTTCCAGACCGCCGATGTCTTTCATGAAATCAGGCGCTTTGATGCCCGCCGCCCACACCATCAGATCGGCATTGATGTACTCACCTTCTTTGGTGTGCAAACCGCCTGCATCGGCGCTGGTGACCATGGTCTGCGTCAGTACGCGTACGCCCATTTTGGTCAGTTCGCTGTGCGCTGCACCGGAAATACGTGGCGGCAGTGCAGGCAGAATACGTTCCCCTGCTTCCACCAGCGTGACGTTCAGCGCTTCGTTGGTCAGCCCTTTGTAACCGTAGCTGTGAAGCTGCTTCACCGCGTTATGCAGCTCTGCGGAAAGCTCGACGCCCGTGGCACCACCGCCAACAATGGCGATATTTACCTTACCGTTGGCGCCCAGGTTACTGGAGTGCTTGAGGAACAGGTTGAGCATTTCCTGATGGAAACGGCGCGCCTGATGCGGGTTATCGAGGAAAATGCAGTTCTCTTTCACGCCCGGCGTATTGAAGTCATTAGAGGTACTGCCCAGCGCCATCACCAGCGTGTCGTACGGCAGCTTGCGCTCGGGTACCAGCAGCTCGCCTTTTTCGTCACGCAGTTCAGCCAGCGTCAGGGTTTTGGTCTCACGGTTGATATCCACCACGGAGCCCAGCTGGAACTGGAAATGGTGGTTACGCGCATGGGCCAGGTAGCTCAGCGCATCCACGCCCTCATCCAGAGAACCGGTGGCAACTTCGTGCAGCAGCGGTTTCCACAGATGGCTGTGATTACGATCGACCAGCGTGATTTTCGCTTTTTTGCCACGGCCAAGCTTCCGACCCAACTGAGTCGCCAGCTCAAGCCCGCCAGCACCACCGCCCACAATCACAATCTTTTTCAATGGTGTAGTCAACGTGACCCCCTCAAATTATTAACCAATTGTTAATTAAAAGTTATTAAAATAACCTTTAATTAACAACAGGTTACTGCGCCTGAAAACGTAACTTCAGCGAAGAATACCATGGGAGGTGCATTGGTCATACCAAAATTGATATGAATCAAGTTTTGCCGATGAAATGTTGAGCAAGTGTAGTGGATAAGCGGGAGTTTAGGTGCCCGGTGAACAGGATGCCACCGGGCAAAAGCGGGATTAGCCGAGAGTTTTAAAAGCTTTGATACGCTGCAGGTGCGGAGAGATATTCTTGAACTTATGCGTCTGCACGTCATCCCAAATTATCTCGTAGTAATGATGCAAAAACTCAGCCGAACGCTGGCTATTCAGGGCCTCATCCTGACGGGAGAGGATCACCAGGCAACGATCGCGGTTTTTCTCGCGGAAGTTGCTTACGCATTTGGTTGCGATATCCGCGTACTCTTCTGGCCGGTCAATCTTTCCTTCCATGTTCTCATTCGGGAACAGATTAGGATTGAAAATCACCTGACGGATATCACACAGAAAACCGATGCGTTCGGCCCAGTAGCCACCGAGCCCCACCCCACAAATCAGAGGTCTGTCGTCAGCGTTAAGCTGCAACATTTTGTCTACTTCTTTCAGCAAGTGCTGCATGTCGTGCTTTGGATGCAACGTGCTGTAGCTAATCAGGCGAACGTCTGGGTCGATAAACTGCAATTGCAGGACTTTCTCGTGATTCCCCGGACTGTTTGAATCGAAACCGTGCAAATAAATTATCATTACATCCTCGCAACACTGCTAATCCCGATGAGGGGAAGATTAAGAAGTGGCTTTATGCGCCTGCCAGCGTTCATGCAGTTCGTTGAGCTGCGCGCTGACCGTCTTCCAGCGAGCTGAATCCCTCAGCTCCTGACGGGTAAATGAACCTTCATGATACAATTTCGCAACACGCTCCGCTTTGATCGGCGACAGGTTATCCAGCACGCTAACGGCACCTTTACGATTATTGCAGACGAGGATCATATCGCAACCTGCATCCAGCGATGCCTGGCCACGTTCCGCGTAGCTGCCCATGATTGCCGCGCCTTCCATCGATAAATCATCAGAGAAAATAACGCCGTCGAAGCCCAGTTCACCGCGAAGCACGGTTTTCAGCCAATGCGGGGAACCGCTAGCCGGACGCGGGTCGACTTCACTGTAAATCACGTGGGCGGGCATGATGGCATCCAGGCGATTTTCAGTGATCAGCGTGCGGAACACCGACATATCTTTTTCACGAATTTCAGCTTCATCGCGCGGGTCTTGCGGAGTTTCTTTGTGCGAGTCCGCGGTCACCGCGCCATGCCCCGGGAAGTGTTTACCGGTGGTTTTCATTCCGGCGTTGTGCATGCCATCGATAAAGTGGCGAGCCATCGCCAGCGCTTTATGCGGATCGGCATGGTAAGAACGCTCACCGATGGCGGCGCTGATATGCCCGACATCCAGCACGGGCGCGAAGCTGATATCGATGTCCATGGCGATCATCTCTGATGCCATCAACCAACCCGCTTCCTGCGCCATGCGCCCGCCCTCTTCCATCCCGAGCAATTCAGCAAAAGACTGAGCCGCTGGCAGACGCGTAAAACCTTCACGGAAACGCTGTACGCGCCCGCCTTCCTGATCCACAGCCACCACAAGGTGATTTTTGGATGCGCTGCGAATCTGGCGTACCAGCTCACGAAGCTGGGCCGGATCATGGTAGTTGCGGGTAAACAGAATCAGCCCGCCGACCAGGGGATGCGCCAGAATTTCTCGTTCCTCAGCATCCAGCTCGAATCCTTCAACATCCAACATCACTGGGCCCACGTTTACCTCTCTTCTCTTTTATTCATCAGACCACGCCAGCCTTCGTCTGCCAGCGCGATAAAGTGTTGGTCGCCGGTCTGCTGCCAGCGATATTCATACCAGGTTGTCATCAGCATGTTTAGCCACGGTTGCCAGCGCTGCACCTGAAGGCCAAGCGCTGTCGAATCCATTTTTGCTACCCGCGCATACTCCGCAATCAGTGCTGCCCGGCTGGTTTCATCGGCTGTCCATACGGCGGCCAGTTCGAGTGCGACATCGCCGTCACCCGCATATTCCCAGTCGATTAACCGCAGCCCTTCTGTGGTCGTGACCAGGTTGCCCGCATGAACATCCATATGCAAGGGAGCCAGCCGCAACGGCTGCGGTTCACCCTGCTTTCTGAGTCTGTGCAACTGCCGAAGCCACTGCGGTGTGCGCCTTAGCGGGCTGCTGTTCTGCCAGTAATGCTGCAACAGCGGAAGCAGCGTCACTCGCCAGCCAAAGCCTTTTTGCTGATGCAAATGATACAACAGCGCCGCCATCGGTTGGCTACTCGGGAGTGTGGCGCAGGTCTCACCCTGGAGATATTCCACCGCCATCCAGCCTGCATAGAATCCAAGCGGCCTCGGAGCCAGTGTCGCGGGAAGGGCTTTTAGCACATGGTATTGACGGCGAAAATGAAAATCAGGCGCTGACGAATCGTGATGCTGACGCAGCACCAGACGCTGCCCCTGATGTTCGATAAGACAGCTCCCGCCGCTCAGCCCTTTAACAGCGGCGTCTTCGACGGGAGTGACATCGGGAAAGTGGCGCAACAGCACTTCGTCACGCGTAAGCTTATTGCTGTGTAACCGCACCTTTACCTGACCAAATGATCTCGCCAGTCTGGACCAGCATCAGTTGTGAGGAAAGCGTTGGCGCGTTTGCATTGCCAGTGGCGTTGGAATACAGCACGTACTGCGCGCCGACGGTCCGGGCCAGGCCCATCGCTTTGTTACGCGATCCCAGGCTGTCCTGCGGTGAAAGACCCAGTTGCTGTTTTGCCACAGCCAACTGTTGCGCAGACACCAATGTAAATTTGCTGTTCCCCTTCAGGGCATTGCTCAGGGCAGCGGTCGCTTCCGTGGTGCTGATGGAGCCGTTGGTACGGTTATTCACGTTATCAACCAGCAGGATGCTGCCCGCAGTGATACCTTCAGACTGAACCATTTTGCTGACCAGCGGCTGCGCAGCGCCGTTCCAGTCATAATGACGAACGCGTGGTGCAGGCTGTTCCGGCTGCTGAGCCCCATTTTCAATCGGACCCGGCTGGGTTGGGATTGTTGGCACGGTAGGCACTGTCGTCGGCGGTGGCGTCTGCGGCTGCTCTGGCGTAGGTTTTGCCTCTTCAACCGGTGCAGGCTGTTCGCGATGGCCCACACACCCGGCAAGAAAGACAGCGACAGCCGCGATAAGCGCATAGCGACTTAATTTACTCATTACTGTTTACCCCTTAAAGATAAAGATAAAGCCGGACTTTATGTGCACCCAGACTGTTGGCGCTGCCGTACAGCGTCACAGAAGATTGAGCCGGGATGGTCACCGTACGCGGAGCTTCCAGCGGATGCATTTCCAGTCCTCTGGCGTCATACCAATAGAAACGATAGTGAACCGTGACCGGCGTCGAGCGCTCGTTATAGAGTTTTGATGAGGCTGTCGCCTGAATTTCAGACGACGTCAGCTCAGGATTTTCGGCGCTGATCCCTGCCGCCAGAACGTTAGCTTCCATGACCAACGTTTGTTGATCGCCCACAGGGATTTCAGGATGAGAACCGCATCCGGCCAAAAGCACGGCCGCCAGCAGGACACCCATTCGGCCACAGTTCATGCCATTATCCTTTGTGCGCAAGCATTGGACCCAGTGGACGACCGCCCAGCAGGTGCATATGAATATGGTAGACTTCCTGCCCGCCGTGACGGTTGCAGTTCATGATCAGACGATAGCCATCCTCAGCAATCCCTTCCGCTTCAGCAATCTTCGCCGCTACCGTCAGCATGCGGCCGAGCGCCTGCTCATGCTCAGCGGTGACATCGTTCACCGTTGGGATAAGGCTATTGGGGATAATCAGAATGTGGGTGGGAGCCTGCGGCGAGATATCACGAAACGCGGTAACCAGTTCATCCTGGTAAACAATATCGGCCGGGATTTCGCGGCGGATAATTTTGCTGAAAATCGTTTCTTCTGCCATGCCATTTTTTCCTTTTTGCTTATTACCGTACGGTAACCAGATCTTCAGATAACAACGTAAGAGTATGAGCGACTTACTCCTGTTCTTTCAACCTGATCCCACTTTTTCTTGGACAGAATCGGATTCGGCGGCTGTTAGATAATCAGTTCCGGACGATTCCCGCGCGCCCCCTCAATCAAAACAAAGTTTCAAATCGATTCTTACCTTTATTTACATTGGTAATATGAATGCGTATATTTCGCATTTGCATTTTCATGCAATAACAGCGCGTCTATAACACTCACAACACAAAGGTTTCGTATGTCTTTCACTTTAGACTCCAGCGCAAGGGAGCGCAGACTCCCGGCCGCTCCGTCGCTGCTCGCCGCCTGCATCGCCCTGGCTCTGCTGCCCTCTTCCACCCTGGCCGACACCAATACTGAAGAAACCGTGGTGGTTGAAGGTACAGCGGATAATACGACCAGTAACGCTCAGGACCAGGATTACAGCGTTAAAACCACCACCACAGGGACGAAACTGCTGCTGGTCCCGCGTGACATCCCGCAATCTGTCAGCGTCATCAGCCAGCAGCGTATGAAGGACCAGAACCTGCAAACCATTGGCCAGGTGCTGACCAACACCACCGGCGTGACCGCTCAGGTACAGGATAGCGATCGCACAGTGTTCTATTCCCGCGGGTTCTTCGTCAGCAACTATGCCTATGACGACCTGCCGACTTCCATCAGCGAAGTGTGGAACTTTGGGGACACCGCCACCGACACCGCCATTTATGACCGTATTGAAGTCGTACGCGGCGCAACAGGATTGATGAGCGGCACCGGCAACCCGGCGGCTTACGTCAATATGGTGCGCAAGCACGCCGACAGCCGCGAGTTCCAGGGCAACGTTTCCGCCAGCTACGGCAGTTGGGATAAGCAGCGCTACGTGCTCGATTTGCAGGCACCCCTGGTGGAATCCGGCAACGTGCGGGGCCGTATGATTGCCGGTTATCAGGACAACGATTCGTGGATGGACAACTATCACTACCGCAAAAAATTCCTCTACGGTGTGGTTGATGCGGATTTGACCGACAGCACCACGCTCTCACTGGGCTACGAATATCAGGAAAGTAACACCGCTGATCCCACCTGGGGTGGCTTGCCAACGTGGTACAGCGATGGCAGCAAAACCCATTACAACCGCAGCGATACCGTCGCGCCGGACTGGGCCTATTCGGACAAAGACAGCACCAAAGTGTTCGCTAATTTCACCCAGCGTTTCGATAACGGCTGGGAAGCGCACATCAACGGAATGCATACCGATACCAACTTCGACACCAAAATGATGTACATGTACGGCTATCCGGACAAAGAAACAGGCAGCGGGATGGTTGGCTATGGCGGCTGGAACCGTGGCGAACGTAAACAGGATGCGGTCGATGCCTTCCTGCGGGGTGATTTCGAGTTGTTCGGTCGTCAGCATGAAATGATGGTCGGCGGCAGCCTGAGCCGTCAGCGCAACCATTATGATAATTCCCTGCCTGACTCGCTGTACGGCATGGTGGATATCGGCAGCTTCAACAACTGGAACAGCAACATCGCCGACCCGCAGTGGACCGCATGGAAGCTGTACAGCAAAGATGATATCCGCCAGTCATCCGCTTACTCTTCAGTTCGCTTCTCACTGGCCGATCCGCTGCACCTGATTGTCGGCGCTCGCTACACCAACTACAACATTAAATACAATCCGGCAGGTGCGCCTGATACGCGTCTGGAAAGCACCAAAGATGATGTGACGCCTTATGCCGGGCTGGTCTATGACATCAATGAAGACTGGTCGGCATATGCCAGCTACACCAACATCTTCCAGCCGCAGGATAAACGCGATGCCAACGGACGTTATCTCGACCCGACGACCGGCAAGAGTTACGAAGCAGGCGTGAAAGCCGACTGGTTTAATACCCGCCTGACCACCTCTCTGGCAGTATTCCGTATCGAGCAGGACAATGTCGCCAACAACACGTATACCTATTTGCCAAGCGGTGAGTCGATTTACGAATCGCTGGATGGCGTGGTCAGTAAAGGTGTTGAATTTGAGCTGAATGGCGCATTAACCGATAACTGGCAGCTCACCTTTGGTGCCACACGTTATGTCGCAGAAGATAAAAGTGGCAATGCGGTCAGTTCAGATCAGCCGCGTACCACCCTGAAGCTGTTCACCCGTTATCAACTGCCGATGATGCCAGAACTGGCCGTAGGTGGTGGCGTTAACTGGCAGAGCAAAATCTGGAGTGACGTCGACGGAGGACCAAACGGGCGCGACTATATTGATCAGGGCAGCTATGGCCTGGTTAACCTGTTTAGCCGCTATCAGGTGACGAAGAACTTTGCCCTGCAGGCCAACGTCAATAACCTGTTCGACAAAGAGTATTACGATTACGTCGGCTCCTATCTCGTGTACGGCGCACCGCTGAACTTCTCAGTTTCAGCAAGTTACGATTTCTGAGTTTTACACCAGCCCCGAGCGGTCTGGTGCCCTCACCCCGCCCCTCTCCCACGTGGCTGTCTCTTATACACAAGTCTGTATCATGTTGTTTTATAAAAAGATTATTTTTTGAGTGTATGTATGTAACTCAAAAAAATTCCTTTAAAAACAACCTGCTGTATTTCTCAGATCGCGGTAATAAAGCCGCAATCTGAGATGTGTATAAGAGACAGCCCACGTGGAGAGGGTGCAAACACTAAAAAACTTCTCTGAAGAGAAGGTTTTGCAGTTTACCTCGCATAAAAAAGGCAGCCTGGTGGCTGCCTTAGTCTCCCCTACCTTTCTGGCTTAGTTGTTGCGGATGTACTCATCCATTTCGGTTTTCAGGTTATCGGATTTAGTCCCGAAAATTGCCTGAACGCCGGAACCTGCAACAACCACACCTGCGGCACCCAGTTTCTTCAGACCAGGCTGATCCACTTTCGCCACATCTGCCACGCTCACACGCAGACGTGTGATACAGGCATCAAGGTTGGTGATGTTTTCTTTACCGCCGAATGCAGCAATCAGGGCCGGAGCCATTTCGCTGGTTGCGCCAGCTTTGCTGTCTTCGGTTGCGTCTTCACGACCCGGAGTCTTCAAATCCAGTGCTTTAATCAGCACGCGGAACACGGTGTAGTACACCGCGGCGTAGCACAGACCCACAATCGGGAACAGCCACAGCTTGCTGCTGTTACCAGACAGAACGATGAAGTCGATCAGACCGTGGGAGAAGGACGTACCGTCACGCATACCCAGCAGAATACAGATCGGGAAGGCCAGGCCTGCCAGAATCGCGTGGATAACGTACAGGATCGGCGCAACGAACATGAAGGAGAACTCGATTGGCTCGGTGATACCGGTCAGGAACGAGGTCAACGCTGCGGAGATCATGATACCGCCCACTTTTGCACGGTTCTCTGGTTTCGCAGAGTGCCAGATAGCGATCGCAGCCGCTGGCAGACCGTACATTTTGAACAGGAAGCCGCCAGACAGTTTACCTGCAGTCGGGTCACCCGCCATGTAACGTGGGATATCACCGTGGAACACCTGGCCTGCAGCGTTGGTGTATTCACCAATCTGCATCTGGAATGGAACGTTCCAGATGTGGTGCAGACCGAATGGCACCAGGCAACGCTCAATGAAGCCGTAGATACCGAACGCCACAACCGGGTTCTGGTACGCTGCCCACTGTGAGAAATCCTGAATGGCGCTACCGATTGGCGGCCAAATGAAGGAGAGGATCACGCCAGTGAAGATAGCGGCGAGACCGGAAATGATCGGCACAAAGCGCTTGCCCGCAAAGAAGCCCAGGTACTCTGGCAGCTTGATGCGGTAGAAACGGTTGAACATGTAGGCCGCGATGGCACCGGCGATGATCCCGCCGAGAACGCCCGTATCCGCCAGATGCTTAGCCGTGATTTCTTCAGCAGGTAAATGCAGAACCAGAGGTGCAACGACCGCCATGGTTTTCACCATGATGCCGTAGGCTACTACCGCCGCCAGTGCAGAAACACCGTCGTTGTTAGTAAAGCCAAGTGCAACACCGATAGCAAAGATCAGCGGCATGTTAGCAAAGACAGAACCGCCCGCTTCCGCCATAACGTGGGAAACGACGGCTGGCAGCCAGCTGAAGTTAGCAGAACCGACGCCCAGCAGGATACCTGCGATAGGCAGTACGGAGACTGGCAGCATCAGCGATTTACCGACCTTCTGCAGGTTAGCAAATGCATTCTTAAACATAATTGAGAGTGCTCCTGAGTATTTGTGCTTTTTTTACGCTTTCACGCATTGGCGAGGGGGGAGAACCTCGCCGTAGACAGGACATCTAAGTGTCCTTTTATTTATTACGCAGAGTAAAATAATTCAGTTTATTTTTATTTGACGGCCATCACGTTTCAACCAGCAATCGCCGAAAACCTTGCACTGATTTACAAAAGTTGTTTCTGAAGGTTACAGGCGAACCGTTCACCACCCCTTTTGCGGCGGTGAACTTTACTCGCTTTGATTATTAATTACGAGCTTTAAAATAAGCAGGCGAATCAGGCAGATTGCAGGCGAGCGGGGTCAATGTGGAACAAGGTGGCGAAGTTTTCGGTGGTCTGCTGCGCCAGTTGCTCAAGCGACACCCCTTTCAACACGGCCATGTACTCTGCGACATCACGAGTCATCGCAGGCTGATTCTCTTTACCACGGTGTGGGACAGGGGCCAGATACGGTGAATCTGTCTCCACCAGAATGCGATCCAGTGGCACGTAACGCGCCGCTTCACGCAGTTGCTCCGCATTACGGAAAGTCAGAATGCCGGAGAAGGAGATGTAAAACCCTACATCCAGCAACTTGCCTGCTGTTTCTGTGTCTTCCGTGAAACAGTGTAGTACGCCACCGCAATCCGTCACTTTTTCATCGCGCAAAATCGCCAGCGTATCTTCACGTGCATCACGTGTATGGACGATGACAGGTTTGTTCAGCTCACGCCCAATGCGGATGTGGTGAGCAAACGAAGCCTGCTGGCGGGCTTTAGTTTCTGGCGTGTAATAATAATCGAGGCCCGTTTCGCCTAGCGCGACCACGCCCTCTTCTGCTGCCCACTGGCGCAGGGTTTCCACTTCGTAGTCTTCGTCCTGATTCAACGGGTGCACACCGCAGGAGAAAACAACATTCTGACGCTCACCAACCAGCTCACGCATACCGCGATAGCCCGGCAGCGTCGTGGCAACAGCCAGACAAAACTTCACATCACGGGCGGCGGCTTTCGCCAGTACATCATCCACATCTTTGTGCAGTGATTGATAATCCAGGCCATCAAGATGGCAGTGCGAGTCGACTAAAAACATAATGTCTCTTCTTACAGGTGAATGTCTTAGAGATGAGGAAGCGGAAGCGTGCTGCCCGGTGTCAGCCAGTGCTCCCAGCGTAACAGACTGTCATTCAGCATCAGTTCGCGGTTCAGCCCGGTCACGCTAAGCAACTGTTCCCGACACAGGCAGGCATCAGTCACCATCGCCTGCAAACGGGCGGCCGGAATACGATTAGTGATGTGCTGGACCAGCATCCAGGCATCAACATTGGTCAGTTGCGTAACGCCCTGCTGCATTTTGATGCCATCGAGCAGAAGCGAAATCAGCCAATAAAGGCGTTCAGCCACCTGGTCATGATTAAGTACCGCAAGCATTGAAAGCCAGTCACCATTTTGCAATGTGGTTTCAAGGGCTGCACAAAGCTGCTGGCGAGGGGCAAAATTGGCTTCCTGCAACAAATCCAGTGCCGCCGCGGGTGCGCCCGCTTTAAGACGCAGTGCGCTTAACAAACTCTCTTGTGACACTGTAACTTCACGGGCAAGCCAGGCCAGCCCGTAGTTTTCTGCCGGAGGAGCAAGATGAAAATGACGGCAACGGCTGCGCAACGTAGCAAGTAACCGGGCAGGTTCTTCGCATTGCAGGAAAAACCAGGTGTTTTGCGGCGGCTCTTCCAGCGTTTTTAACAACGCATTGGCTGCCGCTTCGGTGAGCAGTGCGGCATCACCTATCCATACCACTTTGGCACCACCCAGACGTGCACGCTCGTACAGCTTTTCGCTGACTTCGCGGACCGCATCGATCCCCAGCGTGCTTTTGCCCTTTTCTGGCAGCAGATGGTAATAATCCGGGTGCGTGCCCGCCTGCATCAGCTGGCAGCTATGGCATTTACCACAGCTTTTCTGACCTTCAGGGGAGTGACACATCATAAAACGGGTCAGCGCATACACCAGCGCATCAGCCCCCATTCCCGGCAAAGCCTGAACTAATAGCGCGTGGTGGCCACGTCCGGATTGATAACCGGAAACGAGCTGTTCAAACGGCGGGCGCAACCACGGATACCATTTCATGCGCCCTGCTCCTCGACCCATTCCATGACCGTAGAACGAATATTTTGCATCACGGTTTCCAGAGGCTGGGTCGCATCAACTGTACGGATAGTCTGGTCTTGCGCAGCCAGTTCAAGATACCGAGCGCGAGTACGGTTAAAGAAATTGAAAGACTCCTGCTCGATGCGATCCAGGTCGCCACGGGCGCGGGCGCGTTTCAACCCGACTTCAGGGGTCACGTCCAGGTACAGCGTCAGGTCCGGGCGGAAATCGCCAAGCACGGCATCACGCAGCGTGGCGAGAAGGTGTTGATCGATACCCCGGCCGCCGCCCTGATACGCCTGGGTAGAAAGATCGTGCCTGTCGCCGATCACCCATTTCCCTTCAGCCAGTGCAGGCTTGATAACAGTATCGACAAGCTGGACACGTGCAGCATAGAACATCAGCACTTCGGCTTTATCGGTGATCACTTCATCGCCAACGGATTTGATATCCAGCACCAGACTGCGCAGTTTTTCCGCCAGGATTGTGCCGCCCGGCTCGCGGGTGAACACTAAATCACTGATGCCCACCTCTTTCAGCGTTTCCACCACCACATTACGTGCCGTGGTTTTGCCAGCGCCTTCCAGGCCTTCGATGACGATATACTTACTGCGCATTTTTTTCCTTAAGTGCTTTCAGATAATCCTGTACTGAGCGGTTATGGCTCGCCAGATTAGTATTAAACGTATGGCCGCCTTTACCGTCTGCAACGAAATAGAGATACGGTGTTTTCGCCGGATTCGCCGCTGCTTTCAGTGAGGCTTCGCCTGGCGTGGCGATCGGGCCTGGCGGCATGCCTGCAATCACATAGGTGTTATAGGCTGTGGGTGTTTCCAGATCCTGGCGGCTCAGCTTGCCATTATAGCTCTCTCCCATGCCGTAGATAACCGTTGGATCAGTTTGCAGACGCATGCCGATTCGCAGGCGGTTAATAAACACAGAAGCCACCTGATCGCGTTCGCTGGCGACCGCGGTCTCTTTTTCGATAATTGAGGCCATGGTGACCAGCTGGTTTTTATCCTTGTAAGGAAGATTATCCCTCCGCCCTTCCCACGCCTGATCGACTGCTTTGACCATTTTCTGGTGTGCGCGCTTGAGGATCTGCAAATCTGTGGTGTTGGCGGTGTACATCCAGGTATCTGGCCAGAACCAGCCTTCAACCCAATCCGCATGTTCTAACTTCAGGGCTTCAGCAACAGTGGCATAGCTGTCGTCCTTCAGCGTATGTTTAACATACGGTGCCTCACGCAGTTGCTTGAGATAATCACTGGTACGCATACCTTCAATGAAACGCAGCGGGAACTGTGCTTCTTTGCCGCTGGCAAGCAGTTGCATAACCTCACGAACGCTCATCCCCGGCGTGATGCGATAGGTGCCGGCTTTAAAGTGCGAGAGTTCAGGTTCAACGCGCAGCAGCCACTGGAAAACACGCGGGCGATTGATGACGTGTTCTTCATATAACTGAGTGCCTAACGCCAGGCGACCGGTGCCTGCTTTAAGGGTGAAAATCACCTCATCTTTAAGCAGGACCTTGCTGCTCGCAAGCTCGCGAACCTTCCACATTCCAACCCCTGTCGCTATCGCAAACACAACCAGCAGCAGGAGGACAAACCGAAACATTTTCTTCATGACTTAGTCGACTGCTCACAAAGGGGGGCCAAAAATTCAAACAGCTCGCGCGAAAGATAACGGGCATCGGCAAACTGGTTCACGGGAACCACCGGCATCAGGGCATTACACACAATCACCTCATCAGCCTGACTGACGGCCTCTTCGCGGGCATTCACTTCGACAACGCGAAAACGGCTTTGTGCCAATAGTGAAAGGCAGTGCTGTCGCATAATGCCATTCACTCCGGCCTGATCCAGCCGCGGCGTGAATACGGTATCACCGGCTCGCCAGAATAAATTAGCCGCACAGCATTCCGTAACCCACCCTTCACTGTCAAGGACCACCGCCTCATCGGCAGGCGTCTGTTCAAGATGCGAGCGGATTAAGACCTGTTCGAGACGATTGAGATGTTTTAGTCCCGCCAGCATGGCGTTGCGTCCAAGGCGCACAGGGCTTAATGCGAGCGTAATGCCTTCGCTTTGCCAGCGCGGATAATGTGCAGGAGCAGGAGAAACCGACAGAATGCGAGTGGGTGACTGGCAGCCGTTAGTGCTATAGCCGCGTCCGCCGCTGCCGCGCGTAATAACGACTTTCAACACACCCTCGTCCGCCGTCTTTGCCAGTGCCTGCATTTCTTCGGCGAGAGTGGCCCAGTCGGTAAAGGGGATAAATAATGCAGCGCAGGTTTTCTGTAGACGCTCAAGATGCTGGGTGAAAAACGCGATTTCACCGCGCTGAATGCGGGCGGTGGTGAAGCAGCCGTCACCAAATTGCAGGCCGCGATCGCCGGCGCTCAGAAAATCCTGGTTAATACCATTAATCATCAACATGGCATCTCCTAATCAATGGCCTTTCAGTCTGACAGGAAAGCTCAAGGGGACCAGCGGATAATACCTAAAGAAAAGGCCTGCTATGCAGGCCCGAGAGTGATGACAAACCTCTAACGAATGAAGATTTGTCATAGGGTGCCTAATAAGAAACAAGGAAAATCAATTTATTGATTTTCGGCTACTCACCACAAAGAAGGAAAAACCACGTTTTATCCTTCTTTGTCAGCAACTAAGGCCTGCTATGCAGGCCTTTTTCATCTGGCTGGCTGTCAGACCTTTTTAAAGATCAGAGAGCCGTTGGTGCCACCAAAGCCGAAGGAGTTACACAGTGTGTATTCCATGCCGCTAACCTGACGCGCTTCGTGCGGAACCAGATCCAGGCCAAGGCCCTCTTCCGGATTATCCAGGTTAATGGTCGGCGGAACAGCCTGATCGCGCAGAGCCAGGATGGAGTAGATTGACTCAACCGCCCCCGCCGCGCCTAACAGGTGACCTGTCATTGACTTCGTGGAGCTGACCATCACGCGGCTAGCATCTGCACCAAACACAGACTTCACAGCCTGGGCTTCAGCGATATCGCCTGCCGGAGTGGACGTGCCGTGGGCGTTAACGTAGCCAATCTGACCCGGTTCAATGCCCGCATCGCGAATCGCGTTAACCATGGCCAGGGCTGCACCTGCGCCGTTTTCCGGCGGTGAGGTCATGTGGTAGGCATCGCTGCTCATACCAAAGCCAACCACTTCAGCGTAGATTTTCGCACCGCGTTTTTTCGCGTGCTCATACTCTTCAAGCATGATGATGCCTGCGCCGTCGCCCAGCACAAAGCCATCACGATCTTTATCCCACGGACGGCTTGCGCCCTGTGGGTTATCGTTGCGAGTAGAGAGTGCGCGTGCGGCACCGAAACCCCCTACGCCCAGCGGGGTACTGGCTTTCTCAGCACCACCTGCCAGCATCGCGTCAGCGTCGCCGTAGGCAATCATACGTGCGGCATGACCGATGTTATGCACACCGGAAGTACACGCCGTGGCAATAGAAATGCTAGGGCCACGTAAACCAAACATAATGGTCAGATGACCGGCCACCATGTTAACAATCGTAGACGGGACGAAGAAGGGGCTAATTTTACGTGGACCGCCGTTCACAAGCGAACTGTGGTTTTCTTCGATTAGACCAAGACCGCCAATGCCGGAGCCGATAGCAGCACCGATACGTGTGGCGTTCTCTTCCGTCACTTCCAGGCCAGAATCCTGCATGGCCTGAACGCCAGCGACAATTCCATATTGAATGAAAGCATCCATCTTGCGCTGTTCTTTGCGCGAGATAATGTCTTCACAGTTAAAATCCTTTACTAAGCCAGCAAATTTCGTTGCATAGGCGCTAGTATCGAAATGGTCGATTAGGCTGATGCCGCTCTGACCGGCAAGAAGAGATTTCCAGGTGGACTCTACGGTATTGCCGACAGGAGACAACATGCCAAGTCCGGTCACAACTACACGACGCTTAGACACGTTTGTCCTCCAGGGAGGGATAAAAAAGAGAAATGTGGAACTAAAAGATAAAACTCAGGCGGTCGAATGACCGCCTGGAGATGTTCACTTACGCCTGGTGACCGTTGATGTAATCAATGGCAGCCTGAACGGTGGTGATTTTCTCAGCTTCTTCGTCCGGAATCTCAGTATCAAACTCTTCTTCCAGAGCCATTACCAGCTCAACGGTGTCAAGAGAATCAGCGCCCAGGTCTTCAACGAAGGAAGCATTGTTGGTAACTTCTTCCTGCTTAACGCCCAGCTGTTCGCCGATAATTTTCTTAACGCGTTCTTCGATAGTGCTCATACTCTTAAATTTCCTATCAAAACTCGCTTTCGCGATGGTTTTCGTAGTGTATAAAATGTTGAAAAATTTGCAACTAAATCCCGGCAGGTCTTACCACGATTTTACGCTATTTTGCGGGTGTTTGCCCCAATAACGCAAATCATTTTGCACGTTATTATGTCCAGGAGCGCACAGACTGCGCGGTTCCTGAGCATTTTGTGCAAACTACGGTCAGACCATGTACATTCCGCCGTTGACGTGCAGAGTCTCACCAGAGATGTAACCCGCTTCGTCAGAGGCTAAGAATGCCACCGCACTGGCGATTTCTTTTGCATCGCCAAGGCGACCCGCTGGAACTTGCGCCAGAATACCCGCACGCTGATCGTCTGACAGCGCACGCGTCATGTCCGTTTCAATAAAGCCCGGAGCAACAACGTTCACCGTAATACCGCGAGACGCAACTTCACGCGCCAGCGATTTACTGAAACCAATCAGACCGGCTTTCGCCGCAGCGTAGTTAGCCTGACCAGCATTTCCCATGGTACCAACCACAGAACCGATAGTGATAATACGACCATGACGCTTCTTCATCATAGCTCGCATTACCGCTTTTGACAGACGGAAAACAGATGACAGGTTGGTTTCGAGAATGTCGTTCCACTCATCATCTTTCATTCGCATTAACAGGTTATCACGAGTGATCCCGGCATTATTGACCAGAATGTCCACTTCGCCAAACTCTGTACGAATATTTCCCAGAACAGATTCGATAGATGCCGGATCGGTCACATTCAACATCAGACCTTTCCCATTTGCACCCAGATAATCGCTGATGGCCTGCGCACCGCTTTCGCTGGTTGCAGTGCCGACAACTTTCGCGCCACGGGCAACGAGTGTTTCAGCAATCGCACGGCCAATGCCGCGGCTTGCACCGGTAACCAGTGCAACTTTTCCTTCAAAACTCATGGTTTTGCTTTTCCTCTTATTATTGTTCAAGCGCCGCTGACAGTGCCGCCGGCTCGTTAATGGCCGACGCAGTCAGGGTGTCAACAATACGTTTTGTCAGGCCGGTGAGGACTTTACCCGGACCCACTTCATACAGATGTTCAACGCCCTGAGAGGCCATGAACTCAACGGTTTTGGTCCACTGAACCGGGCTGTAGAGCTGACGAACCAGCGCATCGCGAATCGCGTCTGCAGAGGTTTCGCCCTTCACATCTACGTTATTGATAACCGGAGCCTGTGGAGCGCTGAAGGTAATGTTCGCCAGTTCAGCAGCCAGTTTTTCCGCAGCAGGTTTCATCAACGCACAGTGAGATGGCACGCTAACCGGCAGCGGCAGCGCACGCTTCGCGCCAGCAGCTTTACAAGCAGCACCCGCACGCTCAACGGCTTCTTTATGCCCGGCGATAACCACCTGGCCCGGTGAGTTAAAGTTCACCGGCGAAACCACCTGCCCTTCAGCAGACTCTTCGCAGGCTTTGGCGATTGCCGCATCATCCAGACCGATGATAGCAGACATACCGCCCGTGCCTTCTGGCACAGCTTCCTGCATGAATTTACCGCGCAGTTCAACCAGACGAACGGCATCGGCGAAGGCAATGACGCCTGCACAAACCAGCGCAGAATATTCGCCCAGGCTGTGGCCCGCCATCAGCGCTGGCGTTTTACCGCCCTGCTGCTGCCATACGCGGTACAGCGCAACGGAAGCGGTCAGCAGCGCAGGCTGTGTCTGCCAGGTTTTGTTCAGTTCTTCAGCCGGGCCCTGCTGAGTCAGTGCCCACAGATCGTAACCCAGAGCATCAGAAGCTTCACGGAATGTTTCTTCGATAACCGGGTATTGCACGGCCATATCAGCCAGCATACCGACAGTCTGAGAACCCTGTCCCGGGAACACAAAAGCAAATTGCGTCATGTTGTAATCCTTAATTAGAAACGAACCAGTGCAGAGCCCCAGGTGAATCCACCGCCGAAGGCTTCAAGCAGCACCAACTGACCACGCTTAATACGGCCATCACGCACGGCTTCATCAAACGCGCAAGGCACGGAAGCGGCGGAAGTATTCCCGTGGCGGTCAAGCGTGACCACGACATTATCCATCGGCATGCCCAGCTTCTTCGCTGTCGCACTGATAATGCGCAGGTTGGCCTGATGAGGCACCAGCCAGTCGAGTTCGCTACGATCCAGATTGTTCGCCGCCAGCGTCTCTTCGACGATATTGGCCAGTTCTTTCACCGCCACTTTGAAAACTTCGTTTCCAGCCATGGTCAGGTGAATAGAATTTTCCGGATGAACGCGATCGGCATTGGGCAGGGTGAGCAACTCACCGTAGTTGCCATCTGCATGCAGGTGCGTGGAGATGATCCCCGGCTCTTCGGAAGCACTCAGAACGACGGCGCCAGCGCCATCGCCAAAAATAATGATCGTCCCGCGATCGGTCGGATCGCAGGTACGTGCCAGCACGTCAGCGCCAATCACCAGGGCGTGTTTAACCGCGCCTGACTTAACATACTGATCGGCAATGCTCAGCGCATAGGTAAATCCTGCACAGGCCGCAGCGACATCAAATGCCGGGCAGCCTTTCACGCCCAGCATAGACTGGATCTGGCATGCCGCACTTGGGAACGCATGGGTGGCAGAAGTGGTCGCGACCACGATCAGGCCAATCTGCTCAGCCTCAACGCCCGCCATCTCCAGCGCACGTTTTGCGGCTTCATAGCCCATGGTGGACACGGATTCGTCTGGCGCGGCGATACGACGCTCACGGATACCTGTGCGTGTGACAATCCACTCGTCAGACGTATCTACCATTTTTTCCAGGTCGGCGTTGGTACGCACTTGTTCAGGCAGATAGCTGCCGGTACCTACAATCTTCGTATACATGTACGCTCAGTTTTTTGGTGGTAATACAGATTCGAGGCGAGCGCCGATCCGTTGTGGGACCTCGCGCTGCACCGCCTGCACTGCCTGTTCAATTGCCACGCTAAACGCGCGCTGATTGGCTGCACCATGACTCTTAATCACCGTGCCGCGCAATCCTAACAGACAGGCGCCATTATACTGGTCGGGGTTGAGGTGACTGAATCGCCTGGAGAGGCTTTTTTGTAACCAATGTTTCAAAATTTTCAGCCACCACGGTTGTTTTTTCCCCTCGCCCTGAGATTTCAGCAGGGAAAGAAACATTCTGACAACGCCTTCCATGGTTTTTAACGTGACGTTTCCCGTAAACCCGTCACAAACCAGCACATCTGTTTTGCCGGTTAATAATTCGTTGGCTTCAAGATAGCCGATATAGTTGAGGGAGGAGACTTTTTTCAGCAGCGCTGAAGCATCACGAATATTCTCATGACCTTTGCTCTCTTCCTCACCAATATTGAGCAGTGCCACTCGCGGCTGGCTAATGCCGACGACTTCTTCGGCCATCACTGCGCCCATGACAGCAAACTGCACCAGCATCGTACTGTCGCAATCCACGTTAGCGCCCAAATCAAGCACTACCGTTTTGCCCTTTTGCTGGTGCGGCAATACCGTCACCAACGCCGGACGCTCAATGCCGTCAATCGGCTTGAGTAATAATTTTGCAAGCCCCATCAGCGCGCCGGTATTCCCGGCGCTGACACAGGCCTGTGCTCTGCCTTCTTTCACCAATTCAAGCGCAATACGCATTGAGGTTCCCCGGCTGTTGCGAACCGCATAGGCCGGACGGGCATCACTGGCAATAACTGACTGGGCAGGGATTATCTGCAGACGTGAACGTTGTTCAAAATCAGCTTTGGCGAGTAATGGCGTTATGGTGTCGGGATTGCCGACGAGAAGAAGCGAGAGTTGTGGGTTAGCGTGCAGTGCCTGCAATGCTGCAGGCACCGTCACGGAAGGGCCAAAATCGCCCCCCATGACATCCAACGCCAGGGTCAGACGTGTCAAGGTTTCGTCGCCGCCTGGTTCGGTTTATCCCCGCTTGCACGGGGAAATCCTCACTAAGCTTCATCACGCTCGCGCGTGATTACTTAGCGATAACCTTGCGACCGCGGTAGAAACCGTCGGCAGTGATGTGGTGACGCAGGTGTTTTTCACCAGTAGTCTTGTCTACAGACAGGCTGGTAACTGCAGTCAGCGCGTCATGGGAACGACGCATGCCACGTTTGGAACGGGTTGGTTTATTCTGTTGTACGGCCATGGACCTTACTCCTCAATTACTTACGCTTTAAGCTGGCTAATACGGCAAATGGGTTTGGTTTTTGTGCCTCTTCAGGCAGTTCGCCAAAGACCATGTCCGCGTCGGACACTTCACAGTGTTCAGAATCATGCACCGGAACGACAGGTAAGGAGAGGATAATTTCATCCTCGACTAAAGCCCGCAGATCGATTTCACCGAATTCGTTAACCTGAATCGGCTCATACGCTTCCGGGAGTGCTTCAGCCTGTTCATCATTTTTGATCGGGCTGAAACAATACGTTGTGTGAACGGCATGTGGGAACGGTTTCCCGCAGCGCTGGCATTCGAGAGTCACCGCAACCTTTGCCTCACCTTTAATAACGGCGAGGCGCTGATTGTCGATGGCGAATGTCATGTCGCATTCCACATCACTGTCCACACTGACTACAAATTCGGCAAGACGCTCAACCTGTTCCGGGGTGTAGACACCCGCGTAATCAAGGCGTTTTTGAGCGGTACGAACCGGATCAAGAGTCAGGGGTAATTTTACCTTTTGCATAGGGCGCGCATATTAACTTTGTAACGTCATAGAGTCAAAGAAAAAGGCACCCTCAGACGCCTTTTGCCATTTATTCGCACACATTGCGGCCTGTAGTTTAAAATGCCGCAATCCGAATCACCAGATCCTGGTAAAAAAATTATGCCACGTCTAGTTCTTGCTTCCACTTCCCCCTATCGCCGCGAACTGCTTAAAAAGCTGGAGTTGCCTTTTGAATGCGCTGCGCCGCAGGTGGATGAAATGCCTCTGCCTGGCGAATCCCCTCGCCAACTGGTTTTACGTCTGGCTCAGGCCAAAGCCATGGCGCTGAAAGAACGCTATTCCGACCATCTGATTATCGGTTCCGATCAGGTCTGCGTGCTGGATGGGAAAATTACCGGTAAACCGCATACTGAAGAAAATGCTCACCAGCAGCTGCGTAAAGCAAGCGGGCATGTCGTCACCTTCTATACCGGCCTTGCGCTTTATAACAGCACTACAGGGCATTTACAGACCGAATGCGAGCCGTTTGACGTCCACTTCCGCCAACTGACCGAAAGCGAAATTACCCATTACATCCAAAAAGAACAGCCGCTGAACTGTGCGGGAAGTTTTAAAAGTGAAGGGTTGGGGATCAGTTTGTTCGACCGGCTGGAAGGCAGAGACCCGAATACGCTGGTCGGGCTACCGTTGATTGCGCTGTGCAAAATGCTGCGCAATGAGCAGCATAATCCACTGTTGCGTTAGATTGTCCGGTGGCGGCTGCGCCTTACCGGACCTACGCGTCAGGATGCCCTTGTAGGCCCGGCAAACGCAGTGCCGCCGGGCAACTGAATTATTTCTGGCTACGCAGTACCTGCAGGCAGCGCTTAAGTTGCTCGTCCATCGGCGCTTCGATACGCAGCGTTTCACCCGTTCCCGGATGCGTGAACTTTAACGCTGCCGCATGCAGGAACAGACGATTAAGACCCGTGCCCGCAAGCTGGCGATCAAATTCACGATCGCCGTAACGATCGTCAAACGCTATCGGATGACCCGCATGCAGCGTATGCACACGAATCTGGTGCGTACGCCCAGTCACCGGGCTACAGCGAACCAGCGTCGCATGGGTAAAGCGCTCTTCCACTTTAAAGCGAGTTTCGGACGGCTTCCCTTCCTGGCTCACACGCACAATACGCTCGCCGCTTTGCAGAATATTTTTCAGCAACGGGGCCTGCACCACTTTCATGTGGGACTGCCACTGCCCGCGCACCAACGCCAGGTAATCTTTCTGCATACCCTTTTCACGCAATTGTTCGTGCAGGGAGCGCAGGGCGGAACGTTTTTTGGCAACCAGCAGAACACCGGAAGTGTCCCGGTCAAGACGGTGAACCAGCTCAAGGAAACGTGCTTCAGGACGCAATGCGCGCAGCCCTTCAATCACGCCAAAGCTCAGACCGCTGCCGCCATGTACCGCCGTGCCTGAGGGTTTATTCAGCACCAGAATATGATCATCTTCATAAAGGATAACGTCGCTCAGCGCGGCCACTTTTTGCAGATGCGGTGATACAGCGTCTTCTTCACGCTCGGCGACGCGCACGGGCGGAATACGGACTTCATCGCCCGCTTCCAGCTTATATTCCGGCTTAACGCGCTTTTTGTTTACGCGCACTTCACCCTTACGCAGGATGCGGTAAATCATGCTTTTCGGCACACCTTTAAGCTGGGTGCGCAAAAAGTTATCAATTCGCTGTCCCGCCTCATCTTCGGCGATGGCAACCATTTTTACGGTCGGAGTCTCAGTTTTCATGGGGGGCGATTCTAAAGAGGCACACGCATTCGCGCCACTCCTTTTTCTGTGCTTATATTATGACGTCAGCGGCACTCCTTTTTTATCTCACTGACCGAATTGATGGTTATTAGAACAATCCGTTCGGAAAAGTGAAAAAACTGTGAGTAACCGGGTGATAAATGGTAAAAGTCATCTTGCTATAACAGGGTGAGCAAGGAATAATGATGCCGTTTTCCGTGCTGATATCTTGTGAGTACAAGCAGTAAGCGGAATGACCCATTTTGTCTGAATGATTTTTTATGCAGCAATGGCGTAAGACGTATTTATCTTTCAGACAGTTAGCGGGCTGCGGGTTGCAGTCCTTACCGGTTGATACTCTGAATTTCAAGCCGCTGTTGGCGGCAAACCTGAGATCTCCAGGCGCTACTCCAGTGAGTGACTGGGGTAAGCAGGTGAAGCCAACCATCTGCGACTTGAAAAGCAACGAGTATAGAAGGAACCTTCTCTGGAGAATCATTCCCAGGCTGTTCCCCTGAATAATTGCGCTGTGTTTCCGTTTGAAACGCAGGCTACCGACACTTTGCGCCTCTTAAGCGAGCGACAACCGTGAGGTTGGCGACGTGAACAGTCACGAGGCCATCGGTTTACCCCCGGCAAGGAAAACTCTGCCCGTAGCTTAGTCGTCAATGCAAGAATAATGAGTAAGTTACGATGAAAAGAATGTTAATCAACGCCACTCAGCAAGAAGAGTTGCGTGTCGCCCTCGTGGATGGGCAGCGTCTGTACGATCTGGATATCGAAAGCCCAGGACACGAACAGAAAAAAGCAAACATCTACAAAGGCAAAATTACCCGTATCGAACCCAGCCTTGAAGCCGCATTCGTAGATTACGGTGCTGAGCGTCACGGTTTCCTCCCTCTTAAAGAAATCGCCCGCGAATACTTCCCGTCAAACTACAATGCGCATGGCCGCCCGAACATCAAAGATGTTCTGCGCGAAGGCCAGGAAGTCATTGTGCAGATTGACAAAGAAGAGCGCGGCAACAAAGGGGCGGCACTGACCACCTTTATCAGCCTTGCCGGTAGCTACCTGGTGCTGATGCCAAACAACCCGCGTGCCGGTGGTATCTCTCGCCGCATCGAAGGTGACGACCGTACCGAACTGAAAGAAGCGCTGTCCAGCCTGCAACTGCCAGACGGCATGGGCCTGATTGTGCGCACTGCGGGCGTGGGCAAATCTGCCGAAGCGCTACAGTGGGATTTAAGCTTCCGTCTGAAGCACTGGGAAGCGATTCAGAAAGCCTCTGAAAGCCGCCCTGCCCCGTTCCTGATTCACCAGGAAAGCAACGTTATCGTCCGTGCCTTCCGCGATTATCTGCGTCAGGACATCGGCGAAATCCTTATCGATAACCCGAAAGTGCTTGAGCTGGCTCGCCAGCATATCTCTGCGCTGGGCCGTCCGGATTTCAGCAGCAAAATTAAGCTCTACACCGGTGAAATCCCGTTGTTCAGCCACTACCAGATCGAATCGCAGATTGAATCTGCTTTCCAGCGTGAAGTGCGTCTGCCGTCAGGCGGCTCTATCGTTATCGACAGCACCGAAGCGTTGACCGCTATCGACATCAACTCCGCGCGTGCCACTCGCGGTGGTGATATCGAAGAAACGGCCTTCAATACCAACTTGGAAGCGGCCGATGAAATTGCTCGCCAGCTGCGTCTGCGTGACCTCGGCGGCCTGATTGTTATCGACTTCATCGATATGACCCCGGTTCGTCACCAGCGTGCTGTTGAAAACCGTCTGCGTGAAGCGGTGCGTCAGGATCGTGCACGTATCCAGATTAGCCACATTTCTCGCTTCGGCCTGCTGGAGATGTCTCGTCAGCGCCTGAGCCCGTCACTGGGTGAGTCCAGCCACCACGTGTGCCCACGTTGTAGCGGCACCGGCACCATCCGTGACAACGAATCCCTGTCACTTTCTATTCTGCGTCTGATTGAAGAAGAAGCGCTGAAAGAGAATACCCAGGAAGTTCACGCGATTGTTCCGGTTCAGGTTGCTTCTTACCTGCTGAACGAAAAGCGTGCTGCCATCAGTGCTATCGAAACCCGTCAGGGTGACGTACGCGTGATCGTGGTACCAAACGATCAGATGGAAACGCCACACTACTCCGTGCTGCGTGTCCGTAAAGGCGAAGAAACTCAAACCCTGAGCTATCTGCTGCCGAAACTGCACGAAGAAGAGATGGCCCTGCCGTCTGAAGATGAACCAGCAGAACGTAAACGTCCTGAGCAGCCTGCTCTGGCCACATTCGTGATGCCTGATGCACCGCCAGCGCCTGCCGCTGAAACGGCGAAAGTGGCTGCACCAGAAGCGAAGAAAGCTGCACCGGCTGCTGCAACCGCAGCGGCGCCAGGCCTGCTTTCTCGTTTCTTCTCCGCGCTGAAACAAATGTTCAGTGGCAGCGAAGAAGCAGTGGTTGAACCGCAGCCGGTGAAGACAGAAGAGAAACCAGAACGCCAGCAGGATCGTCGTCGTTCTCGTCAGTCTAACCGCCGTGACCGCAACGACCGTGGCGATCGTCGTGATAACCGCGATAACCGTGGCGAACGCGATAATCGCAATGAAAACAGCGAAGGCCGTGAAGAGAACCGTCGCAACCGTCGCGAAAAACCGCAGCAAAATGCTGAGACTCGCGAATCACGTCAGCAGAACGTCGTGGAAGAGGCTGATAAGTCTAAATCCCGTGACGAGCAGCAGCCGCGTCGTGAGCGTAACCGTCGTCGTAACAATGACGAAAAACGCCAGCCTCAGCAGGATGTGAAGGTTCAGACTCGCGAAGAACAACCGGCTCAGGAAACCGAGCAGGAAGAACGCATTCAATCTATGCCGCGTCGTAAGCAGCGTAATCTGGCGCAGAAAGTGCGCATTGAAACCGCCGCAGAAACCGCTGAAAGAACGGCTGTTATCGAGCCAGTTGCGCCTGTCGCTGCTGCGCCAGCACAGCGTACTGAACTGGCGAAAGTCGACCTGCCCGCTGTTATCGACACGCCAGCAGAAGACGAAAGCAATGATAACCGTGAAACTGCCGGTATGCCGCGTCGTTCACGTCGCTCCCCGCGCCACCTGCGCGTGAGCGGTCAGCGTCGTCGTCGCTACCGTGACGAGCGTTACCCGACCCAGTCTCCGATGCCACTGGCTATCGCCTGTGCGTCCCCGGAAATGGCGTCTGGTAAAGTGTGGATCAGCTACCCGGTATCACGTCAGCATGACAACCAGGTTGAAGAAACCCGCGAGCAGGAAGTTGTTCAGGCAGCAGAAACGGGAGAAACCGTTGCTCCTGTCGTTGAACAGGCTGCACCTCAGGTTGAAACGCCCGTTGCAGAAACGGTTGAAGTGGTAGAGCCGCAGTCTGTTCAGGCTGAACCTGCAGCGCCAGTGGTTGAAACCACGCATCCTGAAGTGATTGCCACGCCGGTTGCTGAGCAGCCACAGGTGATTGCTCAGGAAGATGCTGTTGTCGCCGAAGTCATCGCAGAAGAAGCTGCTCCAGCTGTGGCTGAAGAAGTGGAACAGGTTGTTGTCGTTGAATCAATCGTTGAGCAACCTGTCGTTGAACAGCCAGTGGTTGCCGCTGAACCTGCACCGGTTGTCTCTCAGCCAGTCGTCGAAAAAGCAGCAAAATCTGTTGTTATCGCCACGGCACCAGAGGCTCACCACCACGCGACTGCGCCAATGACTCGTGCTCCAGCACCGGACTATGTGCCAGAAGCGCCACGTCAAAGCGACTGGGTTCGTCCTGACTTCAACTTTGAAGGCAAAGGGTCTGCCGGTGGCCATAGCGCTACGCACACAGCAACCGCTGGCCCTACCCGTCCACAGTCAATGGAATAAGCGTAAAGATCATTACAAACCGCCTTCGGGCGGTTTTTTTTATGCCTTGAATTCGCATTTTGCCTGGCGGCGCTTCGCTGGCACAGGCCTAAGGGTGGTGGTAGGCCCAGTAAGCGAAGCGCCACTGGGCATCACCGGAAGTAAAAAAAGCCCGCGCCGGGGTGAGTGGCGCGGGCAGAGAGAACCTGCCCAGTTTCATGACAGGTTCTAAAAGGTTGAGGCTTATTTATTCAACTGGAACAGGGACATTCCCTGCATATCGCTGAATGTTTTGTAGGATGCTTGCAGGGCCGCCTGCTGCATGGTGTAGTTGGAGATGGTTTCGTTCCAGTCCACGTTCACCAGGTCACTCATCTGTTGGGTCTGGCTGAGTTTGCGGTCATCGCCCAACGCATCAAGCTTATCGAGTTCGTTAAGCTGGGTACCCACTTCGGCACGGACCGTCAGCACGTTGTTGAGAGAGTTACGCAGACCACGGTTGGTTTTATCAATCGCTGCTTGTGCTGTTGCCTGTGCCGCATCGTCGTCTGCTACTGGTGTTTTCAGTGCCGTAATGGCGCTATCCAGCATTTTAAAAATGTTTGTTTCAGAAGCGGAACCATCCGGCTCTTTCACGGCATTGCTGGTAATCGAGTCAAAAATCTTATCACCCGTATGGCCAATGACCATGGTGCGCGAAGAGTCTACCTGCTGCTCCACGTTAGTTGTACCGCCGCCATAAGTGCCGTCGGCAGCAAAAGGCGCGGTGTCCGTGCTGTAACCCGCAAACATATAGCGTCCGTTGCCATCCTGGCTGTTTGCCAGGTTCAGCAACTGGTCACGGATACCTTGCAGATCCGTCGCCAGTGAAGCGCGGTCATCGTCGCTCAGCGTGCCGTTACCCGCATAAACGATTTTTTCCTGTGCAGACTGAATCGCCGTCGTCACCTGCGACAGCGTGTTCTCTTCTTGAGAGATACGCTGAGTCGCAAAGCTGCGCGCGGAAGCAAACTGGGCGGTTTGCGCCTGGGCCTGCGAAAGGACAACAGCCTGAGAAGCGGCAATCGGGTCATCGGAAGGACGGTTCACACGCAGCCCGGTGGACATCTGCTCGCCGTATTTCATCCAGGTGGACTGAGAGTCAGTGATACCACGCATGTTTTGCTGGTACATCATTAAAGTGGTCACACGCATCGTTCACTTCTCCTTAGCGAATGTTGATGATGGCATCGAACAGGGTGCTGGCGGTCTGCAGAACCTGAGCATTCGCCAGGTAATATTGCTGGAACAGCTGCAGATTGCCGTATTCCTCATCGAGGCTAACGCCAGAAATGGACTGCTGCTGTTTTGTCAGCTGCGTGACCACGTTACCCTGCGTCGTGCTGCTGGTTTCGAGGTTGGCGGTTTTGTTCCCCACGTCACTCACCAGCGCCGCATAGGCATCGTTAAAGGATTTGTTGCCGCCGACCAGCTTGCTGTTTTGCAGATCCAGCATCGCCTGGCCGTTACGGTTATCACTTTCACCGCTGTTGCCATCCGGCAGCCCCATCGCAATGGTGCCTGGGTCAGAAATCGCGACGCCCATGTTGACGATAGCGTTCGCCACGGGCTTCACGGTGAAGCTGTCATTTTTGGCGGCGTTGCCGCTGATGCTGACCGAAAGGCCGTCAAATTTCAGCGTGCCTGCCGTGCTGTCGTCCACCGTGACGCTGGTGTTGTCCGACAGACGCGTGACCTGCCAGTTGCTGCCATCAAAACTGACTTTGTAATCTGTAGCCTGCACTTTGGTGCTGTTGGCAGGATCGACGGTTGCCGTCAGCTGCGCTGTCCCGGTGTTACGCGTGTTGCTCAGGACTGACGGTGAGCCAATAGTGAAGAAATCGCCACCGGTCTGTGTATTACCGTCAGCATCAATATACGTACCCTGAGCATTTTGTGCGTTAAACGCATTAGCAAACGACAGCGCCATCTGGTTCAGGCTATTACGGGTCTGATCGAGATCCTGAGAGCGGAACGTTATCAGGCCGCCCAGTGAGCCGGTCGTCAGCTGTTTTTCCGGAATTTCGATATTCCCGGCAACGTTATCGACATACGCAACAGTGGTACGCGAAGGATCGGCGCTGCTTGGTACCGCCGCCAGTTTGTGCGACGTACTGCCCTGCACCAGGCTGTAGCCGTTGGCCATGGTGATGTTATAGGTGCCGCCGTCCTGGACGTTCACTTCCACGCCGACCAGCTGGTTTAACTGGCTGACGAGCTGATCACGCTGGTCGAGCAAGTCGTTTGGCGATGCGCCTGCGCCCACACCGGTGAGCTTAGAAATCTTGTCGTTAAGGGAAGCAATCTGCTGCGAGTAGTTGTTAATCTGGTCGACGCTTGAAGCAATCGCGCCGTTAACCTGCTTATCCTGGTCACGCAGATACTGATCGGTGGTTTTGAACTGATTAACCAGCCCTTGCGCTTTGCCGATCACCGTCTGGCGAGCAGCCGGATCTTCGGCGTTGCTGACCAGCGTTTGCAGGCTGGTGAAAAAGTCCTGCAAGGTCGCTGAAATGGAATTGGTGGTGTCAGACAGCATGTCGTCGATTTTCGACATCTGCTGATAACGCGTGGTCAGGCCGCTGCTCTGGTTTTGTGCCGCATTCAGCTGGTTGCTGATAAAGGCGTTGTATTCGCGCTGCACGCCGGTAACAGTCACACCGTTCCCGACCCAACCGCCCATACCCAGCGTACTGTTTGACGCCGACAGAACCGTCGTCTGGCGGGTATAGCCAGCCACGTTATAACTGGCAATGTTGTTACTGACGGTATTCAGTGCCGCCTGTGCAGCGCCCAGGCCGCTCATTGCACTATTAAATAAACTGGACATGGAGGTTCCTTTATTCTTTTGAGACACGGGTCCTGACGAAGATTATCGGCACTGTTCAGGTGAACTTGAGCGGTTTCAGAACAGATTTTCAATCTCGTTGCTGTACGCCTTACTGACCTTCTCACTCATTCCTTTTAACTGCTGGATCATGCTGGTGAGCTTGCGTGCATAGTTCGGGTCCGTGGCGTAACCGGCGTTCTGCAAGGCCTGTGCGCCCTGCTCTGGCGTTGCCGCTTTGGTGACAGCGGCGTAGCGAGGATTACGGGTTAACAGGCCAACGTAATCCGACAGCGCATCAAGATAAGAGCTGTAGACGCGGAAACGCGCCTTAACCTTTTTCATCTCACCGTTTTCAAATTCGGTGGTGGTGATTTCGGTGACTTTGCCCTTCCAGTCTGAAGAGGCCTTCACGCCAAAGAGGTTGAAGCTTGGCTCGCCGTTTTCACGGCGGATTTGCCGTTGTCCCCAGCCGGATTCCAGCGCCGCCTGAGCAAGGATCAGGTGATGAGGAATACCGCTTTGTTCACTGGCGAGTTTCGCAGGCAGCGAGAGCTGCGCGAGGAAGTCCTGGCTGCCGCCCGTCAAATCCGCGGCGTCTGTTGCTGTAGGCGCTTTCGGCATCGCTTTGCGCACCATTTGCGTCAGCGCCGAGTTCTGATAGCTGGTCACCGTTTCGAGGTCAAACTTCAGCGGCACCTGCGCAGGCGTGTCTTTCACTTCTCCTTGCGCCGCCGCCATCTGTTTCACCATCTCATCGGCCAGCCCCAGTCCTTTGCCCGCCGTTAACTGCTGGGCAATTTGCTGATCGTACATACTGGTGTACAGCCGGGTCTGGTCGCTGCTAAAAAGCCCGTCTTTCGGCAGCGCATCACGCATGCTTTTCAGCATCATTTGCACGAACATGCCTTCCACCTGACGGGCCACGGGCTTGAGATTCGCCCGTGGATCCTGTCCGGCTTTCATTTTCAGTTCGTTGAGCGATTGCGCGTCCCAGGCCGCGCTCGCCATCAGCTTGCTGTCGCCCAGCATCAGATGATTTCCACTTTGGCACGCAGGCAGCCTGCGGTCTGCATGGATTGCAGGATAGACATCAGTTCCAGCGGTGATGCTCCCAGCGCATTAAGCGCACGCACGACGTTATTCAGGTTGGCGCTGGAACGCACGCTTTGAATCGCACCGCCGCTCTGACGCAGATCGATTTGCGTTTGCGGAGTCACCACCGTTGAGCCGCCAGCAAATGGCGTATCCGGCTGGCTGACCTGAGCAGAACGGTTCACCGTGACGGACAAGTTGCCTTGCGCCACCGCGCAGTTATCCAGCGTGACTTCGCGGTTCATTACCACCGATCCGGTACGCGAGTTGATGATCACTTTCGCATCCTGAGGCGTGACGTTCACTTCCAGGTTCTGAATGTCCGCCAGCATACGCACCTGACTGCTGTTGCCGCTTGAACCCTGAATCTGCACGGTACGGGCATCCAGCGCGGTCGCCATGCCAAATCCGCCGCGGCGGTTGATGGTATCGGCAATCTGCTGCGCCATGCCGAAGTCGTCTTCGTTGAGTTGAAGATTAATGGTGTTACCCGCCCCAAACTGACTAGGCAATTCACGTTCGATGGTCGCGCCACCGGTGATACGCCCGCCGTTCAGCTGGTTAACCTGCACGCTGCTGCCACCCGCAGACGCACCGGCACCGCCAACAAGTATGTTGCCCTGCGCGAGGGCATAAATCTGGCTATCAACGCCTTTTAAAGGAGTCATCAACAGCGTACCGCCGCGAAGGCTTTTCGCGTTACCCATTGAGGACACCACCACGTCGATGGTTTGCCCCTGACGGCCAAACGCCGGGAGTTGCGCCGTCACCATGACCGCCGCCACGTTTTTTAACTGCATGTTGGTCCCAGCCGGAACCGTGATCCCAAGCTGCGACAACATGTTGTTCAGACTTTGCGTGGTGAACGGCGTTTGCGTCGTCTGGTCACCGGTACCGTCAAGTCCTACCACCAGCCCGTAGCCGATCAGCGAGTTTTGACGTACGCCCTGTACGCTGGTGAGGTCACGAATGCGATCGGCCTGGGCGAATCCCGCCACCAGAACCAGAGCAATGCCAACCAGAGTTTTAAACATAAGTCACCTCGTTACATCGGTGAGAGATTAAGGAAGAAACGCTGCAGCCAGCCCATGTTCTGCGCTTCATTGATATAGCCGTTACCCACGTATTCGATACGCGCGTCCGCCACTTGGGTAGACGGTACGGTGTTACTGCCGCTGATCGTGCGAGGGTTCACCACGCCCGAGAAGCGAATAAATTCTGTGCCCTGATTGATGGCGATTTGTTTTTCACCCACCACGTGCAGGTTGCCGTTAGCCAGCACCTGATCCACGGTCACCGTCAGCGTGCCGCTGAAGGTATTGCTGGCGTTAGCGCCGCCTTTCCCGTTAAAGGAATTGCCGCCAGAAGCGTCCACATCGGCGCGGGCATTGCCAAACAGGCCTTGCAGATAACGCGGCACGGTGTCGAAGCCGAAATTCGTTTTGCCGTCGCGGCTGGCATTCGCGGAAGAACTCTTCGACGCGCTGACGTTTTCCTGCAACTGGATGGTCAGAGTGTCACCAATATTGCGCGGACGACGGTCCTCAAACAGCGGTTGATAGCCGTAGTTAATCGGCTGGGCGCTTTGAAAAATAGACCCATTGACCACTGGCACAGGGCCGGGCACAGGTTGTGCCGTGGTCGCCCCTTCCACCAACGGTTTAGAAGGGATCCATGCGCATCCTGCCTGCGTCAGAGCAAGAAGCACGAAGAACGGATAACGAAGCGCTGAGGATTTGTGCATGGCCTTTATCTTCTGAATCAAAAAAATCCGGTGCGGGAAATCCGCACCGGAGACAACTTACAGCTGAGTGAGTTTCTGCAGCATCTGGTCGGTGGTTGAGACCGCCTTGCTGTTGATCTCATACGCACGCTGAACCTGAATCATGTTGACCAGCTCTTCCGCCACGTTGACATTCGAGGTTTCCACATAACCCTGATACAGCAGACCCGCACCGTTCAGACCAGGCGTGGTGTCGTTTGGCGCACCGGAAGCCTGCGTTTCGGTGTAGAGGTTCTCACCAATGCTTTCCAGCCCGGAGTCGTTCATGAAGGTGGTCAGGTTAAGTTGCCCCACCTGCACCGGGTTCGCTTGCCCCTGCTGAGTCACGCTCACCACGCCGTCACGGCCAATGGTAATGCTCAGAGTGTTAGCCGGAATGGTGATAGCAGGCTGAACCTGGTAGCCGCCTGCCGTCACCAGTTGACCGTTCTGATCGACCTGGAAAGAGCCGTCGCGGGTATAAGCAGAGGTGCCATCTGGCAACAGAACCTGGAAGAAACCTTCGCCTTTAATCGCCACATCTTTGCTGTTGTCGGTCTGCGACAGGTTGCCCTGAGTGTGAATGCGCTCAGTGGCGACCGGACGAACACCGGTACCAATTTGCAGGCCAGAAGGCAGCGTGGTTTGTTCAGAAGACTGGGCACCTGGCTGGCGCACGGTCTGGTAAAGCAAGTCTTCAAACACGGCACGTTGACGCTTAAACCCGTTGGTGCTGACGTTCGCCAGGTTGTTGGCGATAACGTCCATGTTGGTTTGCTGCGCGTCGAGACCGGTTTTGGCGATCCATAATGAACTGATCATAGATGTCCTCAAATTGCTGACAAAGAAGGAAAAAACGTGGTTTTTCCTTCTTTGTGGTGAGCAGTCGAAAATCAATAAATTGATTTTCCTTGTTTTTTATTGGTCAGAACATGACAGACCGGTGCCGTAATGTGATTTCTCATCAGTCTCATATCCTGTTATTAGCTCATTGACAGTAGCTGGTTAGCCTTCTGCGCGTTGTCGTCAACGCTGCTGATGACCTTCATCTGCATTTCAAAACGGCGCGAGCTGGCAATCATTTCGGCCATCGCCGCCACGGGTTTGACGTTACTGCCCTCTAACACGCCGGACTGCAGACGCACGCTCGGGTCAGACTGCAAGGTCTGCCCACGAGTCGCCTGAGCCGTGGCGGTCAGGCGGAACATACCGTCATCGCCACGAATCACTTCGTTGTTCGCCGCTTTCACCATTTTGAGTTTGCCGACCGGCGCAATGGTGTTGGCAGGGTCACCCGGGTTGAGCGCAGAAATGGTGCCGTCTGCGGCAATGGTGACTTCTGAGCCTTCCGGCACCACCACAGGCCCGCCGCCATCGCCCAGCACCGGGTTGCCCTGAATGGTCAATTGCCCCGTGGAGCTCACCTGAATGCTGCCGTTGCGGGTATAGCCTTCCGTACCGTCTGCGGCCTGGACAGCCAGCCAGCCGTCCTGCTGCAACGCCACGTCCAGAGGGCGAGCGGTATAGTCGAGCTGACCCGGTGTCATGTCGGCGCCAGGCGTCGAGCCCGCCACCAGCGTACGAGTCTGGTAAGTCTCCCCGTTGACCGGCACCGCTCGCAGCGCGGTCAATTGCGCGCGAAAGCCCGGCGTAGAGGTGTTGGCGAGGTTGCTGGCGGTGACCGCCTGCAGTTCCATCGTCTGACTTGCCGCGCCCATCGCGGTATAAATTGCGTGATCCATGAAGCCGTCCCGTCAGGCGCTTAGCGCAGGTTAACCAGGGTGTTGAGGATCTGATCCTGGGTTTTGATGGTCTGCGCGTTCGACTGGTAGTTACGCTGCGCGACAATCATGTTCACCAGTTCTTTACTCAGGTCGACGTTGGACGCTTCCAGCGCGCCGTTGGTCAGGGTGCCGAAGTTCCCGGTACCCGCAGTTCCCAGCAGTGCCACGCCTGAAGACTGGGTGGCTGACCAGACGTTATCGCCTTCCGACTGCAGGCCTTCGTTGTTGGCAAAGTTCGCCATCACGATTTGACCAAGAAGCTGAGTCTGTTCGTTGGAGTAGTTGCCGACCACGGTGCCATCGTCGTTAATCTGGTAGCTCACCAGGTTGCCCGGCTTGTAACCGTTCTGGTTGGTCGCAACGATGTCGTTGGAGCCGGTGTTCTGCTGCATGGAGTTAGCGAGGCTGAGGGTGAAGGTGCCGCCTGCTGAACCGTTCAGGCCCACCAACGGAATACCAAATTCAGGTTTAGCGCCTGTCGCTGGAGGCGTCAGCACACCGCCAGCGTAGGTTCCCACGCCTGTCAGGGTGCCGTTATTGTCAAAATTCATTTGTGCGGCTTGTACTGCTTTCGCACCTGCAACGCTGGAGTCCTGGGTATAAATATCCCAGGTGTTATCCGCCGTTTTAACGTAATACAGGTTTACGTCGTGGGAGTTACCCTGCGAGTCATAGACCGTGACGGTGCCTTTCTTGTTGTAGGTATCCGAGTTCGTCGCATCAAACGGTGAGGTCGCTGGCTTAGCATCGGTGGAGTTGAGGTTAATCTGCATCGATGCGGTGGTGGTTGCTTTCGCCGCCATCAACGTATTGGGAATGCTCAGGCCAACCGGGTTTGCCCCCTGCTGAATGGTTGGCGGCGTGCCGGTGGCCGGATAGCCGGTCAGCTGCAGGCCCTGCATGTTCACCAGATTGCGGTTTTCATCCAGTTTGAACTGGCCGTTACGGCTGTAATAGACGGAACCGTTGCTGTCCGTCAGACGGAAGAAGCCGTTCTGGCTGATGGCGACATCCAGCGCACGCCCGGTGCTGGTGGTGGTGCCGTCGGTAAAGTCCTGGGTTATCCCGGCGACTTTAACGCCCAGCCCGACTTTGGAACCGGCGAACATATCTGCAAACGAGGCCGTCCCGGATTTAAAGCCGTAAGTGGCGGAGTTGGCGATGTTGTTGCCGATCACGTCGAGGTTGGTGGAGGCCGCGTTCAGGCCGCTGACCGCTTGAGAAAAGGCCATGTCTTTACTCCTGCTAAGGGTTAAATAATCTGACGAACTTCGTCGAGCGTGGTGGTGCCATACGTGCCGAGATCCAGCAGATTACCGCTGCTTCCCTTCGTAATCCCTTGCACAAGCGCGAACTGGAGCGGCTGAGCCACCAGTTGGGTGCCGTTTGTGCTGGCGGCAATCGAGACGCTGTATGCGCCATCCGGAACCGTCGTGCCATCAGCGGCAGTCCCGTCCCAGGTAAAGGTGTGTACGCCTGCGGTCTGAGCACCCAGATCGAGGGTACGGATCACTTTGCCACTGCTGTCAGTGATGGTCGCCGTGGCTTTATCCGCCGCCTGGGTTAACTCAACCCCAAACGGCGTGGTGCTGGCGGAACCATCAGAATTCGCACCTGCCAGAACCACGGAACCCGGGATCATCACGCCGTGACCAATCAGGTTTGAGGCCTGCAAAGACTGGCTGTTATCAATCTGACCGGAGATAGAGCCCAGCGTGGTATTGAGTTTCTCAATCCCGCTGACGGTGCTGATTTGCGCCAGCTGCGAGGTCAACTGGCTGTTGTCCATCGGGTTGGTCGGGTCCTGGTTTTGCAACTGGGCTACCAGCAGCGTCAGAAAGCTGCTTTGCAGGTCGGACGCGCTGCTGCTGGTTAAGTCACCGCTGGTGGCTTTGGTGGTGCTGACGCCGGTGTTAGTCGGGTCGTTGACATTGACGGCAATAGACATCGGTTTCTCCGTTACTGGCCGAGGGTCAGTGTTTTGAGCATCATGCTCTTGACGGTATTGAGGACTTCAACGTTGGCCTGATAGCTGCGGGACGCTGACATAGTGTTGACCATCTCCTCGACCACATCGACGTTAGGCATCTTGACGTAGCCTTTGGCGTCCGCCAGCGGGTTGCCCGGCTGAAAGACCATCTTGAAAGGTGCCTGGCTTTCCTGCACGTCAGCCACTTTTACGCCACCGGTTGCCGCCCCTGTCGGCGCATCCACCTGAAAGACCACTTGTTTGGCGCGATAGGGCTGGCCGTCTGGTCCGGTCACACTGTCGGCGTTGGCGAGGTTACTGGCCGCCACGTTCAGGCGTTTGGACTGGGCCGTCAGCGCGGAGCCCGCCACATCAAAAATATTCAGTAAAGCCATGGCTTAGTTCCCCTGTAGCACGGTCATCATGCTTCTGATTTGCCCGCCCAGTACGGTCAGGCCGGTCTGGTATTGCAGGCTGTTGTCGGCGAATTGCGTGCGCTCCCGATCCATGTCGACGGTGTTACCGTCCATTGAAGGCTGATCGGGGACCCGATACATCAGGTCAACAGAGGGGGCAGACATCGCCTGGGCCGGAATGTGGCGCTCGGAGGTCAGCGTCAACGACACGCTGCTGGTTTGCGCGCGCCCGCGTTCCATCACTTTTTTGAGTTCTGAAGCAAAATCGACATCACGCGCCTGATACCCCGGGGTATCGGCGTTAGCGATGTTAGAGGCCAGTATTTCCTGACGCTGAGCACGCAGGTTTAACGCTTCCTGTTGAAAACGTAGCGCGGCATCGAGTTTATCGAGCATGTCTCCTCCGCTAAGGGCAAAGTTCATTCAGCGTTCAGATTAATCCCAATCTCAAGACGCCATCGCCGGAATAAACACAAAATGCAGCGCTATTTGTTGCGTTGATGTTCTGTCGGTAAAGGTAAAATTCTGTCATTCCCGACAGACTGGAGTTGGCAATGCGAAACCTGAAACGCACGCTCGCGGTGATGCTGGCGCTCTTGAGCCCGGCAGCGATGGCGCAGGATATGACCCCGCAGCTCACTGACTTTTTTACCCAGCGCCTCGCCGGTTTTAGCGACAGCGTGGTCGTGACGGTGCGCAGTGCGGGCAACCTCATGCCGCAGTGCGAGCAACCTGCGCTGAGCGTGATGGGCAATGCCCGTCTGTGGGGGAACCAGACCGTTCTGGCTCAGTGCGGAACGGAGAAACGGTATATTCAGGTGATGGTTGCGGCGACAGGCAACTATGTTGTGGCGGCGCAGCCGATTGTGCGCGGCACCACGCTGACACCGGGAAGCGTGACGCTCAAACGCGGTCGGTTAGATCAGCTGCCGCCGCGCACGATGCTGGATATCAACCAGGCGCAGGATGCGGTCATGTTGCGCGATCTTGCTCCCGGCCAGCCTGTTCAGTTATCGATGCTACGCCAGTCCTGGCGAGTGAAAGCCGGGCAAAAAGTGCAGGTTATCGCCTGCGGTGACGGCTTTAGCGTTAACGGTGAAGGCCAGGCGTTAAACAATGCCGCCGTGGCGCAAAATGCCCGCGTGAGGATGCCTTCAGGCCAGGTGGTGAGCGGTCAGGTTGATACGGATGGGAATATTCTGATTAACCTATAATGTTTTTAAAGATTCCGTGATGCTTGCCGATAAATAATCAACAACCGATGATGGCAGGCAGTCGCGCCACGAAACCTCGATGAGGACAGGACAATGAGCATTGATCGTACATCGCCCCTGAAGCCCGTTAACGCCGTTCAGCCGCGTGAGCCGAATGAAGCCCAGGCGCAGAAAACCCGTCTGGATAAATCGTCCACCGCCAACAGCACCAATGTGACGTTGAGCGAAGCGCAATCCAGCCTGATGCAACCGCGCACCAGCGACATCAATATGGAACGCGTGGAAACGCTGAAAAACGCCATCCGTAACGGCGACCTGAAAATGGATACCGGCAAAATCGCCGACGCCCTGATTGCGGATACCCAGAGCTGGCTGCAGAGTAAATAAAAGCATGAGTCGTCTGTCAGAAATACTGGATCACATGACCGTCATCCTGAACTCGCTCAAAGAAGTGATGGATGCCGAGCAACAACAGCTTTCCGCGGGCAGCGTGAACGGCAGCACTTTGCAGCGTATCACCGAAGAAAAAAGCTCGTTGCTGGCGACCCTGGATTATCTGGAAAAACAGCGTCGGCTCGAACAGGAAGCGATGCGCTGCGCCAATGATGACGTGGCCGAGCGCTGGCAAAACATTACCGAAAAAACCCAGCATTTGCGTGACCTGAACCAGCACAACGGCTGGTTGCTGGAAGGCCAGCTTGAACGAAATCAGCAAGCCATTGAGGTGCTGAAACCCCATCAGGAACCCGGGCTGTATGGCAAAAACGGTCAGACCTCCAGTACGCCTCGCGGCGGGAAGAAGTTCTCCGTTTAACCCACGACTTTACAAGCAGCAGGTCGCCGGGCGCTGGTATTCAGCCCTTGGTCCTGCCGTTTTGCTTTACCCCTTCCCCCCTTGTTTCAGCCAGGTTTTCACGGCTGGGTTGCTCTCTTCTTTTCGGGCGATCATCAGCAAATTGGCAGTCAGTTCCGGCGCATCAAGGCGACGATAGGCCAGCCCTGGAACATGGACTTGCTCTAACGGTTCCGGTACCAATGCCACGCCTAATCCCGCGGCCGCAATCGCCAACACATTCAGGCTGCTGCCTGTGCGCCAGGCAATGTTTAAGCGGCTTCCAAGACTCTGGCTTACGTGCTGTAGAAAAGCGGCTTTCCGATGAATCGCGTGGTTGCAGGCATAGCGACTGGAATTGTGCCGGGTGGCGTTGACATAGGGGACAGAGCTGCCTGATGCCCTCTCCCCCGCCCCTCTCCCACAGGGCGAGGGGTGCAAACACAAAAAAATCCTCTCAAAAGAGGATTTTTGCTGTTTACCCTGCAGTACGACGCGCAAACTCCTTCACGCGGAAACCTAACAGCATCAGCGTGGCGAAGTAAGCCGCAATCCCCGCGACCACGACCGCCATCAAACGCATCAGGCGGAACGGCATCGAGCCCTGTGACCACTCAGGCATGATGTGCATCATGCCAAGCAGCACCGCCGACATCACCAGCACCGCCGCAATCATGCGTGCAAAGAATTTGCCCCATCCGGGCTGTGGGGTGAAAATTTTCTGCTTACGCAACTGCCAGTACAGCAGGCTCGCATTAAGGCAAGCCGCCAGACCAATCGACAACGACAGCCCGGCATGTTTCAGCGGGCCAATAAACGCCAGGTTCATCAACTGGGTCATGATGAGGGTAAGGATGGCGATCTTGACCGGCGTTTTGATGTCCTGACGTGAATAGAAGCCCGGCGCCAGCACCTTCACCACAATCAGCCCCACCAGACCAACGGAATACGCCACCAGCGCGCGTTGCGTCATCGCGGCATCAAAGGCGGTAAATTTCCCGTACTGGAACAGCGAAACCGTCAGCGGTTTTGCCAGAATCCCCAATGCCACCGCACTTGGCAGCGCCAACAGGAAGCACAGGCGCAGACCCCAGTCCATCAGGCGGCAATATTCATCGTGGTTGCCACTGGCGAAACTTTTCGACAGCGACGGCAGCAGAATCGTCCCGAGCGCCACGCCCAATACGCCAGAAGGAAACTCCATCAGGCGGTCGGCGTAGTACATCCACGAGACAGAACCCGACACCAGGAACGAGGCGAAAATAGTGTTGATAATGAGTGAAATCTGGCTGACGGAAACGCCGAGGATCGCCGGGCCCATCTGTTTGACTACGCGAAGTGAACCTGCATCTTTCAGGTTGATGCGTGGCAGCACCAGCATGCCGATTTTTTTCAGGTGCGGCAGTTGATAAAACAGCTGTAGCACGCCGCCCGCAGTCACCGCCCACGCCAGCGCCAGCACAGGAGGATTGAAGTAAGGCGCGGCAAACAGCGCAAAACCAATCATGCTGACATTGAGGAACGTTGGCGCAAACGCAGGGACCGAAAAACGGTTCCAGGTGTTGAGGATAGCCCCCACCAGCGAAGCGAGGGAGATCAGCAAAATATAGGGGAAAGTGATGCGCAGCAGTTGGCTGGTCAGCGCAAATTTTTCGGCGGTATTCGCAAAGCCTGGGGCTGTAAGGGTGATAACCCACGGTGCAGCCAGCATCCCGACAATCGTGACGACAGCCAGCGCCAGCGTTAACAGACCTGAGACGTAAGAAACAAAGACACGCGTCGCATCTTCACCCTGTTTGCTTTTGTATTCCGCAAGAATCGGCACGAACGCCTGAGAGAATGCGCCTTCCGCAAAAATACGGCGCAGCAGGTTTGGCAGTTTGAAGGCAACGAAAAAGGCGTCGGTTGCCATTCCTGCCCCAAAAACCCTCGCCACAATGGCATCGCGCGCAAACCCGAGCACGCGGGAAAACATGGTCATCGAGCTGACGGCCGCCAGCGATTTTAACAGGTTCATTAACGTGTGATTCCACAACCCTGAAACAAAGAGCGTCCGAATGACGGACGCTGGAAAGTGGCGATAGTCTACCTGGATCCCCGGTAATTTCTACTGGCAGATGTTACAGGGGCTTACTCGCTCATGGCCTCCTGCCACAGTTTTTCGACCAGACGCTGGGCGGCAATCGCCTGTTCCCCTGCGGTTTCCGGAACTGTCTGATTTTGCACGCATTCAATGAAATGGCGAGCACAACCTGCAAAGCCACGCTGTTCGAGCGTACTCTGCCAACCTGGCACCGGGCGTTCTATTACGCCAGCGCCCCGCTCTTCACGCCAGTCACGCATGTCGGTGATATCAATCAGCGCGCCATCGGTCACAGCCTGCACCCCTTCACGCTGGCTGCCAGCCCGACGGTGCATGCTGGTGGTAATTTGCATCTGCGGCAGGCTGAAATGGTGCTCGGCATAGAGCATTTCCCCCTGCTCAGTCGTCTGCAATGTTCCACCACTTAACTGGGGTTTACCGCCCGCCAGCCATAACGCCGTATCAACAACGTGAAGATAGTCATCAAGCAGCGTGAAACGGAGATCGTGTGGCCCGACGCTATCGGTACGGTGTTTATCCATTCGCAATGAAGCACCACCAGAGAGATGCGTTTTCAGCTCGCGATAAAGCGGGGCGAAACGGCGATTAAAGCCGACCATCAAGGTGAGCTTTTTCTTTTCGGCCAGCTCAAGCAGGCGAATGGCATCGCTGAGTTTATCCGCCAGGGGCTTATCCACGCAGACGTGAACACCGGCATTCAGCAGTTCACTCACTACATCGTAGTGCGTCGCGGTGGCGCTATGCACAAACACCGCGTCGCACTGAGAAGCCAGATGCTGCAGGGAATCAGCCAGCGGCACGCGATAGGTCTCACAGATGCGTAGCGCTTTTTCGCGCCCGGGAGACCAGGCGGCTTGCAGCGTCCAGTCATTGGCAGCGCTCAGCACCGGCAGCCACGCTTTTTGCGCGATGCCCCCGAGCCCTACAACGCCGATTCGAAGTTTTGCGGTCACGTTCAGTCTCCTAAATGAGCCAGCAGAGAATCAAGGCGCTGTTTGAGGTCGGCGACTTCCGCTTCAAGGGCTTCAACGCGCCCAGCCAAATCGTTGGAGGCGGGTGAAGCGCTTTCTGGCGCGGTGGCTGAAAGGTCCACTTCACCGCTAAACAGATGCATATAGCGCTGTTCACGCTTGCCCGGCTCGCGCGGCAGACGCACCACAAACGGGCCATCTTCACGCGCGGCCAGATGCTCAAGCGCATTTTCGACTTCGGTAGTATCACCAAATTCATGCATACGCTGTGCTCTGCTGCGCAGTTCGCCTGGCGTTTGTGGGCCACGCAGCAGCAGCGTAGTGATCAGCGCGACTTCTCCCGCCGTCAGTTTCAAATCGCCAAATTCGGAATTGCAAAAACGCTGTTCGTATTTAGTGACGCGATTGCCAAACCCACTGACGGTACGCAGATAATGGCGCTTCACCAGTTGATCAAGCTGGTCCTGCACTTCGCTCTCAGAGAGCGACATCACCGGTTCACGGTTGGTTTTCTGGTTGCAGGCCAACGTCACGGCATTGACCGATAAAGGATACTGTTCCGGCGTCGTCACCTGCTTTTCCAGCAGACAGCCAATCACTCGCGCTTCATGCGCCGTTAACTGATATTTCATGGTTTCTCCTTAGCGACCTGCCGTCCACTCGCGGGTGGTCAGCGCCGTCAGAACATGGTCACGCCACTGCCCGTCAATCAGCAGATAATCTTTGGCATACCCTTCTTTTTCAAAGCCAAGCTTCGCCAGCAGTGCGCCACTGCGCTGATTGTGCGGCATGTAGTTGGCCATAATGCGATGAATGTGTTGGGTGCGCTGCATGTAACGAATCGCCGAGGTCAGCGCTTCATACATCAGCCCTTGCCCCTGCCACTTCTGGCCGACGGAGTAGCCCAGATAACACGCATGGAATGAGCCCCGAACAACGTTCGAGAAATTAGCGACTCCGATAATCTCTTTCTCTTCCGGGTCGAGCAGGGCGAAGTAGAACGCAGAGCCCTGTTTGTGAAATTCGCTGATCATCGATAAACGCGCCTGCCAGCCTGAAGGGTAGCAATGGCTGTCGTCACGAACGGGTTCCCAGGGTTTTAAGAACGCTTTATTTTCGGCGTAATAGTCAGCCAGTCGCCAGGCATCACGGTCATGAACCAGACGCACCACCAGCCGGTCTGTTGTTAAGCGCACTTTCGGCACGTTACTGCGGTAGCCAAACATCTTACCCCACTCCTCAACATCGCAATTGTCTTCACTATACCTGCCCGCTGGCACCTTGTGAAAACAGCAACCTACGATTTTCTGCGTCACTTCTGCTTTTCGATAAATTAACTCTATCAAAAATGTCTTTTGATAAAAAAATATTGTCGCGACTCGCTGCAAGAAACCTCCGATTGTCACGCTAGAATGGTAGCCTCACCGTTCTGTTTCCCTGGAGGGGAAATGCCGTCCCGCATCTCGCAGGCGCGAAGCCTGGGTAAATATTTCCTGCTAGTCGACAACATGCTGGTTGTGCTCGGCTTTTTTGTCGTGTTTCCGCTGATCTCCATTCGTTTTGTCGATCAGATGGGCTGGGCCGCACTGATGGTTGGCATCGCGCTAGGATTACGCCAGTTCGTGCAGCAAGGTCTGGGGATTTTTGGCGGCGCGATAGCCGACCGCTTCGGCGCCAAACCGATGATTGTCACCGGCATGCTGATGCGTGCTGCGGGTTTTGCCACCATGGCGATTGCGCATGAGCCGTGGATGCTTTGGCTTTCGTGCATTCTTTCCGGGCTTGGCGGCACACTGTTTGATCCTCCTCGTGCAGCTCTGGTGGTCAAACTGGTGCGCCCGCAGCAGCGTGGGCGTTTCTTCTCTTTGCTGATGATGCAGGACAGCGCTGGCGCGGTGATCGGTGCCCTGCTCGGCAGTTGGCTGCTGCAATATGATTTTAGGCTGGTGTGCAGTGCCGGCGCGGTGCTGTTTATCCTTTGCGCGGCCTTTAACGCCTGGTATCTGCCTGCCTGGAAACTCTCCACGGTGAAAACACCTGTGCGCGAAGGGCTTTCACGAGTGCTGAGCGATAAACGCTTTGTGACCTATGTGCTGACACTCACCGGCTATTACATGTTGGCGGTGCAGGTAATGTTGATGCTGCCGATCATGGTTAACGATATCGCCGGTTCAGCGTCGGCGGTGAAGTGGATGTATGCCATTGAAGCGGTGCTGTCGCTCACTCTGCTCTATCCTATCGCCCGCTGGAGCGAAAAGCGTTTTCGCCTTGAACACCGTTTGATGGCGGGACTGCTCATCATGACGCTGGCGATGTTGCCCATCGGGTTATCAAGCAATCTGCAACAGCTCTTTACCTTGATTTGCGTGTTCTATATCGGCTCAATTATCGCAGAACCGGCCAGAGAAACGCTGAACGCTCAGCTTGCTGACCCGCGGGCGCGTGGCAGCTATATGGGCTTTAGTCGGCTTGGTCTGGCTTTCGGTGGCGCGCTGGGTTACGCCGGTGGCGGTTGGTTGTTTGATGCAGGGAAAGCGATGTCGCAGCCGGAGCTTCCCTGGGCGATGCTGGGTGCCATTGGCTTCATGACTTTGCTGGCGCTGTGGTGGCAGTTTAGCCAGAAAAGAGCGGCGGCCGGGATGGTGCCACGGGTATAATGTCAACCATGGTAACAATTCAGCGCATTCTGCTGGTGTGCATTGTACTGACAGGGCATGCTGCTTTGTGTCAGGATGAGACAAAGGCAATATATTGAGGACCTCCATGAAGAAGATGTTGTTTGTGGCTGTGATGATGGCCAGTGCCGTGCTGTCTGGCTGTAATAAGCTGACGCAGTATACCGTCAGCGAGCAAGAAATTAATCAGGCGCTGCAAAAGCACAATAATTTCTCCAAAGATATTGGCCTGCCTGGCGTGGCGGATGCACATATTGTGTTGAGCAACCTCTCCAGCGCTATCGGGCGCGAAGAACCGAATAAAATCACACTGAACGGTGTGGCGAATCTGGACATGACCTCGCTGTTTGGCAACCAGAAAGCAACCATCGACCTGAAACTGAAAGCGCTGCCGGTCTTCAATAAAGAGAAAGGCGCCATCTTCCTGCAGGAAATGGAAGTGGTCGATGCCAAAGTTCAGCCGGAAAAAATGCAGTCAGTGGTGCAGACCATGATGCCGTACCTGAATCAGTCTCTGCGTAGCTACTTCAATAAACAGCCAGCGTATGTGTTGCGTGACGACGCCAGCGAAGGTGAAGCAATGGCGAAGAAATTAGCCAAAGGCATTGAAGTGAAGCCAGGCGAAATCGTGATTCCGTTTACCGATTGATTGCGGATTCATTCATCAAGGGCGCATCAGCGCCCTTTTTTTCGCGCTGACCTTTTTCAAACAAAAGAGTGCAAAGGAAAACGTTTCCGCTTATCCTTAGTGCCCGGCAAAAATAGCCCTTATTAACCAGCCGGAGCCCACCATGACAGCCCAATCCAATCGCCTGAAAATCCGCCGCCCCGACGACTGGCATATCCATCTGCGTGATGGCGATATGCTCAAAACCGTCGTGCCTTATACCAGTGAAGTGTATGGCCGTGCGATTGTGATGCCTAACCTGGTGCCACCTGTCACCACCGTTGAAGCCGCCATCAGCTATCGTCAGCGCATTCTGGATGCTGTGCCAGCTGGGCATGATTTTACGCCGCTGATGACCTGCTACCTGACCGATACACTCGACCCGAATGAACTCGAGCGCGGGTTCAAAGAAGGCGTCTTCACCGCCGCGAAGCTTTATCCAGCGAATGCCACCACCAACTCCAGCCATGGCGTAACCAGCATTGATGCCATCATGCCGGTGCTTGAACGCATGGAAAAGCTCGGCATGCCCCTGCTGGTGCACGGGGAAGTCACTCACGCTGACATCGATATTTTTGACCGCGAAGCGCGTTTTATTGAATCCGTGATGGAGCCGATGCGTCAGCGCTTACCGGGCCTCAAAGTCGTGTTCGAGCACATCACCACCAAAGATGCCGCGGAATATGTGCGTGACGGCAACGAACTGATTGCAGCCACCATTACACCTCAGCACTTGATGTTCAACCGCAACCACATGCTGGTTGGCGGCGTGCGCCCTCACCTGTATTGCTTGCCGATCCTCAAGCGCAACATCCACCAGCAGGCGCTGCGTGAGCTGGTTGCCAGCGGCTTTGCGCGTGCTTTCCTCGGCACCGATTCCGCTCCACACGCACGCCATCGTAAAGAAGCCAGCTGCGGCTGTGCGGGTTGCTTCAACGCCCCAACCGCTCTTGCCAGCTACGCGACGGTGTTTGAAGAGATGAATGCGTTGCAGCATTTCGAAGCGTTCTGCTCGCTCAATGGCCCCCAGTTCTACGGCCTGCCAGTGAATGAAAGCTTTATCGAACTGGAGCGTAAAGAGAGTCAGGTTGTCGAAAGTATCGCCCTTACCGACGACACGCTGATCCCGTTCCTGGCGGGTGAAACCGTTAACTGGAGCGTAGTCCGCTAAAAAAGTGTCAGTCCCCTGTTGTAAGTTGTCAAAACTAACTGTATAAATATCCAGTATATTCAACAGGGGGCAAACTATGCGTATTGAAGTGACCATTGCCAAAACAACCGTCTTACCGGCTGGCGCTATTGATGCGCTGACCAGCGAGCTTTCCCGCCGTATTCTGAGCCAGTTTCCCGACCGTGACGGTCAGGTCAGCGTGCGCTATGCCGCCGCCAACAACCTTTCTGTTATCGGCGCGCCGAAAGAAGACAAAGACCGCATCAGCGAAATTCTCCAGGAAACCTGGGAAAGCGCTGATGACTGGTTTATGCCCTAAATAATTCGAGTTGCAGGTAGGCGGCAAGGGAGCTCATCCCCAGGAGCTTACTTGAGTAAGTGACTGGGGTGAGTGAGTGCAGCCAACACCCCTGCAACTTGAAGTATGACGGGCAAATCACTGATTAAAAAATGCTCCATCATTGTGTTAACGTTTGCCGGGTCGCCCCGGCTTTTTTTATTTTTCCATTGTTCCTTTTTTAACCTTTTTCTTATTGCATCGTTAATCTTTTAAAAAATAACGAACTAACTGCCGTTTTATTGTTCAAAAAAACGAATGGTGTAGAAAAAGATCTTGCTGTTCGGTTAAAAATTCGAATATTTTCATAGTTGTTGATATAATTAGTTTGCTTCAGAAAACATGCATTGAACCTCGAACCGTTGTCTTTAAACACGCTAATAAGGGGTTATGATGGAAAAGAATAATGAAGTCATCCAGACCCACCCACTCGTTGGATGGGACATCAGCACCGTAGACAGCTACGATGCGTTGATGTTGCGCCTGCACTACCAGAACCCCACAGAGCCAAGTCACAACGAAGCAGAAATCGGCCAGACGTTATGGTTAACGACCGATGTCGCCCGCCAGTTTATTTCCATTTTAGAAGCGGGTATCGCGAAAATAGAGTCGGGCGAATTCCAGGAAAACGAGTATCGCAGGCATTAGTGCATAATGCTGAAAATTCACGCAACAGGCACCCTATGGGTGCCTTAATTATTTGTGCCCTTGTCACGCTGAATCAGATTAATTACTCTGCTAATAAAGAAAAGAGCTGAGAGAAACGTATGAATTACGACTTAATTATTATCGGCAGCGGATCTGTCGGTGCCGCCGCCGGTTACTATGCTGCTCGCGCAGGGTTGTCCGTCCTGATGACGGATGCTCATCTTCCCCCTCACGCTGACGGCAGTCATCATGGGGATACGCGCCTGATTCGTCACGCTTACGGTGAAGGTGAAAAATATGTGCCGATGGTGCTGCGTGCACAGGAGCTTTGGGATGAGCTTGCAGCCCTCAGCGGTGAACCTATTTTTGAGCAAACTGGCGTGATCAATCTTGGCCCAGCCCATTCACCGTTTCTCAGCAATGTAGCGCAGAGCGCTCAGCAATTTGGTCTGAATGTCGAAAAACTGGACGCTCAGGCCGTCATGAAACGCTGGCCTGAGATTCGTGTTCCGGACGATTACATCGCGCTGTTCGAGCCCGCTTCCGGTGTGCTGAAAAGTGAACTCGCCGTGAAGGCATGGATTGAGTTAGCCCGTGAAGCCGGTTGTGCGCAGTTGTTTAATTGCCCGGTCACCGCTATCGAGCATCACGCTGATGGCGTTACTGTGAAAACGGCCGAAGGTGAATACCAGGGCAAACGCCTGTTGGTGAGCGCGGGGACCTGGGTCACGAAACTTTTGCCAGAGTTGCCTGTTCAGCCTGTGCGTAAAGTGTTTGCCTGGTTCCAGGCCGACGGTCGCTACAGCCGTAAAAATAACTTCCCAGCATTCACCGGCGAGCTGCCAAACGGCGATCAGTATTATGGTTTCCCGGCTGAAGACAACGAGTTGAAGATTGGCAAACACAACGGTGGGCAGGTGATTAGCTCGCCAGAAGAACGCAAACCGTTTGGCGCGGTGGCAACGGACGGCTCAGAAGCCTTTAACTTCTTGCGAAATGTTTTGCCTGGTATTGGTGGCTGCCTGCACGGCGCGGCCTGTACGTACGACAACTCCCCGGATGAAGATTTCATTATCGACACGCTGCCAGGACAGGCGAATACCCTGCTGATTAGCGGCCTGAGCGGTCATGGATTTAAATTCGCTTCAGTACTGGGTGAAATCGCTGCTGATTTTGCGCAGGGGAAACCTGCTGCGTTTGATCTCTCGCCCTTCCGTCTGTCTCGTTTCACCGCCTGACAAATGCAAAAAGCCCGGTACACACCGGGCTTGAGACTGATGACAAACCTCTAACGAATCCCGTTTTGTCATGGTGGCAGAACAATAAATAAGGAAAATCAATTTATTGATTTTCGGCTGATAACCACAAAGAAGGAAAAACCACGCTTTTTCCTTCTTTGTCAGAAAGTTAAAGCCCGGTACACACCGGGCTTTCATCACGGGACTTTCATGCGACGCATTTATGATTATCTGCTGAACAACATTCGCGAACACTTTGTGGTCTGGCTGGTGCTCTGGCTGCTGTTAGCCGCCATTGACCTCATCTACCTTTACTTCTTCTGAGGCTGGTTTCGGGTCGGGAATACCTAAACGTGTATTGAGGTGGCCACGAGATTTATTGAAAATCTTATTGCCGTTTTCACGCCCCGCCCGACGGCGACGCTGCTCTTCTTCCGGCAACTGGCTCTCTTCCTGACACAGCTCGCTGCAGCACCCCTGGAATTTTTCAGCACAAGTCGGACACTGAATAAACAGCAGATGGCAACCGTCATTCAGGCAATTGGTGTGCGTGTCGCAGAGCGCACCACACTGATGACAATGGGCAATCACCTCTTCTGAAATACGCTCGCCCATCCGCTCATCGAAGACAAAGTTTTTGCCAATAAAACGCACGGGCAGACCCTGCTCACGAGCACGGCGTGCATATTCGATAATCCCGCCTTCGATGTGCCAGACCTTGTTAAAGCCTTTGTGCTTCATGAATGCACTGGCTTTCTCACAGCGAATGCCACCGGTACAGTACATCACGATTTTTTTATCGCGGTACTCTTCCATCATTTCGACCGCTTTCGGCAACTGGTCGCGGAAGGTGTCTGCCGGGATTTCCAGCGCGTTTTCGAAATGCCCCACTTCATATTCGTAGTGGTTACGCATGTCGATAAAGACGGCATCGGGATCGTCCAGCATGGCGTTTACTTCTGCCGCTTTCAGGTATTCGCCTACGTCACTGGCATCAAACGTCGGGTCATCGATGCCGTCCGCCACAATGCGATCGCGCACTTTCATGCGCAACACCCAGAACGATTTACCATCGTCATCTAAGGCAATATTGAGACGCAGATTATTGAGCGCCGGATCAAAGCCGTACAGCAGCTCACGAAAAGCTTCTACTTTGCTGTCCGGTACGCTGATTTGAGCGTTAACGCCTTCGTGGGCAAGATAGACACGACCGAATACGCTGAGCTTAGAAAACGCCTGATACAGTGCGTCGCGGGTGGCTTTAGGGTCGGTAATAGTGAAATATTTATAGAATGAGATCGTCGTGCGCGGCTCGGTTTCGGCCATCAGCTGCGCCTTCAGTTGCTCATTCGAGATGCGGTTGTGTAACACTGGCATGGTGTTGGTTCCTGCAATCATCTATGAGAAATTCGCGGGGCGCATCATATAGCATGTGCTGCGAATTTACATCCCCACATTTTGCGCTACATTTCTCTCACTTGAAACCGCTACACTGATCTACATTTGCCGTAATAAGCACCGTTCCGTCGGCCCGAATTTGGGCGAAGGATAAAAAAAGTGCGATAATAGAGACAGTTGTCAGATAGAACAGGACAGAGATGACGCATTTACCCAAATTCACCTCCGCATTACTCCATCCACGTTATTGGTTAACCTGGCTTGGCGTTGGCGTATTGTGGCTGGTGGTTCAACTTCCCTACCCTCTCCTTTACCGCCTTGGCACCTCTGTAGGTCGTCTGTCTCTGCGTTTTATGAAGCGGCGGGCCAGCATCGCTTACCGTAATCTGGAACTTTGCTTTCCAGATATGAGCGCAGAAGAACGCCATCAGTGGGTAGTCAAAAACTTCGAGTCCGTCGGCATGGGTCTGATGGAAACGGGGATGGCGTGGTTTTGGTCTGACAAACGCATGGCCAAATGGAGCGATGCGAGCGGCGTCGATCAAATCCGTCTGGTGCAAGAACAACAACGCGGCATTCTGCTGATTGGCATCCACTTTCTGACGCTGGAAATGGGGGCCCGCATGTTCGGCCTGCACGCCTCTCCTGGCATTGGCGTTTATCGTCCCAATGACAACCCGGTGATTGACCTCGTGCAGACGTGGGGCCGCATGCGTTCCAATAAAGACATGCTCGACCGTAAAGATCTGAAAGGCATGATCCGCGCCCTGAAAAACGGCGAAGTGATCTGGTATGCGCCAGATCATGACTACGGCCCACAGGGCAGCGTCTTCGTGCCGCTTTTTGCCGTTGAGCAGGCCGCGACGACTTCCGGCACCTACACGCTTGCTCGTATGTCGAAGGCCTGCATTGTGCCTTTCGTACCGCGTCGCAAACCGGATGGCAAGGGCTATGAGCTGGTGATCCTTGATGCCGAATGTTCTCCCCCGCTTGAGGATGCCGAAAGCACCGCCGCGTGGATGAACAAAGTGGTCGAGAAATGCATTCTGATGGCGCCGGAGCAGTATATGTGGCTGCATCGCCGCTTTAAAACTCGCCCGGAAGGCGTGCCTTCTCGCTACAAATTTTAAGCGCCTTTAGCGCCGGTGTATCACCACGTAGATTCAGAGTATGCAGGGTGATTCATCGGCGTTTGTCGTGCTGCTTGATACGAACGAACCGGTGAATATCGGCCCGACACAATACGAATGAATATCCCATGTGATAGGGGTATCAAAAAGCCCGCAGGGTCCAAGCCTCGCGGGCTTCAGATGTTGCTATCAATCCACAGTCGGGGTGGTTGGCGTGAAAATGACGGTGAGTACGCCACGGTAATGACCGGCATTTTTGTCTTTCACATAAAACTTATCAACACTCAGCACCAGAGGTGCAGGGACACATAAAACCGGATAGGTGATAGCGGGTAATCTTACGGGCCTGATGAGATTTTGGTTGATCTGCGTCCAGACGATAGTTTCATTATTATTTACCTTGCGCAGACTTCGGGTTTCCGGATCCATTAACTGAACATGGTAATCTATTCGATCCCGTAGCGGGCCTTTCTCTCCCCCGTCCCGGTAAATAGAGAAGTCCCCCGTTGCTCGCCCGGAAGGCAGAGAACCTTCGTCTTTGAGCAATACTTCATAGCGGGTGCTGTTGGCGTTATAGCCATCGTACAGGCACATATCCAGCGTCGTAATGTCCTGGGCAAACGGGCTTTCATCCGGTGCTCCGTGTGGGCGTAAATCCAGTTCGACTAACGGCGCCGCACTGCTAAAGTCAGGAAAATAAATGTCAATATGACCCGGGTCGATAACATTCAGGTCAATATGTGCGTTGAAGTCTGCCAGAAACTGGTAAGGATCCCACTCCATCAACTTCAGGTGCAAATCGGCCTGCCACAATCCACCCACCGGCAGTTTTGCCAGTTCGGTTGCCGGGATATAAACAGTTAATCCCGCTTCTGCATTGCCTCCGCCACCTGTACACGTTACATAGGTCGCAGTATAAACTTGATACTGCGCTGGCGAGAAACTGCTGGAGCCACAGCTGTTTGCACGCTGATGAGTCTGGTTATAACCAATCAGATTGAGAATAACGCGCATTCCGCTGCGTTTTTCGGTGAACAATAAAGGTAGCGTGGTTTGTCCATTTCCGCCCCATTTGGATTTCGTATTACACTCTCCGTGTTTGGGATCTGAACTGCTCTCGCATACCCAGGAATTTCGCCCCCATTTACTCGGCTCATCGGTATCATATCCGCCTGATTCCTGTAACCAGATACTGATATCCCCGGAAGGCGGTGACATGCGGTCAAAAGTCCGTTCAATATTCACCGTACTGGGCGCGGGGGGTTGTATTTCTGCATGCAGCACAAAAGTGGCTGCCCACAGCAATGCCACAGCCATTATCCGTTTCATTATTTTTCTTCCTTCATATTTGATACGGTATCTATCTCGCGCTGAGACTTCAGTTTCACCAGCAATTGTTCATTTACCTCAGCAGGGAGATTGTTGCGGTCTGTCAAACGGCAGGTGGACTCTCCCACGTAATGCACAATCCCTCGCTGTTTCTGTATTTGCAAAGGGCACTGATAAATAGCCTGACCGGATAAGAGATACAGCGCAGACGCTTTGCTCGCCAGTTCAGCGGTGAAGCCGCCGTCATCGCTGAGTATCAGCATCTTGCTGTTCAGGCCGATAATATTATTGTTGCGGGCTGAGCGCGGTAAAATAAGCTGGCCGACAAAGCCGTAGCGGTGTTCAACCACCACGCTGCGTAAACGCATTTTTCCCGGTAATAACATAATATTTCGCTCCCCCGCCCCATTGAGGATATTGGTTGAGCTGTCAGTATTCAGGGAGACACTGCTGTCGTTGACCGAAACGGTTGTCGGTTCAAAACCCATGGTGGGGAATAATGCAGATCCCCCTTGCATGATATGCGCGGTACGACTGCCTGATACCTGTGCATCAATGGCTATGCCGTCGTCTTCCTCACCCAGATAGTCAATATCGATTAGCACCGCTGGCGATGGCTCGTTAAAACCGGCAGCCCCCCAATGTAGCCCCTGAGTACTCACGGCAAAGCTTGAACTCCATGAGCCACTGAATGCGGTAGTGTGCTTGTTATATTCATTATCATAACTGTCTGTCAGTGCGGCATTCACATTGCCATACTGCCCTTCCAGCCGGGCACTTAATCCGCTGTCCAGGGTATCGGTATTGATCCCTCCCGCTTCGAGGGTAAGCTCTTTATGCGCATTCTGATCGCTGTACCATGAATGCGAGGCGTTATATGACAATTGTGATGACTGGTTCTTGCTGTCCCGGTAATCGGTACTCAGGCGGGTTGACTGGCTCTTACCGGCACTGTTCTGGCGGGGAGACTGACTTAGCGTGAGTGAAAGATAGACACCGTTATCAATACCGTCATAGCCATCATCATCGCGACGAAATAACCCAAAGGTGCCACTGTAAACCCAGTCGCTCTGGGTGGTGAAGGCTCGGGAGGCGCTGAACTGAATGGTTTTTGAGGTAGATTCTTCGGTGGTCTGTGCAAGCAGGTTATCTTCGAAAGATTTATCCTGTTGCCAGGGCATGCTGTCAGTGGCGTTGTTTTGCGTCTGGATATAGCCCAACATCAGGTTCCAGGACTGGACACTGGCTGAAAGTGTGGTGTTAATGCTCTCATAACAACTCTGGCGCGTGTAATCGTTATTGTCATTTTGCGCGGAGCCTGAACAATCATCGCCTGAATAAGAATAGCGATAGATGCTAAGTGATGGCCAGCTACTGACTGACCAGCTTAGCTGTTCGCTGTCACCGTGGCCGTTATCAGAGCTACGGGAAAGTCTGCCGGTAAAACTGGGCGAGCCTGCCGGGCCTAAATCCGGGGCATAATCCACCCCGGGTTCGACGAACGCCGTGCTGTCCACCGCTGCACCACCGAGCGTGAAAGAGAATGCAGGCGTGAAGGGAACGCGGACCCCCATCTGAAAGGCAACATTTTCACTGGTCTCTGAATCGGCGATTTTCCCCCCCTGGATAAACCAGTGGAGGCTGCCATCATCCAGCGAGCCCGTTTTAGTGAACGGCGCATTTTCGGTGCGCACCAGTTGGTTGCTTTCATAAATGCGCAACTGCACGCTGTAACTACCCGAGGGAAATAATGAGGTATCAATGCTCTGGTCGCCGGGGGAAAGATAAAATGTCCCCAGTAACTGATTATTGCGGTAAGCATCGACCCGTGAATTTCGTGTGAGCAACACAGTCAGTGGCGTGCCCTGGCTTGCCACCTCGCGATTCAGATAGCTGAGGGTTGTTCCGATTCTGACGCCATCAATGGCCCCCAGAGGTAAGAAGCTAAAATTAAAATTCCCGCCCTGGCTGTTAAATAACATCCGGTTATCCATACGACCAACCTGGGAATAATAACGCTGGTGAATATCATAGCGATAATACAGATCGTTTAAGTCAGCACTATTATCGCTCTCATCATCATTCTGAGCGGCAGTAAACGACCAGTCACCACCAATATAACTGTTATCAGTGATACCGAGTGCTCCTGCCCCCTGAATAAAAAAATCGCTGTAATCATCCTGCACCAGCAGGTTCATATCCTGCTGGTGAATAAACGCATTCACCACATTGTTTGTGGTGGGGGTGATATATAAATCATTTCTTGTTGTCGCGGGTAGCCACTCTTTTCTTATAAATAATGTTATCGTGCCTTCGCTACCGTCATATATTGCATCAATACTTTTACTGTCTATAAAACCGCAGCCTTTGCTTTGCTGTGAATTTGTGCAGGCGAGAACATCATTGCGTGAAAAAGAGTTATTTAGCAAATTTCGTATTGTGTCATAGTCTTTATCCCCCGGTCTGGAAGAAAGCGGCAGTGCCGCCATGATGCTTCCTGGATCAACAAACTTTACCTGGTCGAGGCTGACAATGGCATCATAAAAACCGATATGCTTTCCGGCAACGATCACATCAACACGTTCCTGCATCCCTTGTGAAAGAATTTCAAAACCTGAGGGAATATGTAGAGGGGAGGCATAAACAGGAATACTGGAAAGCGCAAATAGAATTATAAACTGTTCTTTCATAAAATTACATTCACGCCTATTTTTAATAACAACAGCACCATTTTATCTATGGTGCTATCAATACTTGCCATATTAACAAACAGCACTGAGATTGAAATCAGTCAGAATAATCTGGCTGATTTCAAATTTTATTAATTAAGCACCTGTTGCTGCATCCTGATAGAGATAAATACTTACTACCCCTTGATACATACCGGTTTCTACCGCGCCTTTAGTCGCCTGCGAAATTTGTAATTCTTTTGCAATGGAACCCGTTGTTGCTGCATCTGCACCATTCGGGAACAACACTGCAGCGGTGATATCAATAGGCGTCGCAACGCTTAAGGTTTCCCCACCCCAGCTAACACTCAATGGGATTGGGTTCGCTGACGGCCCGGTATTATTAATTAATTGTGGGTCCGTAATCAGTTGTAAATGAACGTCACCCGCGTCAGCCGTCGTCGCGTTCGACCAGATCTTCGTCATCATCGAAACAGGAGACAGGCCATTGCCCGGAATGTACTGCATTTCAACAGATTTTGGTAATGCGCTGCCATCGGACAGCGTCATATCAATCGAAGCGTCAACATTCGCCGTGACAGTAATATCCTTCTGAACGGCAGATGCAGTGCCAGTGAGGGCAACAAACAGCGCGGCTACTGTTAGTGGTTTTATGAATGTATTTTTCACAATTATTCCTTTAGTTTATTTAGAACGACTTGTCATATCAAACCCGGTAAAATACCGGAGGTCAGATGTAAATGGGTTACGCAATGACATTTACTTAGATTCAACCGAGATTAAAATTCAATTCACCATCAGAAGTTTTCTTAACCCAGTCTTTATATTTAATCACCAGCCTTACATACCCTTTCGTCTCCGGCAAGCTGTATTGTTTTTCGGGGAAGATATTACGATTATCCTTTTTCCAGTCACACTTTTTATCATTCCCTGTTTGTTTGCACAGCCCAATTTCGGTAATTTTTATCCGTTGGGTACCATTATTTTGCAAATGCTGATGATCAGCGCTTAAGGCAATGTCAATCTTCGGCTGCGCAGGAGGGACAGATACCAGGATTCCCCATACCAGATTAACACTGACATCGGTGCTGATAGCTTTAGTGCCTTTAGATAAATCATCATCAAGAGTGGGAACAGCCTGAAACATAACCCGATAAATTTCTTCTTTTTCAGGGATATTCATCGCAACGAAACGAACCAGCTTGCTGCTTCCACCAGGTATAGCCAGTTTGGGGGGCATGACGACAAGCCCATCACCCTTGTTAGAATTAATATCAACTTCTTTTTCTTCAGGCGTGCCGGGGTTGGTTATTTTGAGAACTTTTGTTTTAATAAACTGAACTTCATTTGTCCTGGACAGCAAGCGAACACTCCCCTCACCTTTATCATTCAGGCTAACAACCATAGGGTAGACCGTCATATTAGCGCTCGTCGTAAAACTTAAAAGCATGGAAATAATCAATGCTCTTTTGTTTAGGAAAAACATAAGATTCCTTTTTATTAACCATAATAAAAAATGAGTAATCACCCTGCATCCAACAGGTGAAAATATACAACACAACAGCGCGACATTATAAATAAAAAATATCGATCGATAAGATCGATGTTTTCATTTATAATACTATTAGCAATGAAAATTATATATCACACGAAAATGCATTTTCCACATGAATAATTCTGTGGGGGTAGTGTAAAAAAAATCTGATAATAGGGCTATAGTGGTAAAAATACCGTTGTCATTGTTGCAGCAATGAGTCATTAGCGTTACTAATCTTTACACATAAATTTGATCCTATCCACATAATGGGGATACAACGCTAAAAGAGGTTCCGATTTTCACATTATGTCAGAACAGGGAAAGATGACGAAACCCCGCCCGCGCAAGGACTGAAGCGTGATAGTTTTTGCCCATCACGGCTTTTTTTCTCTTCAGCTTTCGCTGCCGTTGATTGCACTCATGGTTTAGCGAGCGCATAATTAGCCTGCTTATTACTTCTTTTTTGAATTGCTTGCGCCATTACGCGGACCCCTATGCTCTCCTCAGATGCCCCCATAAGCTGGAAACGGAATCTCACTATTGCCTGGATTGGCTGTTTCTTAACTGGCGCTGCCTTTAGCCTGGTCATGCCCTTCCTGCCGCTGTATGTCGAACAACTTGGCGTAACGGGGCACAGCGCGCTCAATATGTGGTCCGGGCTGGTGTTCAGTATCACCTTTCTGTTTTCCGCTATTGCCTCCCCTTTCTGGGGCGGTCTGGCTGACCGTAAAGGGCGCAAAATCATGCTGCTGCGCTCTGCTCTTGGCATGGGGATTGTGATGGTGCTGATGGGCTTCGCACAGAACATTTGGCAATTTTTGATGCTGCGCGCGCTGCTGGGGTTGCTCGGCGGTTTTATTCCCAATGCCAATGCGCTTATTGCGACTCAAATCCCACGGCATAAAAGCGGCTGGGCACTGGGCACGTTATCGACTGGCGGCGTGAGCGGCGCGCTGTTGGGCCCGCTTGCTGGGGGATTACTGGCGGACAACTACGGCTTGCGTCCGGTCTTTTTCATGACCGCCAGCGTGCTGTTTTTATGCTTTGCACTGACGCTTTTCTTTATCCGTGAGCAGTTTGTCCCCATCGCCCGTAAAGAGATGCTCCACGCCCGCGACGTCCTCACTTCGCTGAAAAGCCCCAAACTCGTCCTGAGCCTGTTTGTCACCACGATGATTATTCAGGTTGCTACCGGGTCTATTGCCCCGATTCTGACGCTGTATGTCCGCGAACTGGCTGGCAATGTCAGCAACATCGCGTTTATCAGCGGGATGATTGCGTCTGTACCCGGCGTTGCAGCACTGCTGAGTGCTCCTCGATTGGGGAAGCTTGGCGATAGAATCGGCCCGGAAAAAATCCTGATAGCCGCCCTGATCGTTTCGGTCTTACTGCTTATTCCTATGTCCTTCGTGCAAACGCCGTGGCAGTTAGGCTTACTACGCTTCCTGTTGGGTGCGGCTGATGGCGCTTTGCTGCCCGCGGTACAAACGCTGCTGGTGTATAACGCCACCAACCAGATTGCCGGGCGTATTTTCAGCTATAACCAGTCGTTTCGTGATATCGGGAATGTCACCGGCCCGTTAATTGGCGCTTCAGTTTCAGCCAGTTACGGCTTCCGTTACGTGTTCCTGGTGACCGCAGGCGTGGTGCTGTTTAATGCCATCTACACCGGGCTAAGTATGCGTCGTGTACGCCAGCGCGACAATGCCGCGACTGAGAGCAACCAGGAAGATTCGACCCTCGCCAGTTAATCCATCTGGATGATTTTTGGTTCAACTTTCTTGCTAACCGTAAACTTCGTCTATTCTTTTCCTGAAAACCACGTCAAACCGCAGGGAGAATGAGATGACCATGTATGCCACGCTCGACGAAGCTATTGATGCGGCTCGTGAAGAGTTCATCGCCGACAACCCCGACGCCGGTGAGAAAGACGCCAGCGTTCAGCAATTCAATCTCCAAAAATACGTGCTGCAGGATGGCGATATCATGTGGCAAGCCGAGTTCTTTGCTGACGAAGGGGAAGACGGCGATTGCCTGCCCATGCTCAGCGGGGAAGCGGCGCAAAGCGTCTTTGACGGTGATTTCGATGAGATTGAATTAACCCAGGAGTGGATTGAAGAAAATACGCTGCATGAATGGGATGAAGGTGAATATCAGCTGGAGCCGCCACTGGACACTGAAGAGGGTCAGACGGCCGCCGATGAATGGGATGAGCGCTGATTACTCGTAAGGGCCGTGGTGAGCATCAATAGGCAGCAGCAGCGTATCGAAGACCAGTGAAAAAGGCAGGTCGAGGATGGTGATATAGCGCCACGCGCTGTCTCGCACATCCCACTGCACACCGGGATAATACTGGTTACCATGCCCCTGTCCGGGAATAGTACGGCTGATGATGCTGCCACAGCCACTCAGCAAATACGCCATCAGGCACACTGCAATCACTCTCACTACACACCTCATCGTAAAAAAATACCGGTCAGCTGACCGGTATTTTCATTTTAAGCACAAACTGGCTGATTTACTTCGTTTTCAACGCCAACGGATTGAGCGCTATTTCAGAGTAATGATTTACCCAGGAAGAGTAACGCTCCGGCGAAGACCACACGCGGTAGTGCAGGCGTGCCATGGTCACCGGGTCGCTCAGCAACACCAGACGACGGTCACGAGTGAGCTTGTCCGGCGTTTCGTTCAGCGCCTGTTCAACGTGGCGATCGCGGGCAATCTCCAGCACCTTACTTTTACGGTGACGCGCTGTCGCCATCGCAGTGGCCAGGGCATTAAACGACGGGTTGAAGACCGCGTGCATGAAACCATCATCCAGCGAACGGGCGCGGTTCAGCTCAACAAATCTGTCGGTATCCTTCAGAACCTGCGGTGGAGAATATTCCTCTGGAATGAGGAACAGCTTCCAGCGCTTGGTGCGCAACCCCACGGTTGAACGGCTGGAAATCACCGACACAAACGGAGACAGGATCAGCGAGAACACGATAGGCGCCAGCCAGAACAGGAAACGCAGATCCAGCCACGCCATACCGACCGCCCACACCAGGCCCAACAGCAGCTGAGAGCCGTGACGCATGAACGCTTCACCCCAGGGAGTGGAGTCATCATCACGCTGCGGTGAATTCCAGACCACCTCCCAGCCGAGGAACGCACTGACCACGAACACGGTGTGGAACAGCATACGAACCGGCGCCAGCAGCACGGAGAACAGCACTTCCAGCAGCAAAGAAGCGGTAACACGGAAGAAGCCGCCAAACTCTTTCGAGCCTTTGCACCAGATCAGAATGATACTGAGCAGCTTAGGCAGGAACAGCAGCACCATGGTCGAGGCAAACAGCGCAATCGCCAGTTCCGGACGCCACTGCGGCCAGACCGGGAACAGCTGACGTGGCTGCAGGAAGTATTGCGGTTCCGTCAGCGCGTGCACCACCTGAAGCGCGGTGGAAAGCGCAAGGAACATAAACCACAGCGGCGCAGACAGATAAGACATCACGCCCGTCAGGAACACCGCGCGGTGGACCGGGTGCATCCCTTTGACCAGGAACAGACGGAAGTTCATCAGGTTACCGTGGCACCAGCGACGGTCACGCTTCAGTTCATCCAGCAGGTTCGGTGGCAGTTCTTCGTATGAGCCTGGCAGGTCATAGGCAATCCACACGCCCCACCCTGCACGGCGCATTAACGCGGCTTCTACGAAGTCGTGAGAAAGGATAGATCCAGCAAACGACCCTTCACCTGGTAACGGCGCAAGCGCACAGTGTTCGATGAACGGTTTCACACGGATTATCGCATTGTGACCCCAGTAGTGGGATTCACCCAACTGCCAGAAGTGCAAGCCTGCGGTAAACAGCGGCCCGTAAACACGGGTGGCAAACTGCTGACAACGTGCGTACAGCGTGTCCATGCCAGACGCTTTTGGTGAAGACTGGATGATCCCGGCATTCGGGTTGGCTTCCATCAGACGCACCAGACCGCACAGGCAGTCGCCGGTCATGACGGAGTCCGCATCCAACACTACCATGTAGCTGTACTGGTTGCCCCAACGACGGCAGAAGTCATCGATGTTGCCGCTTTTACGCTTCACACGACGACGACGACGACGGTAAAAAATCTGCCCTTCACCCTGCACTTCGGCAATCAGCTCCATCCAGGCTTTCTGTTCACGCATGCAGATATCAGGATCGTAACTGTCGCTCAGCACATAGACATCGAAATGCTTATGGTTGCCGGTGGCTTTGACCGATTCCCACGTCGCACGCAGGCCCGCAAATACGCGGTCCACGTCTTCGTTACAGATGGGCATGATGAGCGCGGTGCGATGCTCAGGATTCAGCGCTTCATCACCGACGGTGGAGGCTGAAATGCTGTATTTATCGCGGCCGATCAGCAGTTGCAGGAAACCCATTAAGGCTGTCCAGAACCCTGCAGAAACCCAACAGAAGAGGATGGCGAACAGGATGAGGATCCCAGTTTGCAGCATGTACGGCAGGAGCTGCATAAAGGAAACCCACAGATCCTGACCGCGCATGTCCAGCGGATTCACTAACGCCCAACCCTGGTAAGGCAGAATGGTTTTCATATACCAGGTAGCGACAACAGTCTGCGCCAGCGTCAGCACCAGCAGGATGTAGCGGCGGATAGTCCCGACGGTACGCCATTTGGCTTCATGCTCACGCTCTTCCCGAGTCAGACGTGACAGATAGCGAGGTTCAACCTCACGCCCCAGCATTCTGTCCCAGAAGCGCCCAATCGGGTTAGTACGCCACGGGTCCGGAAACATGGAGGAACGCGTCGCTTTCGGCATGGCTTCCAGCTGCGCGCGACCTTCATCGTCTTTCATCAACTGACCGTCGGCCAGCGAATCGGGCCAGGCTTGTTTCAGGCGGCTTTCAACCGAGGCCAACGGTGAATCATCTTCACGCGCGACGGCCCTGTGATCGGTGTCCAGCGCCTGATGCAGAGCACGAAAATCCGTGGTCGGCAATGCCGCTTTCTCAGTCTCTGAGAGCGGCATGGCATCGATGTAGTCGTTTATCTTATTCATTGGCAGGTAGCTGATAGCTCCAGGTTTCACTCAGCGTCTGATCGCCATTGACCAGCGCAGCACGCATGTCTGTCGTTTTATTCGCATCTTTCACTTTCACGCGCAGCGTCAAACGCCAGCCTTTGCTCACCGGGTTGTAGCGAACATTGCTGTCCACGATTTCCCCGTTGTCGCCAATGCTGGTCTGAGCGGTCATCGGCGTATCCTGCGGCAGCTTTTTCATGTCTGCGCCAGTGAAGTCGACAACAAACGCCGTGGTGCCGTCCGGCTGACGGATCAGGTTCGACTGTTTGACATCACCCGTTGAACGACGAGTATCCATGACATAGGCATTATCCGGCGCATGCAGTTTATCTTCATCACGGCTGAAGGTGATGGTGTACTTGAAGTTCATCTCTTTACCGGCTTCCGGCAGCTGATCCGGAGTCCAGTACGCCACGATGTTATCGTTGGTTTCGTCGTTAGTTGGAATTTCAACTAACTCCACCTTACCTTTACCCCAGTCGCCTTTCGGGGTGATCCACGCGCTTGGACGCTGATCGTAACGATCGTCGAGATCTTCATAACGAGAGAACTGACGGCCGCGTTGCAGCAGGCCAAAGCCTTGCGGATTTTCAGTCGCATAGCTGCTGACTGCCAGGTGTTTCGGGTTGTTCAGCGGACGCCAGATCCACTCACCATTGCCAGCATGAATCGACAGACCATTGGAGTCATGCAGTTCAGGACGGAAGTTGGTGGCTGGAGACGGTTGGTTCGGCCCGAACAAGAACATGCTGGTCAGCGGCGCAACACCCAGTTTGCCGACTTTATCGCGCAGGTAAACTTTAGACTGCACGTCCACCACGGTATCGCGGCCCGGCATAATCACGAAACGGTACGCTCCGGTCGCACGCGGTGAATCCAGCAGCGCATAAATGGTCAGACGCTTATCGGTTGGCTTTGGACGCTCAACCCAGAACTCGCGAAAACGCGGAAACTCTTCGCCAGACGGCAGCGCGGTATCAATCGCAAGACCACGGGCAGACAGGCCATAAACCTGACCCTGGCCGAGTACGCGAAAATAGCTGGCTCCGAGCATGCTGACGATTTCGTCGTTTTTATCTTTGCTGTTGATCGGATACAGCACTTTGAAGCCGGCAAAGCCTAAATCCTTCACGGTGTCTTTATCGTGCTGGACGCTGCCAAAATTGAAGTAATCCGGGTTGTATTTGATTTTCTTCACGGACGTGGCGGTCACTTCGTTGATGGCGACCGGCGTGTCGAAATACATCCCCTGATGGTAGAATTCGAGCCTGAACGGAGTCTTAACGTTGCTCCAGTAAGCTTTGTCGTGGTTGAACTGAATTTGCTGATAGTCCGCATATTTCATGTCGCGGAAAACAGAGGGCAGGTTACTTTTTGGTGCTTCGTAGCCCTTACCAGCAAGCGATTGAGCCTGCTTCGCTACATCATCAATACTAAAAGCCCATGCAGATGAAGTACACAGGGACAACATTACGGCTGCGCCTAACCAACGCAGTTTCATCATCTGTGGTTTATTTTTCATAATTAGTAAGCACTTCCCCCTTTGTGTGCTTAAATCGATCCAATCCATTTTAATGGAAACTCAAGCAATCCGACAACATAATCCCTATTTTGTTCGGCTCAGTAGCCTGTTGCGTAAACAACTCGTTATCACTGGTTGCACTTTGCGTGCTTATCCTGGAGACAGGTTCCCGGACTTCGTGTAGGGTTGCTGCGAATGTAACCTTTGTCGCATTTTGCGATAAGACGATTAGTCTGAGAATTCCTTGAATTTATGAATAAAGTACCCGCACAACGTGAATATTTCCTCGACTCCATTCGCGCCTGGCTGATGCTGTTGGGGATCCCTTTTCACATTTCGCTTATCTATTCCAGCCATACCTGGCATGTCAACAGCGCGGAGCCTTCCTGGTGGCTGACGCTGTTTAACGATTTTATTCACTCCTTCCGCATGCAGGTGTTTTTCGTCATTTCCGGCTATTTCTCCTACATGCTTTTTTTGCGCTACCCGATGAAGAAGTGGTGGAAGGTTCGCGTTGAGCGTGTGGGTATCCCGATGCTGACAGCCATTCCTCTGCTGACGGTGCCGCAATTTTTAATGCTGCAGCATGTGAAAGGCAAGACCGAAGCCTGGCACTCGCTCTCTTTCTACGACAAGTACAATACGCTGGCCTGGGAGCTCGTTTCCCATTTGTGGTTCCTGCTGGTACTGGTTGTGCTGACTACGGTCGGTCTGGCGCTGTTTCGCTGGATTAAGAAGCGGCAGCAGGCCTCCCTTGTCGCGTTCTTTGATAACGTGAATATGGGCAAGCTGACCGTGCTGTTTTTAGCACTCGGCGTTTGCTATGCGATGATTCGTCGCACCTTATTTATGGTCTACCCGCCGATTCTTAGCGATGGCCTGTTCAATTTTGTGGTGATGCAAACGCTGTTTTATCTGCCCTTCTTTATTCTGGGCGCGCTGGCCTTTGTGAACCCTCGCCTGAAAGACTTGTTTACCACGCCGTCACCGTGGTGCATGGCAGGCGCGGTACTGGGGTTTGTCGCTTACCGTCTGAATCAGCAATACGGTTCTGGCGATGCCTGGATGTATGAAACGGAATACGTGATTACCATGGTGCTTGGCCTGTGGATGGTCAATGTGGTGTTCGCCTTTGGCCACCGGATGCTGAATTTCAAATCGAGCCGGGTGACCTATTTTGTGAACGCCTCGCTGTTCATCTATCTGGTACACCACCCGCTGACGCTGCTGTACGGCGCATGGATAACGCCAGCGATTCAGTCCAACACGCTGGGCTTTATCACCGGCCTGGTATTTGTGGTCGGTATTGCCATTGTGCTGTATGAACTGCATCTTCGCGTGCCGCTGCTGCGATTCCTTTTTTCCGGTAAACCTCAACACCCGTAAACCCAAGCCCAGCCTTCCGCACAGTAAATATCAACCGGGTTGCTCAGGCAGCCCGATTACAGCAACCACTCGACCGGCAGCAAATAAGCCAGTTGAACAAGAAAACGCCGCCAGAGCTTCACTTCAGGTTCTTTCTTCAGCACTTTCTCGCCCCCTTCTTCCCGATCAATCCAGCGAATTTTTCCCCATCGTGATAAGCGCAACTGCCATGCGGCGTTTCGCTGGCTGTGTAAAAAGCGGTGATGAATACGCCGGGCAAGATGTTCACTGTCGATAACCAGTCCCATCTCGGTATTCAGTAACGCCGAGCGCGGGTCAAAATTAAACGAACCAATAAACACTTTTTGGCCGTCAATACTGAACGTTTTGGCATGCAAACTGGAACCCGAATTCCCCGTCAGCCCGCGATCGTGCAAGCCCGGTCTGGCGTTATTGGTGGGCTTAAGCTCATACAACTCAACCCCATGGCGCAGCAGCTTCTTGCGCCAGCGAGCATACCCCGAGTGCACTACCGCCACATCGTTAGCCGCCAGAGAATTGGTCAAAATAGCGACCTTCACGCCCTTGCGAACCAATTGCAGGATAAGTGCAACACCCGCTCGACCGGGAACAAAATAAGCGGAAATAATATCAATGTGCGATTGGGGTGTGCCCATCACGCTACGCAAGCGTTCAGGCAACAGCATTCGCGGCGTGGCTTTCCCCTCGCCTTTTCGCGGATCGTCGCTCAGCATTTTTGTTCTGGCGCGGATAAACGGTAAATCCCCGTGCGCCATCCGCTGCATCACAGTCGTTGTCGCCAACCGTGCCAGAAATCGCTCGGCTGCAATCTTTTGCTCAGGCGAATCAACAAGCGAGTTGTTGTGGTCAACATCCTCACCGGACAACACATGTTTCAACGGAGAAACCGAGTCACACTGCCAGTAGCGCTCAAAGTCTTCCACGACTTCATCGACCACTGCCCCCACCGCCAGCACATCAAGATCGGTGAACAGCGGCTCCTCACCAATGCCAAAATAGGCATCTCCCACATTTCGACCACCAACGATGGTCGCCTCGCCATCTGCAGTAAAACTTTTATTGTGCATACGCCGGTTCAGCCGCGCGAAATCGGTCACATACCCCAGCATGCGCAGCGTGCGAAACGAAAAAGGATTGAACAGACGAACGTCTATCAAAGGGTGTGAATCGAGCCGTTGCAGAATGTCATCCAGCCCGGAGGTATTGTTGTCATCTAACAGCAATCGCACCTGTACACCGCGATCGGCCGCAGCCAGCAATGCCTGAAACAACAGTCGCCCGGAAATATCGTTTTCCCAGATATAGTACTGAACATCGAGCGTATGCGCCGCTAAACGGGCAAGCTCGTAGCGTGCGGCAAACGCCTCAAGGCTGTCTTCGAGCGTATGAATCCCGCACACATCCGCTGAGAGAAGCTCTGCGGAACCTAATGAATCCGCAAGGCGCTTCTCTGGCGCCGGGCTGTCGTAATGACCGTGCAATGTCTCCATCCCCCTGCTAAAGCGCCACTGTGACTCAAGCTTAGCTAATAGCAGGGGGAAACGGAGAAAAGAGAATGGGTTATTTGTAATCTACCATCACGATCCCCAGCGTTTTCTCTGTGTTGAGATAATGCATAGAGATGGCAGCCACATCGTTGTCGACTGGTTTTCCAGTGCTGGCTTGCTGATAAGAAATAGTAGAGGTTTTAACCTGTCCGGCGCGATAACAACTCATCGCAATATGCCGGGTGTTAGCGGCGATATTACAGGGATCTTCAACGATAGCCCCAACAAAATGAATCACACCGCCTTGTGTCGTTGAAGAAGTCGCCAGTGCGCTGCCTGAAAAGAAGGCCGCGGTAAAACAAACGAGGGATAACGCCTGTTTAGTTAAGGTTTTCATCGCGTAACTCCGTGGAATAGATTCATCCCTGAGAGAGTGAGGCACACGTTGCCCTGCACCGTGTGGTCTTTCACGACACTGTAAACCCTTAATATAAAAGTAGTCACAAGGATGAAATCTCGCCAGTCACCCTGATGAGTTGCTATGTCCTTTCCGCAGATGGCCACTGTGCAGACAGATGCAGTGCCTGCCCGTCTGTTAACGTCACCACCACTTTCACTGTGTCGCTCGGGGAAATAGTTAACTGCATACGTGATACTTCTATCGGTTGATTAGCGGGTAACTTTAACGTTTTACTCTGTTGGATGTTGCTGGTGCCACCAGACCCCTCTCGAACGGTCTGGATATTGACCTGACATTGGCAAGGTTGCGTGACCGTCACCTGCGGCGTGATGGTGTACATGTCGCCCTGATGCGTCACATTAAAAGCGATGCTGTTGGTCAGCACGGCGGCAATAAGTAAGGTGTTCATCTCTTCCTCCCATAAAAAAAACAGGGCACAGGCCCTGTTTCAGACTGCTGACAAAGAAGGAAAAAGCGTGGTTTTTCCTTCTTTGTGGTGAGCAGCCGAAAATCAATAAATTGATTTTCCTTGTTTCTTATTAGGCACCCTATGACAAATCTTCATTCGTTAGAGGTTTGTCATCACTCTCAAACAGGGCACAGGCCCTGTTTTTTTATAGTTCAAGAACGGTTAATCAGTACTGATTAACGTTCGCCCAGTTAGCGTTACCGTATTGGGTCACGTTAACCGCTGAGTTATCAGCACTCTGGCTCACGTTGGAGTAGTTACCTGCCCCACCGAAGTTAGCCTGAGTGACGTTGATTTTTGAACTGTCGCCTGATTGTGCGTTGTAAGAAACGTTATTTGCGCCAGTCTGATTCACGTTAATCTCACTGCCGGAACCCAAACCGAAGATGGCTGGATTTGCGCCAATTTGGTTAGCCCCAGCCAGGTTATTCACCCCGTTCTGAGTAATATTGACTGTACCTTTGTAAGAGTCGCCCTGAAGCACGTTAGCGCCGTTACCGTAGCCTGCCTGATAAATATTGGTTGTTTCGCTATCCGGGAATTGAAGTGTGGCGAATGCGCTACCGGATACAATCACCATTGCAAGAACAGATAATTTAATCAGTTTCATAAAACCCCCATTGGCTTGATAGTGTTCGTTCGCAATTTATTAGTGCGTAATAACACGCACAGACATTTGCGACGAGTTCTGCACAATAACTGTTCTACTACCTACGGACTGCTGTTGAGAAATACTGGCATGATTACCTGAACCTCGTTGGATAATTATGCCCGCATTACCATAGCCAGATTGGCTAATATCTGCATCATTACTATTTCCGGCCTGTTCTACATAAGCCAGATTGTACCCACCGGATTGCGAAACATCAGACTGATTACCGTTACCTCGTTGAGAAACAACGGCTATTTGATGATCACCCCCCTGCAGAACATTCGTGCCATTCCCGTATCCTCGCTGATTAACAATGGCGTTTTCATTTGAGGTATTCAGGTTTAGCCCGTTGGCAACCAGATTATATTCTGAACCGGCCAGATCATAACCCGATGCAGCTGCAAATCCAGGTATCGCCAGCAGTGATAACGAAAGAAAAACGATTTTCTTGTTCATGTTCCACCCGCTTGAATCCTGGTAACTTCATTTCATGTTAAATAACGCCGCGGCTCTTGTTAATGCGACGTTATGATGAACAGTATGTTGCTGACCAAAATTAAAAGGTGTCACCCGCAAGGTTGATTTTAATTTTTTCGGATCATTCCTAAGTATGAGTTTTACCGTATGTCCCCGTCTTTAAATAAAAATAAATCTGTTTCTATTATAAGAACATATCTCGAAATCTGGATAAGCTTATAAATCAATGTGTTTAACGTTGACGGAAAAAACCAATCGTAAAGATGGGGATCACGATCTCATTTACTTAACTTTTTTCAGAGAAAAAACCGTTACAGAGGTGAGTATTATATGCAAGATTTGCAAACGCACCATGCCAATAATATATCCCTTAATTATTATAGCGATAGCACATTTGTGTGATTAATTAAATTGATGCATATTTATTAGCATGTACAACTTTATCATCATTTCTAATTGTCGAACCCAGCCAGTTATTACATTTTAAAATTCTGAGTTACATTATGTTACAGTGTTTGATCTTGCTTAAAGATTGGTAATGACTAGATTGAAATCAGAAGTAGCAAGTATTGTCTTATTGATTTTTTCCCCATTTGGGGCTTTGACTTTCACGTATACACAGCAATGCAGCCTCTCAGTACTTCTGGAACCCCTATTTAGGGGAAACTGTTAGCTGCTAGAAAACAGTGGAGTTTCATCATGTTAAATGAAGTCCATAGTTTAGGCAGTACGCTCGTCCTTGTGACTAAACCATCATTACAAGCCAGCGCGCTTTTACAATATTTAAAATCGACACTGGATATATCAGGGAAAGTACAAAATATTCATCGCGTTAGCGAAGAAGCTTTGCCTGATAGCATTATGATCTTCGATATGATGGAAGCAGATAAAAGGCTGATCGGACACTGGCAAGAAAATCTTGGCCGTAAAAACAATGGGATGAAACTGGTGTTGCTCAATACACCCGAAGAGTACCCTTTCAAGGATATCGAAAACTGGCCACACATTAACGGTGTTTTTTATAACAATGAAACGGAAACTCGCCTGATTGAAGGATTAAGCATGATTATGCATGGCGAGTGCTATTTCTCGCATAAACTCGCCAGCTATTTGATTACCCATTCTGGAAATTACCGTTACAACAATGCGGAGAGCGCAATGCTGACGCAGCGAGAACGGGAAATCCTGAATAAATTGCGGGTCGGCGCATCGAATATTGAAATTGCCCGCTCGCTATTTATCAGCGAAAACACCGTCAAAACCCATCTGTACAATCTTTTCAAAAAGCTAGCCGTAAAAAACAGGACCCAGGCCGTCTCATGGGCCAATGATAATCTCAGGCGTTAGTTAACAGGCGTACCAAAATGAAACGTTCCCTGTGTTGGCTTGCATTAGCAAACCTGCTACTGCTTGCGCCTTCTGTGCATGCTGGCCCAGAAGTGGAAATACCGGGTATCGTGGCCGACCATACTGTATCGTCGGTGGGGCATGATTTCTATCGTGCCTTTACCGACAAATGGGCCAGTACTACCCGAGAAAATTTATCGATAAATGAAAGACCCAGCGCTCGCTGGGGAAGCTGGATAACCATTACCGTTAATCAGGATATTATGTTTCAAACATTTTTATTCCCGATTAAACGGAATTTTGACAAGACCGTAGACGCAGCACTACAGATTACGCAAGAGAATATTAACAAACGCCAAATCGACCAGTCGTTATTAAAAACGGACGATCTGGCACACGATGAATTTTAAACATAGAAGGTGGAGGCAATCATGCGCATCGCCTGTACTGTTGTTTTGCTCGCATTGATTACACCAGCAAGTTGGGCCGGAAATATGGTATTCCAGTTCGTTAACCCTAATTTTGGTGGAAACCCGAATAATGGCTCTTTTTTGCTAAATGAAGCTCAGGCGCAGAATTCCTATAAAGCGCCTGGTGGGAGTGATGGTTTTACACAGACATCCGCCCTGGATAACTTCACGTCTGCCATCCAGTCACAGCTGCTCAGCGGATTGCTGGGGAACGTGGCTACCGGTAAGCCGGGCCGTCTGGTGACCAATGACTTTATTGTTGATATTCAGAACAGCAATGGCCAGCTCACCTTAAACGTGACCGACAGAAGCACCGGTAAAACGTCAACCATCCAGGTCTCCGGTTTGCAGACCACGGGTGGCGACCAATAGTCACTGACCTAACAGGAAGATAATCATGAAACGTTTATTTGTACTTCTGGTGGTCATCTTACTCAGTGGCTGTCTGACCGCCCCGCCGAAAGAGGCTGCAAAACCGACGTTGATGCCGAGGGCACAAAGCTACCGTGATCTGACTCATTTACCGACTCCTGCCGGTAAGCTTTATGTCTCCGTCTACAATATTCAGGACGAAACCGGGCAATTTAAACCTTACCCGGCCAGTAACTTCTCAACGGCCGTACCGCAAAGTGCCACCGCCATGCTGGTGACTGCGTTAAAAGATTCGAAATGGTTTATCCCGCTGGAACGCCAGGGATTACAGAATCTGCTTAACGAACGCAAAATTATTCGTGCGGCTCAGGAGAATGGCAATGTGGGTGCCAATAACCGGGCACCGTTGCAGGCGTTGAGTTCCGCCAACGTTATTATTGAAGGCTCTATTATCGGCTATGAAAGTAATGTGAAATCGGGGGGGATTGGCGCCCGCTATTTCGGCATCGGTGCCGATACCCAATACCAGCTTGATCAGATAGCCGTAAACCTGCGCGTCATTAACGTTGCCACTGGCGAAGTCCTCTCTTCGGTCAATACCAGCAAAACCATCTTGTCTTATGAAGTGCAGGCCGGGGTCTTCCGCTTCATTGATTACCAGCGTCTGCTGGAAGGTGAAGTGGGTTATACCTCGAACGAACCTGTAATGCTGTGCCTGATGTCCGCCATTGAAACGGGCGTTATTTACCTGGTCAATGATGGCATTGAGCGAGGCCTGTGGGATTTGCAAAACAAAGCCGATATTAACAGCCCGGTTCTAGCGAAATACCGTGATATGGCTTCACCGCCGGAATCCTGATTTTTGAGCAAAAAAAAGCGTAGCTCACGAGCTACGCTTGAGAGTGATGACAAACCTCTAACGAATGAGATCTGTCATAGGGTACCGAATAAAAAACAAGGAAAATCAATTTATTGATTTTCGGCTGCTCACCACAAAGAAGGAAAAACCACGCTTTTTCCTTCTTTGTCAGCAATCTGAAGCGTAGCTCACGAGCTACGCTTGAGAGTGATGACAAACCTCTAACGAATGAGATCTGTCATAGGGTATCGAATAAAAAACAAGGAAAATCAATTTATTGATTTTCGGCTGCTCACCACAAAGAAGGAAAAACCACGCTTTTTCCTTCTTTGTCAGCAGTCTGAAGCGTAGCTCACGAGCTACGCTTTTTTATTTCCGGCCAATTACTGTTTAACAGCATCGCCAGCTGACTCTCTTCGCGCGCTTCTCGTCGCCAGCCACAGCCCGCTATTTTTCATCGCGTAACCAAACACCAGCCCCAGTACCAACGACGGCACCACCAGCTTCCAGTCACCCTGCCCTGCAAACGTGGCGCAAGCGCCGATAAACGTGCCTGGCACAAACGACAGCAGCACTTGCTGTGCCTGCAAACACATCAGAAACGCCACGATCCCGGTCATCACATAACTGAAAATCTCAAGGTGCGGAGCCAGCGCGCTACCATGAATGATCACCAGCGCCCAAATCACTCCGCTCATCACGGTCGCAGACGCGATAGCCAGCCCTTTCAAGCCACCTTGCGGACAGGCAAAGTAAGCGGTACAGCCCAAAAAACCGGCCCAGCTGAGCAGGCCGAGAGACACGGCAACCCATCCCCATAATCCGGAGAGAATGCCTGTTGTCAGTGCGAGAGAGAGAAGTAAGTTCATGGTGCGCATCATAGCAGATGTGCGGCCAATGAATGAGATCACGAGCACAGTATTTGCAACGATAACTGCATCGTTACATTTACAACGTGATGCACATCACGTTACTCAGCTGATTCTTCCTGCAGTTCATCCCACATCGCCTGCAAAGCTTCGCGGGTTAAGATCGCCATCGTGCGCCAGAATACAGACGTCGCATGAGCTTCCACTTTACCGAGGAAAGTGCCCACCCATGGCAGCAGGTAATCGGCAAACAGCGTATCGACAGCTTCTGTTTCATCTTCCGCCGAGTTGTCTTCCAGCCAGGAAGCCGCCAGCAGCAGAGTGCCGATATGATCCGCAGGGGTGTCGCTCAAAGGCATTCCTCTTGAGGAAAGGAAACTACGGACTTCAGCTTCCGTCGCACCTGCAACCCAGGCGCTGCGGTAGGGCGATACGCTGCACTCATCACCAACAAACAGCGCGTTGTAATCCGCCGCCAGTTGCTGCCCATCACAGTTCTTTTGCAGACGCTCCAGCAGCTCGTCCTGCTCCAGTGGCCAGCTTGCGGCGAGCTTACCTTCGCGAATCAGGGTAAACAACGGCACCAGCAGCGGGTCCTGCGGCTGACGATAGTAAAGCGAACCCAGCACGCGGCAGAGAATTGAAAACTCGTTCATTCATTTATTCCATCAAGACAATTACAGTTCAGCAAATTCAGCGATAGGTGGCACACCGCGGGATTCCAGGAAATTCAGGAAACGGCGTGGCGCCACGTTGAGAATACGGTCTTCCGGGAAATCGACAGCATCCAGAATTTTTCGACACTCGGTAAACTCACCAAGTGTAAAGGCGGTATGCGAATCAGAGCCAAGCGCAACCCAGCCGCCCGCTTCCTTCACCGCCGCGGCAACGGCCCGGCAATTATTCTCGCTGCCCGGACGTGAAGATATAAACGAGGAGTTGTTGATCTCCAGCGCCACCTGATATTTTGCCGCAGCCTGCGCCACCGCCTGAATATCAATCGGGAATTTCGGGTTACCCGGATGACTAATCATATGCACATTGCCGCTGGCGATAGCCGCGATCATCGCTTCAGTATGCGTGGCTTTATCCTGAGGCGGGAAAACAGGCTCATGGAAACCGGCAATGATAAAATCCAGGGCCGTCAGCATCGGGCCAGTACAATCAATGTCACCCTGCGTATTTTTAATATTGGCCTCAATACCGCGCAGAATGCCCACACCATCGACCATTCGCGGCCAGATACGCATATTGACGAAATGCCAGTAATGCGGCGCATCCGCCATATCCGGGCCATGATCGGTAATGGCAAACAGCTTGATCCCTTTGCGTTTTGCTTCGGCGATATAGTCATGAAGGGTGCTGTAGGCGTGGGTGCTGGCGACGGTATGCATATGCAGGTCAACAGGATACATCACATTCTCCTCTCTGGGTTTAAACCCAAGCATAGCAGGAATACCAGGCCTTTATTAGCGAAAAACCCGGCCAGGCCGGGTTTGAATCAGTAGCCGCGGGTCCTGTCGACCTGCCCGGTGACTGCCTCGCCTTGCTCCAGGCGGGTGATCGTTTTGGCGATGTACTCGATAGCTTCCTGAGGGCGAGTCACTGCCGCAACATGCGGTGTCATTGCCACCCGAGGATGACGCCACAGCGGGCTTTCAACGGGTAAAGGTTCGCGACTGAACACATCCAGCATCGCGCCTTTGAGCTTGCCGTTTTCCAGCGCACGCAGTAAATCGTCTTCATTAACATGAATACCACGCGCCAGGTTCAGCACATAGCTCTCATCTTTTAATTGCTCAAGCAGCGAATGGTTGATAATGCCCGCAGTTTCCGCCGTATTCGGCAGCAGGTTGATCAACACGCGAGTGTCGGAGAGAAACTCACCCAGTTGTTCCTGCCCGGCAAAACTGGTCACGCCAGGCCACGCTTTAGGGCTGCGGCTCCAGACGCGCACCGGGAATCCCCACTGCAACAAGCTTTCCGCAACTTTCCCGCCCAGCACGCCCGCGCCCATAATCCCAATAGTGAAGTCTTCACGTTGATAATCCGGCAACGGCTGCCAGCGAGTTTCCAGCTTCTGTGCCTGATAATCGTCAAAACGGCGGAACCAGTGCAGCACCTGACTCACCGCATATTCCTGCATCTGCAGCCCCATGCCCGTGTCTTCAAGGCGGAACAGAGGGATCGACAACGGTAGCATTTCCGGGTGAGCGTTAAGCTTGCTGAGAATGGAGTCCACACCGGCCCCTAATGCGAATACCGCTTTCAGGTCGCGCCCCTGCAACATCTCCACAGGGGGATGCCAAACGAGGGCGTAGTCCGCGTGCTTATTATCGCCAGGTTTCCACTCACGAACCTTCGCCCCGGGAAGCTGTTTCTCCAGGGTGTTTATCCACCATGCGGTGTCGAATGTCGGGTGGTAAAAGATAATCTCCATGACAAACTCCTCTTAATAGCGCCTCTCAGTGCAGGAACCGGGCGCATTTTTCTGATTGTTTTGTAGTGGGTTATCAGCATAGCAAATTTTAAAGTGTGTTCGGGGAAACAAGCGGCTGATCACAAAAAAAGCGAATGACGATTAATCCGAAAGCAAATTGGTTGAAGTTTGTCTTATCGAACCCTTTTTTAAAAAAGATGATTGACGCAAGTTACGCTTTTTCCTACATTAGCGCCCGTTCCAGCGATGCTGGAAAGACAATATGGTGAGGTGTCCGAGTGGCTGAAGGAGCACGCCTGGAAAGTGTGTATACGGCAACGTATCGGGGGTTCGAATCCCCCCCTCACCGCCATATTTAATAAGAGTGTCCAGTTAACAGCTGGGCATTTTTATTTGCATTTTCTGCCCGACAGGGGGGATGAGAACCGCCGACCGGGGTTCGACAACTGGCTTCAGCCAGTTGGACAGACCAGCCGCTTGCGGATGGGCTGCCCGAAGGGCGAGCGCAGCGAGTCAATCCCCCCCTCACCGCCATATTCTGAAAAGGGTCTGTACTTTGTACAGACCCTTCAGACTGCTGACAAAGTCCTGGTCGAAAGGCCGGGACTTTGATCTAATAGGGTCAGTACAATTAATGGACTGACCGCCATGCTCAGAGAACTCTCCCCGCAGCAGTACCAGTTTGAAACCATCACCCTCGATGAACTGGTCCCTGAAGACCACCTGGTCCGCA